>JADQCD010000049.1 GCA_016278285.1 Actibacterium sp.
GGCCGTTTTCGACATCAAGATGCCGCGCATGGACGGCATGGACCTGTTGCAGCGGGTGCGCCAGAAAACCAACATGCCGGTGATCTTCCTGACATCGAAAGATGATGAGATCGACGAGGTTCTGGGCCTGCGCATGGGCGCCGATGATTACGTCAAGAAACCCTTTTCGCAGCGCCTTCTGGTGGAGCGGATCCGCGCACTTCTGCGCCGGCAGGAGGCCATCGCGTCGGATGACGGGCCGTCGCCCGAGGAAAGCAAGGTAATGGTCCGCGGCGAGCTGACCATGGATCCCCTGCGCCACGCGGTTGCCTGGAAGGGCAAGGACGTTTCGCTGACCGTGACCGAGTTTCTGCTTCTTCAGGCGCTCGCCCAGCGGCCCGGCTTTGTCAAAAGCCGCGATCAACTGATGGATGTTGCCTATGACGATCAGGTCTATGTCGACGACCGCACGATCGACAGTCATATCAAGCGGCTGCGCAAGAAGATGCGCCAGTCCGACCCGGAATTCTCGGCGATCGAAACGCTTTATGGCATCGGTTACCGCTATAACGAAGAGTAGTAACGAGGCCGCCTGAATATCAACTGACGGATCAATGCCATCGCGACCGCCACGGGGGGCTGACTTGCGCGATTCAAGGCCCACATCGGACGGTTTCGTTCTTCTCGGGGAAGACTGGGTTGCCCCGACGCAGACCGATACCGACTTGTCCGCCCGGCGGCGGAAACGGGGGATCTTTTCCGTCAACCGGTCGCCACTGGCGCGCAAGATCATAATCTTCAACCTGCTGGGGTTGATCATCCTTCTGGCCGGCGTTCTGTATCTTAATCCCGGCCGTGACAGCCTGGTCAAGCAACGCGCATCGGCATTCATCTCGCAAGCGAACCTGGTTGCCGACGTGTTCGAGGCGCGGCTTCCTGCAATCGGCCCGGTGAACCTGGCTTCGGGCGACGGGATCGACGCGCGGGCCGTCATGTCCGGACTGGACCTGCCCCCCGGGGTGGATCTTTTCGTGTTCGACCCGGCGGCCAGGATGGTCGCCTCGTCCGAAGGGCTTGACCGGCGCGCGCCCGGGCCAGAGGGCAGCGGATCGGAGACGACGATCATCACCAATTTCCTCAACCGCGTATGGACAACAATGTCCAGCCTGCTGGGCGCGCCTCCCCAGGCAGAGCGGCTGCCACCCGTCGCGGTGGGCCGGAAAATGGCGCCGCGCGCGATGACGGGGCAGACCGCCTTCGAAACCGGCCGGGATGCAGCAGGCAACACGATCTTTACCGTGGCCACGCCCATCATGCGCGACGATCAGGTCCTGGGCGTCATCACGATGAGTTCGGCCGCCGGAGAGATCGACAGCCTGGTCCGGAGCGAGCGGGAACAGGTGCTTCGGATGTTTGTCGTCGCCATTCTGGTGTCGGTCGGTCTGTCGCTGGTGCTGGCCGGAACCATCGCGAATCCGCTGTCCGATCTGGCCGCGGCGGCCGAGATCGGCCGCGACAAGAACGCCCGCAAGATGAACCCGGGCCGCGTCCGCATTCCGGATCTGACCGCGCGCCCTGACGAGATCGGCCGCCTTTCAGGCGCGTTGCGCGGTATGGTTGCGGCGCTCTATGACCGGATCGACGCGAACGAACAGTTCGCAGCGGATGTCGCGCATGAGATCAAGAACCCTCTGGCGTCGCTGCGGTCGGCCGTCGGCACGATGCATCTGGCAAAGGATGAAACCCAACGCAAGAAACTGCTCGACGTGATCGAGCACGACGTGCGGCGTCTTGATCGCCTGGTCAGCGACATTTCCAGCGCGTCGCGCCTGGACAGCGAGCTGGTCAAGGAAGAAGAAGACAGTTTCGACCTGGTCACGCTGCTTCGAAACCTTTCGGATCATCTGGGCCAGGAAGCACGCCAGAAGAAGATCGATTTCATCGCCGACCTGCCACAGCAGCCGGTTGAAATTCAGGGCCTGGAAGCGCGACTCGCACAGGTTTTCGTGAATCTCATCACCAACGCGATCTCGTTCTGCGAAGAGGGGGACGCGGTTCGACTCTGGGCGCGGAAGCGGGAAAATCGGATTCTGGTCGTGGTGGAGGATACTGGATCAGGCATCCCGGAACAGGCCCTTAACAAGATCTTCGAGCGTTTCTATTCCGAACGTCCGGTCGGCCAGTTCGGCGACCATTCCGGTCTGGGTCTGGCCATCTCGAAGCAGATCGTCGAGGCGCATGGCGGCGTCATCTGGGCAGAAAACATCCGCCCCACCGATGCCGACATCACGTCCGAGCCGCTGGGCGCGCGGTTCGTCGTCGGCCTTCCATTATGACCGGGGCGGCCCGAATCGCGCATCCATGACCGCCGGATCGGAACAGATCCTTCATGCGAGCTGCGTCGCGGTAAGCGGCCGCGCGGCCCTTGTCCTGGGCGCCTCGGGCAGCGGCAAGTCGGCCTTGGCGCTGGAGTTGATGGCACTTGGCGCAACGCTGGTGGCCGATGACCGGACCCGGCTGCAACTGATCCGAGGCATCCCGCATGCCTCGGCCCCGGACAGCATCCGGGGCATGATCGAGGCCCGCGGCGTCGGCCTGCTGCGGGCCGAGATGCTGGAAAACGCGCCTGTCACGCTGGTCGTCGACCTGGACCGCAACGAAAGGGACCGTTTGCCACATAATCATGAGATCCGGCTTCTCGGATGCGCCCTTCCCTTGCTTCACAAATCCGAATATGGGCATTTTCCAGCTGCGATAATGCAATATCTGAAAGGCGGCACGGCCAGTTGATGAAGGAAGGAATGCCATCATGCCCCTGACCGGGGAGCATCCCGAAGCCGGCGATTTGCGCCTGGTCCTGGTGACCGGCCCCTCCGGTGCGGGACGCTCGACCGCACTGAACGCCTTCGAGGATCTCGGCTATGAGGCGATCGACAACCTTCCGATATCCCTGATCCCGCGCCTGCTGTCCCGGCCGGCCCCGGAGGGGCCTCTGGTGCTCGGGGTGGACACCCGGAACCGCGAGTTCAGTTCGACCGGCCTGGCCGAGTTGTTCGCGCAACTCAAGCATGACCCGCGCGTGCAAGCCGAGATCCTTTACATCGATTGCTCCGCCCCCGTCTTGCTGCGCCGGTTCTCGGAAACCCGGCGCCGCCACCCCATGGCCCCGGCGGAAAGCCCCGAACGCGGAATCGCGCTGGAGCTGGATCTTCTGACGCCAATTCGCGCCCTTGCCGACGCCCTTATCGACAGCACCGAGATGACCCCCCACGACCTGCGCGCGGAAATCGCAACCCAGTTCGATCGCAGCGGCGGCGCACGGCTGGCGGTTTCGATCCATTCATTTTCCTACAAGCGGGGCATCCCGCGCGGGGCCGACATGGTGTTCGACTGCCGCTTCCTGCAGAACCCGTATTGGCAGGACAGCCTGCGCCACCTGGACGGAACCGCGCCCGGCGTGGCGGCCTATGTGGCACGCGATCCGTTGTTCGACGAATTTTTCGCGAAGATCCTGGATCTGCTTCTGTTGTTGCTGCCGGCCTATACCGACGAAGGCAAATCCCACCTGTCTATCGCCCTGGGCTGCACCGGTGGACAGCATCGATCGGTCGTCGTGGCCGAAAAACTGGCCGATGCGCTTGCAGCGACAGGATGGCGGGTGTCTAAAAGACATCGAGAGCTTGAACGAAAAGCCCGCATCGACGGGACCAACCTGATGGGGAAGACTGCGTGATCGGCATTGTGATCGTGGCGCATGGCGGGCTTGCCCGGGAATATCTGGCAGCGGTCGAGCATGTGGTCGGCAAGCAACAGGGAATCCGTGCAATCTCGATCGCGCCCGACCACAACCGTGGCGCCAAACAGGCCGAGATCGCTGTTGCGGCGGATGAGGTCGATGACGGCAGCGGTGTTGTCGTTGTTACCGACATGTTCGGCGGTTCGCCCTCCAACCTGTCGCTTCGGGCCTGCGACCGGCCCAATCGCAAGATCCTTTACGGCGCCAACCTGCCGATGCTGATTAAACTCGCGAAATCGCGCCGGATGCCGATGGCGGATGCCGTCGCGGGCGCGCTCGATGCAGGGCGGAAATACATCAACTGCTTCGACGGGCAACCGGGCTGAACCCGTCGCGGGGCGCAACATGGCAATCATTCACCTGAACATCATCAACGAGAAGGGCCTGCATGCCCGCGCCTCGGCCAGGTTCGTCGAAACCGTCGAGGCGCATGACGCTCGGGCCGAGGTCCGCCGCGACGGCCTGTCCGCCTCGGGCGACTCAATCATGGGGCTTTTGATGTTGGCAGCCTCCAGGGGAACGACTATTGAGGTCGAAACGAGCGGGCCAGACGCCGAGAAACTGGCCGCCGCCTTGAAAACCCTTGTCGCGGGTCGCTTCGGCGAAGATTACTGAGCGGGGCGGCCCGGCCGTGTTGGAGGGACGGAAACCCTTGGTCGAAAGCTATCAGGACGGCGCGCCCCGGCTGGACGAGTCGAACCGCTATGACAAGCGGAAACTGTCCTATGCGACGACCTTCACAAACCCGGTTCAGAGCGCGGTGATCCGCACGATGGAATGGATGACCGGCAAGGTGACGCTTCTGCGGCTGATCCGGCAGTACGAGAACGCCGGGCGCGTGCATGGACAGGAATTCTGGCGCACCGCGCTGCGCATTCTCGACATCCCCGTGATCACGCCGCCCGAACAGTCCGACCGTATCCCCCGCGAAGGACCGCTCGTGATTGTGGCGAACCATCCGCATGGCCTGGTCGACGGAATGATCCTCGCCGAACTGGTCGGCCGGGTTCGGCGCGACTACAAAATCCTGATCCGCTCACTTCTGACCGGGGCCGGTGAAATCGAACCTTTCGTGATCCCCGTGCCCTTTCCGCACGAAAAGGACGCACGCGCCCAGAACCTGCAGATGCGTCGCCAGGCAATGGAACAGCTCAGACAGGGAGGCGTCGTGATCCTGTTCCCGTCCGGGTCGGTCGCGTCCAGCGCATCATGGTTCGGTCTCGCGATCGAGGCGGAATGGAGCGCCTTCACCGCCAAGATGGTTCAGAAATCCGGCGCAGTCGTGGTGCCTGTCCGGTTCCGCGGCCAGAACTCGCGCGCCTACCAGATCGCAAACCGGCTGTCGGCGACGTTGCGCCAGGGGTTGCTCATCCACGAGGTCGTGCACGCAAGACACAAGCCGCAGGCGCCGATCGTGGGTCATCCCATCCCGCGAAACGAGATCGAGACCTGGGCTGGAAACCCGCGTGGGTTTGTCGCCTGGCTGCGCGCCCACACCCTGGCTCTGACTGACAGCTGAGTGGCCGGCACGGATCAAATCCGGCTCTCAGCGCGTCGGCACCGGGGTTTCTCCGCGATAGTCATAAAACCCCCGATCGGTCTTGCGGCCCAACCAGCCTGCCTCGACATATTTCACCAGCAACGGGCATGGTCGATACTTTGTATCCGCCAGCCCGTCATGCAGGACGTTCATGATGGCCAGGCATGTGTCCAGGCCGATGAAATCGGCCAGTTCCAGCGGCCCCATCGGGTGGTTGGCCCCAAGCTTCATCGACTCGTCGATCGAGGTGACACGGCCCACACCTTCGTAAAGGGTGTAGACGGCCTCGTTGATCATCGGCATCAGGATGCGGTTGACGATGAAAGCCGGAAAATCTTCTGCGCTGGCAGCGGTCTTTCCCAGCTTGTTGACGACCTGAAGGCAGGCGCTGAAGGTCGCCTCGTCAGTGGCGATGCCGCGGATCAGCTCGACCAGTTGCATCACCGGAACCGGGTTCATGAAATGGAACCCCATGAACTTTTCCGGACGATCAGTCCGGCTGGCCAGCCGCGTGATCGAGATCGATGAGGTATTCGAGGTCAGAATCGTCTCGGGCTTCAGATGCGGCAGCAGGTCTTCGAAGATCGCCTGCTTGACGGTCTCTCGTTCGGTCGCAGCCTCGATGATCAGGTCACACTGCCCCAGATCCGACAGCTTCAGCGTCGTCCGGATCCGGCCCAGGGCGGCTTGCTTTTCGTCGGCGGAAATACGGTCGCGGCTCACCTGGCGTTCCAGGTTGCGGTCGATCAGGTTCAACGCACGGGTCAGGTTTTCCTGCGACACGTCGGTCAGCAGCACATCATACTCCGCCAGCGCCATCACATGCGCGATGCCGTTGCCCATCTGACCTGCACCGACCACGCCCACCGATCTGATTTCCATGACAGTCCTCTTACCCGCATTCGCGCAGACCATATGCCCGCCGTCCCGGCGGGCGCAAGCCCGAACACCCCGAACAATTCGAGACGAATACGCGGTTTAGCTCTTTGGAAACATGCTCAGCGCAATCTTGTCACGGGTGAGTCGAAAACAGTGTGAGTGGGTGGAAAGATGTATGAAAATCCCGGCGAGGGGTCCCTCGATTATTCCGTGTGCCGCTACGGTCGGTCCAAGCTTCTGTTCCGCGGGCCGAAGCGCGCGCTGGACGCGCCATATTGCGCCATCATGGGCGGCACCGAAACCTATGGAAAGTTCATCGAAACGCCGTTCCCGGCGATTCTGGAACAACAGACAGGGCACATGGTGGTCAATCTGGGATGTGTGAATGCCGGAATTGACGCGTTCGTGCACGATCCGTCCATCCTGGACATTTGCGCCGGGGCCAGGGTCGCCGTGGTTAAAACATTGGGCGCACAGAACCTGAGCAACCGGTTCTTCACGGTCCACCCCCGGCGCAACGATCGGTTTGTGCGGGCATCGAAGATGATGAAGGCAATCTATCCCGAGGTGGATTTTACCGAGTTCCACTTCACGCGGCACATGCTCGTCAGCCTTCGCGACACTTCGGCCGAACGGTTCGCGCTGGTCGAACATGAGTTGAAGACAGCCTGGATCGCCCGAATGTCGGCGCTGGCCCGCGGTATCCCGGGCGAAACCGTGCTTCTGCACGTCACGTCCCCGCCGCGGGGGGGCGAGGGCGATCTTGGCCCCGAGCCGCTGTTCATCGATGACGACATGGTTGCACAGGCCGGCGCGGACTATGACCGGGTGGTGCGGATCGTGCCCTCGGATGCGGCGCTGGCCAAGGGAACCGACGGGATGATCTTCGCCCCGCTGGATGCCCCCGTGGCGTGCCGGATGGCCGGTCCGGCCATCCATCGGGAAGTGGCCGAGGCCCTCGATCCGGTCGTGACCGCCCTTATGGGGTAATTCGCCGAACGTGGGACGATCGACCGGCCCTGATCGGAATTTGCGGTGCAAGGTGATCGGCGGCACCTGCCACTTTCGTCTTTCGCGCAAGGAGCCGCCGACGTCCCGCGATCACGGCGCATCGCGCTCTGCGGTTCGACTGATGCCGTTTTCTTCCGTGACTTCGACATATTGCGCGCGAACGCCCAACGCCCGGAAAAGGCCGGCATCGGTGCCGGTCATGAAGGCCTGGGCCCCCAGCACGCATATCTCGTCGTAAAGCGCAGCACGCCGCGCGGCATCAAGATGCGCCGCCACCTCATCCAGCAGCAGAATCGGCGGCGCGCCGAAATCCTGCGCAAGGGCGCGGGCATTGGCCAGGATCAGTGAGATCAGCAACGCCTTCTGTTCGCCCGTGGAACATTGCCGCGCCGCAATTCCCTTCGCGGCAAAGACCGCGTCCAGATCGGCGCGATGCGGTCCGATCAAGGTGCGACCGGCCGCCAGATCCCGCTGCCGCCCCCGGGCCAATGCCGCGGCAAAAGCCGGCGCATCGCCACCCAAATCGGCATCTTCCGGTCCGATGATCGTCAATTCGGCGGCGGGAAAGGCCGTCTCGGCTCTATCCTGTGCCTCGGCGATCCGCAACAGGGCTGCCACACGGTTCGCATGAATCGCCGCCCCGGTTTGCGCCATTTGCGCCTCCAGCGCGCCATACCAGGTCGCATCGCGCACCTGATCCTTCAACAACCGGTTGCGCTCTCGCATTGCCTTTTCATAGCTCAGCACGGCCTCGGCATGGGACGGCGTGAAACTCATCACCATGCGGTCAAGAAAGCGCCGCCGCCCCTCGGCCGCTTCGATCCACAACCGATCCATGGATGGCACCAGCCACAGAACCCGCGCGACCGTCCCCAAGGCAACCTGCGGCACCGCCTTGCCATTCATACGCACCTGGCGCGGATCGCCGCCTTCGGACCACGTGTCGATCTCGTGCAGGTCGTTCAGGCGGCGCAGCACCGCGCCAACCTTCCAGCCCACCGCCTCGGGCCGGCGGGCAAGCTCATCGCTGGCCGCCCGGCGCAGGCCACGTCCGGGCGACAACAGCGATATTGCCTCCAACACATTGGTCTTCCCTGCCCCGTTCGGACCGAAAATCGCCACCGGGCGCCCATCCAGCGCCAAACGGGCCGACAGGTGCGATCGGAAATGGGACAGGCGCAGATCGGACAATGCCAGCCCTGTCATGCCCGGACCTTCATCTTGCCCAAAAATACTCCTGCCGGAGGCATGAAGTTCTTGAGACGACCGACGATCACACCCGCATCGGCATCACGACATAAACCGCGCTGGTATCATTGCCTTCGCGCATCAGAGTCGGGTCGCCGGAAGAGTTGAACAGAAACACCGCATTTTCGCGATCCACCTGGCTGGAAATCTCCAGCAGGTATTTCGCATTGAAGCCGATTTCGAGCGGCTCGTCGGCATAGGCGACGGCCAACTCCTCTTCGGCCGCGCCGGCATCGGGCGCGTTCACCGACAAGACCAGCCGATCCTCGTCGAGCGACAGCTTCACCGCGCGCGAACGTTCCGACGACACCGTGGCAACGCGGTCCACCGCCTGGGCGAACTCGCGCGCGTCGACCTCCAGCTTGCGGGTGTTGCCCTGCGGGATGACGCGGGTGTAATCCGGGAACGTGCCATCAATCACCTTGGATGTCAGCGTGATGTCCGGCGTCGCAAAGCGCACCTTGGTTTCGCTGACCGAGACCGCAATCTGCACATCGTCATCATCAAGAAGCTTGCGCAATTCGCCCACTGTCTTGCGCGGGACGATCACGCCCGGCATCGTTTCGGCCCCTTCGGGCAGGGGCGCGTCGATCCGGGCCAGGCGGTGGCCATCCGTTGCCACGCAGCGCAGGACCTGGCCCTCGTCGCCCTGGGCCACATGCAGGTAAACCCCATTGAGGTAATAGCGTGTCTCTTCCGTCGAAATGGCGAATTTCGACTTGTCGAAGAGCCGCCGCAGAACCGGCGCGGGGGCGGCGAAATTGGCGGTGTATTCCGATGATGCCATCACCGGAAAATCCTCTTTAGGCAAGGTCGCGAGCGAGAAGTTCGATCGTCCTGCCCGCACGGTCAACCGGCCGCTGGCGCCATCATCGGCCAGTTCGACCAATGCCCCATCGGGCAGCTTGCGCACGATCTCGTGCAGGGTCACGGCCGACACGGTCGTTGCACCCGCGCGCTCGACCTGGGCGACGACCTTGTCCACCACCTCGATATCCAGATCCGTGGCACGAAAACTGACGGAATTCGCATCGGCTTCGATCAACACGTTGGCCAGGATCGGAATCGTGTTGCGCCGCTCCACGACCGACTGCGCCTGGCCGACCGCCTTCAGAAGCGTGCCGCGTTCGATGCTGAATTTCATTCCCTCGCTCCCCACGATGCCTGGAAAGAGACAATACATGTCCCTTTACGGCTCAAGACTTTTGTCAGACCTTCTGACGCTTTGGCAAAGGCGTCAAGACCGCAAGCCCGGTTTGCCCTGTCAGGCTTCCAGCATGCGGCGCAGAAGCTCCAGATCCTCTGCGATCTGGGTATCGGTAGCGCGCAGATCGTCTATGCGCTTGACGGCATGCATCACCGTGGTGTGGTCGCGCCCGCCGAACCGGCGCCCGATCTCGGGCAAGGAACGGGCCGTCAGCTGCTTGGCCAGATACATCGCGATCTGGCGCGGTCGCGCGATTGCACGGGTGCGTTTCGGGCCGATCAGATCCGACAGCCGGACGTTGAAATGCTCGCCCACCCGGCGCTGAATCTCTTCGACCGTCACCTTCCGGTCCGAAGCGCGCAGAATGTCGGCCAGGCAGTCCTGCGCGAGTTCCAGCGTAATCTCGCGCCCGACCAGCGAGGCAAAGGCGAAAAGCCGCGTCAGCGCCCCTTCGAGCACACGCACATTGGTCGAAATGCGGTGCGCCAGAAATTCGAGTACACCCTTGGAGATGACAAGATCCTGATACTGCGCGCGGTAGAGTTCCACCTTTTGCTGCAAGACGCCGAGGCGCAGTTCATAATCGGTCGGGTGCAGATCCACCACCAGGCCGCATTGCAAACGGCTCTTGATCCGGTCCTCCAGGTCCTTGATCTCGCCCGGCGCGCGGTCGGCAGAGATAATGATCTGCTTGTTCTGGTCGACCAGCGCGTTGAAGGTGTGAAAGAATTCTTCCTGCGTGGACTCCTTGCCGGCGATGAACTGCACGTCATCGACCATCAGCACATCGACGGAACGAAACAGCTCCTTGAAGCCCATGGTGTTGCGGTCCCGCAGGGCCTGGATGAAACGATACATGAACTGTTCGGCGGATAGATAGACGACGCGCGACTCGGGCGCATGGTCGCGCAGCTCGTGCGCAATGGCATGCATCAGGTGTGTCTTGCCCAGCCCCACCCCACCGTAAAGGAACAGTGGGTTGAACGTGACCGGTCCGCCTTCGGCAACGCGTCGCGCGGCGGCATGGGCCAATTCATTCGGCTTGCCCACCACGAAGGTATCGAAGGTCAGCCGCCGGTCGATCGGGGCGCCCAGAATCTGGCCATCGGGTTCGGTGGCGTCGGGACTCGTGCCAGGCCGTGCCGTCGGCAAGGATGCCGATGGTTCGGGTTTGCGCGGCGCCACGCGAAATTCCAGCCGGTCCACCGGAGCGCCGTTCCGACACAGGTGGTGCTTTATCTCGTCGCCGAAATTGCGCGAAACCCAGTCGCCAAGAAAGCTGGTTGGAACATGGAATTGTGCGACCCCGTCGCCAAGTTCACTAAGCCTGAGTGGCTTGATCCATGTGACAAAATTGTTTTCCCCGATCGAGTCCTGGATATCCCTGCATACCTGTCCCCATGTTTCGCTTGTCATCGTTCACCCGCTCCAGCATCCATCCCCATGTCGCACCATGAACCGGCGTGTGGGCCTGTCCCCGCTCCACGCGTCGTCCGTGCGGCGAAATCATCGATCGGGAACAGAAGACCCGGGCCTCGCCGCGGCACGCGATGAAGCCGGTCCCGCATGCCTTTGCGGGTTCCGCGCAGCAAATGTCGCCACAGAGAGGATGAGCGAGCCCCTTCACACACCCTCTGCATTCCGCGCTACGCAGTCTCCATGGACAGGCCGGTTTTCCGGGTGCGCGGCAGGTCGCCGCGCGCGCCGGGCCGACAGGAACCAGGTTCTGCGCAGCGCCACGGGCTGCGACATATCCTGACCCCGACAAGCACCCCCGCACGTTCCTAGGCAGCTGATTTCGTGCAGGCGGGGTAATGCTTGTACCGTGTCCCCCCAAGACGATGTGAATCGCAGGGACGAAATTAGCCACGCCGGGACGGCAGTCGCAACAGAACTTCACGCTTGACTATCGCTTTGCCCGGCCGAATCCAAAAAGCCCTTTCGGCACAATCGCGATGTGGGGAAAAATGCAACAATCCACCGAAAAAACGGGACACGCCATGGGCGCATCCCGTTCAGAAACCGTTCGGTCGGTGATGGTCAGACGCCGAGCGCCTTGACCCGGGACGACAGGCGCGACACTTTCCGCGCCGCCGTGTTCTTGTGCAGAACGCCCTTGGTGACGCCGCGCATGATCTCGGGCTGTGCGGCGCGCAGGGCGGCCTCGGCGGCGGCCTTGTCGCCGGAGGCGATCGCCTCCTCAACCTTGCGCAGATAGGTGCGGATACGCGAACGGCGTGCCTTGTTTACGGCGAAACGGCGCTCATTCTCGCGGGCGCGCTTCTTTGCCTGGGGCGAATTTGCCATGTTGTGTTTCCCTTCATCGGGTCAATTGAATGTCGATTACGCAATTAGCCCGACCGGGTTCTGAACCGGCTGATTCTGGCCAGAGCGGGCCTCACGCGCATATGTGGCGCACTCTATAGTGTAGGGTTTGCGCGAAGGAAACCGAAAAAACGCCCCGGCGCCCGTGCCTGTCACTTGTCGCGAAACTGCGGCTCGCGTTTTTCGAGGAAGGCCGACATGCCTTCTTTCTGGTCGTCGGTGGCGAAGAGCGAATGAAAAACGCGCCGCTCGAACAGCAAACCCTCGCGCAGCGTCGTCTCATAGCTGCGATTGACGCATTCCTTGACCGCGATGGTGGTAAGCCTCGATTTTTCGGCGATCTTGTCAGCGACGACCATGACCTCTTCCATCAGCTTCTTCGCCGGCACCACGCGGCTGACAAGGCCCGAGCGTTCAGCCTCGTCCGCATCCATGAAGCGGCCGGTCAGGTGCATGTCCATCGACTTTGACTTGCCGACGAAACGGGTCAGGCGCTGCGTGCCACCGATGCCGGCGATCACACCCAGATTGATTTCCGGCTGGCCGAACTTGGCCGTATCGGAAGCGATGATGAAGTCGCACAGCATGGCCAGTTCGCAGCCGCCCCCCAGGGCATATCCGGAGACCGCCGCGATGATCGGTTTGCGGCAGCGCAGGATATCCTCGGTCTCGGGCGTGAAGAAATCATTGCCGAAGACATCGACGAAGCCCTTCTGGCTCATCTCCTTGATGTCGGCGCCCGCCGCGAATGCCTTTTCCGAGCCGGTCAAGACGATGCAGCGCACCTTGTCGTTCCTGTCCGCCTGTCCGATCGCGTCCGCCAGTTCCGACATCAGTTCTGCATTCAGTGCGTTCAGCGCGTCGGGGCGATTCAACCGGATCAGGGCGACATGTTCTTCGATCTCGACGATCAGGGTCTTGTAGGCCATGCGCGGGGCGCCTCCCTATGTGTTCGAGGAGATTCCTTACCAGCCTCAATCAGACGATCAAGTTATCTTTGGCATTGCGGACAATGGAAGGTCGAGCGGCCCGACTGGACGATTCGGGCGATTTCGCCGTGGCATCCGGGGGTTGCGCAGGGCTGACCGGCGCGACCGTAGGCGCGAAAATCATGCTGGAAGTAACCCAGTTCGCCATCGGTCCGGCGATGATCGCGCAGGCTGGACCCGCCTGCGGCGATCGCCTCGGTCAGCACGTCCCGAATAATCGGCACCAGCGATGCGACCCGCCGGGCGGCGATGTTTCCGGCCTTGCGACGCGGCGAAATTCCGGCCCTGTGCAACGCTTCGCAAACATAGATATTGCCAAGGCCAGCGACGATCCGCTGATCCAGCAACGCCATCTTGATCGAGGTCATCCGATCCTTCAGACGCGTGACGAGATACTCTTCGTTGAAGCCGTTTCCCAAAGGTTCGGGCCCCAGATCGCGCAGCAGCCAGTGGTCTTGCGCCCGCGCGGTTTCGATCAGGTCCATCGCCCCGAACCGGCGTGTATCGTTGAAGGTGACGCGCGCACCCTGCTGCATGTCCAGCACTACATGGTCATGTTTCTGCGGCGCCGCGCGGGCATGATGGAAATGGCCCAACGTGATGCCGGAAATAAGCATTCGGCCGGACATGCCCAGATGGATCAGAAGCGTCTCGCCGGACGACAGATCGGCCAGGATATACTTTGACCGGCGTCGCAACTGTTCGACGCGCGCGCCGGTCAGGCGTTCGGCCATGCGCGTCGGGAACGGCCAGCGAAGATCAGGGCGGTTGATCCGCGCCGCGGCAATCACGCATCCCTCCATCACCGGGGCCAGGCCGCGGCGGACCGTTTCGACCTCGGGCAATTCAGGCATGTGGCGCTTCCTCTCGGCCGGCATTCGTTGTAACGGCGGGTGGGCATCCTATAAAAAGGGTGCGTTTTGAGCGACGGCAAGGGGCGGATGACCCACGACGACCAGAAAACCACGCATTTCGGGTTCCAGACCGTTCCCGAGGGCGAAAAGGCCGGCAAGGTCCACGGTGTGTTTACCAGCGTAGCGTCGCGTTACGACGTGATGAACGACGTCATGTCGGCCGGTATTCATCGATTGTGGAAGGATGCGATGATGGACTGGCTGGCGCCCCGGCCTGGCCAGCGTCTTCTGGATGTGGCCGGCGGCACCGGCGACATCGCCTTTCGCTTTCTCAAGCGGGCGCCGGGTGCAGGGGCTGTCGTGCTGGACATGACCGAGTCGATGCTTCAGGCTGGCCGGCAAAGGGCCGAGGCCGAAGACATGGCCGCCAGCCTCGAATGGGTGGTGGGCGACGCGATGGCGCTTCCGTTCGCGGCCAACAGTTTCGACGTATATTCCATTTCCTTCGGCATCCGGAACGTCACCCGCATCGAGGACGCATTGTCCGAGGCGTTCCGCGTGCTGCGCCCCGGCGGGCGGCTGATGGTTCTGGAATTCAGCCAGTTGCCCAACCGGATGATGCAATGGGCTTATGACCGTTATTCCTTCAACGTGATCCCGGCGATGGGGCAGCTGGTGGCGAACGACCGCGACAGCTATCAGTATCTGGTGGAATCGATCCGACGTTTTCCGGACCAGGAGGCATTCGCCGGGATGATCCGCGCGGCGGGGTTCGAGAACGTGAAATACCGAAACCTGACCATGGGTGTCGCAGCATTGCATTCCGGCTGGAAGATCTGAGGTGCGCGGACCGCATAATATTTGGCGGCTGATCCGCACCGGCGCGACGCTCGAACGCACTGGCGCGATGGGCGCGGTGCTGGCCGCGTTCGACGCGCCGCGGCACCTGCGCATCCTGGCGCGCGTAATCGGATGGCCCTTCGCGTGGCTTGGCTATCGCGGCGATCCGGCGCACCCGCCCGTTCCGCGCGCGCTGACCGCGTTGGGTCCGGCCTATATCAAGTTCGGCCAGATTCTTTCGACCCGACCCGATGTGGTGGGCGACGAGCTGGCGCAACAATTGCGGGTGCTGCAAGACAAGCTTCCGCCATTTTCCATGGAAGCGGCCAGGCAGACCATCGAAGCCGAGCTTGGTCTGCCGGTGGATCAGATCTTTTCCGATTTCGGCGCGCCGGTCGCGGCAGCGTCCATCGCGCAGGTGCACAAGGCCCGCCTGGCCGACACCGGCGAGGAGGTCGCGGTCAAGGTCTTGCGTCCACGGATCGAGCGGGATTTCCAGAAGGATATCGACGCTTTCTATTTCGCCGCCGGCCTGGTCGAGGCGCTGTCTCCCTCATCGCGGCGCTTGCGTCCCACCGACGTGATCGCGCATTTCGAAGGCGTGGTGCTGGGCGAGCTGGATCTGCGACTGGAAGCCTCGGCCGCATCGGAATTTGCCGCGAACACGGCCGAGGATGACGGGTTTTTCGTGCCCGAACCCCACTGGTCCTTCAGCAGCCGCCGGGTGCTGACGCTGACCTGGGCCGAGGGCATTTCCCTGGGCGACAACCCCGCCATCGACGCTGCGGGGCATGACCGGCGCGAACTTGGCGAACGGGTGCTGCGCTTCTTCCTGCGCCACGCCCTGCGCGATGGTTTTTTTCATGCGGACATGCACCAGGGCAACCTGAAAGTCGCGGCCAATGGCGACATCATCGCGCTGGACTTCGGAATCATGGGGCGGATCGACGAATATACCCGCCGCGTCTATGCCGAGATCCTGTTCGGGTTCATCCGCAAGGATTATCGCCGCGTCGCGGAAGTGCATTTCGAGGCCGGATATGTCCCCGCCGACCGGGACATGGATGAATTCGCCCGCGCGCTGCGGGCCGTGGGCGACCCGATTTTCGGCATGGATGCCTCGCATATCTCGATGGGACGGTTGCTGAGCTATCTTTTCGAGGTGACGGAACGCTTCGGGATGCAGACACGCACCGAATTGATTCTGCTGCAACGGACAATGGTGGTGGTCGAAGGTGTGGCAAGGTCGTTGAACCCGCACACCAACATATGGGAGGTCGCTCGCCCGATCGTCGAGGATTACATAAAGGAAAATGTAGGGCCCAAGGCCTTCCTGCGCGATCTGGCCCGCACGATCGTGGTGCTCTCGCGCTTCGGTCCGAAATTGCCGCATATGGCCGAAGCCGCCTTGCTGCGTCAGGCCGGGCCTGCCGACCCTCCAGCCCGGCCCTCGCGGTTCTGGCCCGTTCTCTGGCTGATCCTCGGCGCCGGTGCGGGGGCCGGCGCAGCGATGCTTGCCTTCACGCTTTAGCCTGCCGGATCACGCAAACCGGATACATCGTCAACCGCGACACGCATCCCGCCCTCCAGAACCAGAACCGGTTTGCCATCCTCGATCCGCGCCTCGGAAATCATCGAATAGACCTGGGGGGGCGAACTGTCGATCACCCCGGTTCCGTCAATGCTTTCGACTGCGAAACTGTATTGACCGGCAGGCAGCCGGGCCCCGCTCGCGGTCAGACCGCTCCATGTCATCGGCTGGTTGGAAAGGCCGATGTCCAATCGCTGAACCGCCGCCCCTTCGGCGTTGCGGACGACCAGTTCGGCCCGTTCCGCGGCCGGGTCCGGCGCCGGATCGATGGTCACCGGGGTTCCGTCATAGAAAACCGGCGCGGCGACCCGAGCTTCCTTTCCAACCCAACCGGCATATTGCGAGATTCCGGCGCCTCCCAACTGGTTTGCAAGGTCGGACAGGATGTTATTCGTCTGAACCTGCTGCTCGACATTCGAGAACGTGGCCAGCTGCACCGCGAAATCCGTGGACTTCACGGGGTTCAAGGGATCCTGATTTTGAAGCTGTGTCGTCAACATGTTCAGGAAAGTTTCGAAATCCGAGCTTATGACCGGCGAATTACTGTTCTTCGTTTCAGTGGCTCGCACCGGGCCCGTCGTGCCGGCAGGGGCGGTTTGTGTAACGTCCATGGGGCATTCCTTTCACAGGCGAATGTCCAACCCGTCGGCTGGCTCAGGGGCGGATGAATGCGGTTGCGGCATATCCGCGGCGGGCGCGTCCGGTTGCGGTTCGGCCCGCTCGGGCAGCGGTCCCGGGGTCCCATGCCCGTGCTGACCCGACCCGGCGAAATTGAAACGGACGTCCCGGTAACCGAGATCGCGAAATTCCTGGGCAAGCGTATCGGCATGCCGCCGGAACAGTTCGGCGGTTTCCGGGCGGTCGGCGCTGATTGTGACCGTGATCCCCGAGTCGCCCGGCGACAGGGTCATCCGCAACCGGCCCAGTTCTTCGGGGCTGAGGGTCAGATCGACAGTGTCGTTCGACGCCTGGTGAAGGGCAACGGCCATCTGGTTCAGCACCGTTTGCGGCGGCAGAGCCGGCATGGATGAGGCGGAAGGTAAAACGCTGCGGGGCCCCTCGGGTCCGGCGGGCGCCGTCGTCAGCTGGGCCTGGGCCTCGGAAGGCATCATGTCGGATGGCAGAGCGGGCGAGCCGCCGAGCGCGATCCCCCCCTGCGTCGGCCCCCCTTTTGCCAATTGCGAGTCCGCGGCTGCTGGCCCGGGCGGGGCGGAACGATCCGATTGTGGCCCTTGGCCTTCCATTTCTGGCGATCCTTCCCGCGTTGGCTTCGCGTCCGGCGAGAAAGCCGGCAGGCCCCTCTCATATTGCGCGAATGCGGTTCCGCTGCCCGCCGCACGGGTGGCGCGCATCATGACTTCCCCGGTCGCGCCGGCGGTCGCCCCGCCGGCCATTGACCGGCGCCCCTCCTCCAGCCTTGCCATTCCGGCGGGTTCCGGGGGATGCCGCATCGCCTTTGCTTCATCGCCGACGCGGCGGAATGCCCCGAGGCCCATCTGCAACGGCCGATCCGTCCGGGCGTCACCGCTTTTTTTCTGTCTCGACCGGTCTCGTGACACATCAGCCGGACCTACCGCAACAGGGGCCTGCGCGGCCGGCCCTCCGCCCTCATGGAGCGCCCCGGAAAAGGGCCCAGGCGGCAGCCAGCCCGGCGATTCCATCGTCGTGGCCGCTGGCACCATTGCCGGCAGTGTTGGTTGCGTCCCTCCCCGCGTCCGTCCTTTGCGCGGCGGGGATTTTCACATGACGCAGATTCGGCGTCGTGTTCTTGCCATGACGCGCCTTTTCGGACTGCCCGCCCCCTGGAAGCAGACCCGCACCAGCCTTGACACCGTCGCGTCGCGCTTCGGACACCACGGATGAAGCGTCCGTCGCGGTGCGCCCCATCGTAACCTTGTGCCCGCTGTCATGCGGCTCTGCGCGCATGCGTTTATGGCCAAGATCGGAAACAGGTGTTGGGCCCATTTTCAAAATTCGCTCATTCGCATCTTCGACACCAGAGGCCGGCATCGTGGACGGATTGCGCGCAATCCGTTCATTCCCGTTCGTCAAGGCCGCGAATCCGCCCTTTTCGGTTTCGCCCCCCGCCAATCCGACCGAACGGCGGGAAAGCCCGTCTTGCGGATCAGAGGCCCTTTCGGGCCGCAAGGCATCGGCGGAATGGTTTCTCGTGCCGCTCTTCGTTCGAATTTTCTCCACCCGATTCCCCAGCCTTTCCGCGGCGGTGGTTTCGGCGCGAGCGACAGCGGCAGGTCTGTCATTCGGCGACGCGACGGCACTTTCAGCCCCAGCAGGGACGTGCCCGACCTTGTCTGACAATCGCTTGTCCACATTGGCGAAAGCGCCCGGAAGGGTGACGTTGTTCGGAATATGTTCGCCATTGACGCCACTCTTCGGATTGACCGGGCCTGGCCCGGTGCTGGCCCGGAAAACTGTGTCTGCGTGCGCGACGAACTGCATTGCCGTGGCGCTGCCCTCGATCGAGGGGATGCTGGGCTCGGACCCGAGGACAATTGCCCCGGCACCCTGGTCGGACTTGTCCGCCTGGTGCTGTTTCCCCGGCGGTTCGGTCATGCCTGCCAGCAGCTGTCGATCACGGTCGTCAACCACGCCGAAAGGACGCACATCCTTGGGACCCGCCGCCAGAAAGGCTGGCGACGGCCCACCGTGCGAAGCGGGTCTTTTGGGAATCTGCCCGGGCGGGCTTGGTATCATCCCTTCGCGCGCTTCAAGCGCGCTGGCTGGCCAGGTTTTCGCGGAAATTTCCATCTCCGCGGCGAAGCTGTCCGTCATCGCGCTGACTGGAACCACCGCGAAAGGCGCGCCTTTCCTGGCGGAACCGGCCGCATAAACCCCTTCTGGGCGGATTGTGTTCGGCATTTCTTCCTCGGCGGCGTGCCTTCAATGCCGACCAGTCTTGCCCCCGGAGGTTACCACTTCTTTACCCGTACAGGGTCATAAACCCGAAAACCCATCGCAATTGAAGGAATTCCGGATGCCAGAGATTGCCGCCATGACCAGCGCCACAGCACCCACCACGCCCGATATGCAATTGCGCCGGCTTTCGCGAGAGCTGGAAGTCAACTTTATGGCCGAAATGCTGAAATCCGCGGGCTTCGGCAAGGCGCGCGATGCTTTCGGCGGCGGCGCCGGGGAAGAACAGTTCGGCTCTTTCATGCGCCGGGCGCAGGCCCGGGAAATGGTCAGATCCGGCGGGATCGGCTTGGCCGAGCACCTTTTCGAAGCCCTGAAGGAGCGTGCTGATGGCGAATGACACGACCACCGACCTTCACGACCTGCTAGAGCGGGAACGTCAGGCGCTTCGCAGCGGAGCGTTGAATCTCATGGCCCAGCTAACCGAAGAGAAGGAGCACCTGATGACGCGGCTGAAAGCGGAAGAGCCTGATCGCCGAACCCTGGATCAGCTGCGTGACATGGCGGTGAGGAATTCCCGGCTGCTGGCGGCGACGCGGCGCGGGATCGAGACAGCGCAAAAGCAGATCGCCCAGATCCGCAGCGGCGGGCCACGGTTGAACACTTATGACAGCCATGGCCAGCGCAATTGTCTGAACAGCGCGGCCGGCCGTCTGGAACGCCGGGCCTGACAGGATTTCGATTCAAATCAGACGGGTTCGGCCGGGACCGTTTAGCGAGTTCTTAGCACTTGGCCCCGAGACTGCCCTTGCATTCCAAGTGGGGTGGCGCGGCACAAAAACCGCATGGGCGAAGCACCAAAAGCCGCCGCTTATCGCGGCACTGTTCCGGCGCAAAGCGCCATGTGCGAGAAGGAAGCAGCTACAATGTCGAGTATTCTGACTAACAACAGCGCAATGGTTGCCCTGCAGACTCTGAAGGGGATCAACAACGACCTGAGACAGACGCAGGCCGAGATTTCGACCGGCAAGACGGTAGGCTCGGCGAAAGACAATGCCGCCGTCTGGGCGATTTCCAAGGTGATGGAGGCCGACGTCAACGGATTCAAGGCGATTTCGGACAGCCTGTCGCTGGGGGAGTCCACAGTGGCGGTGGCCC
This sequence comes from Actibacterium sp., assembly GCA_016278285.1. Lineage (GTDB taxonomy): Bacteria > Pseudomonadota > Alphaproteobacteria > Rhodobacterales > Rhodobacteraceae > JADQCB01. The sequence continues at coordinate 20,292 of JADQCD010000049.1, forward strand.
GGCAGGCATCCGAAACCGTCACCGACCTGCTGACCGAAATCAAGGGCAAGGTCGTCGCCGCGCAACAAAGCAACGTCGACCGCGAGAAGATCCAGACCGACATCTCCGCCCTTCGCGACCAGATCAATTCGGTCGTCGGCGCCGCGCAATTCAACGGGTTGAACCTGGTCAAGGGGACCGAGGGCGTCGAAATCCTTTCGTCGCTGGACCGCGGAAACGACGGCTCGGTGACCGCGTCGAACATCAATGTCGCGCGTCAGGATCTGACCACCAGCGCGGGCACATACGGCTCCGGCACCTCGTTGAACGCGAACGCCACAGCCAGCGCCGCCGCCGTGACCGATACCGGCAACACCGCCAACGTCACCATCGCAGCCGATACCGACATGAGCGACAATGCCGTCTCCGTAACCATCGCTGGCACAACCCTGTCTTTCGCTGCGGGCGAGTTGAGTGGCGACCAGGATGCGGCCGCCACGACCATTAGCGGTGCGATCAACGCGCTGGGTCTGGAAGGCATCACCGCCGCTGTCGATGGTACCAATGCCAACCAGATCAACATTTCCTCGGCCCGCTCCTTCGAATCCGTCTCGCTTGCGGCAACGGGGGCCACGGCAAGCGCGGCCAGCATTGCCGAACGGGCGGAAAACGTCACCTTCTCTGCCTCTGCCAAGGTCAACGAGGGCGACGGCTACAAGGTCACTGTCGGCTCCGATTCCTACGAATACATCGCCGGCAGTAACGAGACCTTCTCCAACGTTGCGAAGGGTCTGAAAGCGGCAATCGACGCGGCCGGGCTTACCGGTGTCAGTACGAAAGTGACCACGAACAGCTCGGGACAGGCGCTTCTGAAGGTCGATAATGACGGAACGGGCAGTGCCAGCCTGTCCTTTTCCGCAGTCGGCGTTTCCGGCGGCAAGGCGTCGGGGGGGTTGTACGGCCTGGACAATATCGACGTCACCAGCAATGCCGGTGCATCCGCAGCTCTTGACAACATCGAAACGCTTATCAGCAACTCGATCGATGCCGCGGCCGCCTTTGGCTCGTCAGAGGGGCGGATCGCGACCCAGAACGATTTCATCACCAAGCTGACGGACTCGCTCAAATCCGGGATCGGTACACTGGTGGATGCCGACATGGAGGCCGCCTCGGCCCGGCTTCAGGCGCTCCAGGTTCAGCAACAACTGGGCACCCAGGCGCTCTCCATCGCCAACCAGGCACCGCAGAGCATCCTCGCACTGTTCCGCTAAAGCGGCCGGGTGGGGCGGCAGACGCGCCGCCCCCTGACCTGCCCACCACATAGCCACTGGAAGGACAGACCTTGACCGCGCAATCGATGGCCAAGACCGCCTACTCAACCTCGAAACAGGCTTCGTTTCGCAACCCGCGCAGTATCGAGTACGATCTTTTCGCACAAATCACGGCCCGGTTGAAATCCGCAGCCGAAGGCGGCACCACGAACTTCCCTTCGCTCGCATCGGCCTTGCATGACAACCGCAAGCTCTGGACGGCAATGGCGGTCGACGTCGCACAGGACGGCAATGCGCTTCCCGGCACGCTTCGGGCGCGAATCTTCTACCTTGCCGAATTCACACGGCTGCACACCAGCAAGGTCTTGTCCCGGTCCGATACCGTGGATGCGCTGATAGAGGTGAATACCGCGATCATGCGCGGCCTGGACGACGGGCGGCAGACAGCATGAGCGGCCTCGTCCTGAAACTCGCCCCGAGGGAACGCGTGCTGATAAACGGTGCCGTGATCGAGAATGGAGACCGCCGCTCCCGCCTGTCGATCATAACCCCGGGGGCCAACATTCTTCGGCTGCGTGACGCGATCCACCCCGAAGAGGTAACAACCCCTGTCCGGCGTGTTTGCTATGTCGCACAACTCGTTCTGTCGGGCGATGCCACGCCGGAGGATGCACGGATTCAGCTGTTGCGCGGCATCGAACAGTTAAGCCAGGTGCTGACCGATCATGACAGCCGGACACAGCTGAACACCGCCAGCGCGGCCGTCCTAGAGGGTCAGTTCTATCAGGCGCTCAAGGCAATGCGCGGACTTCTTCCACGCGAGGAGCGGCTGCTTGCCGCAGCGCGCGCATGAGTTTTCAACCCGTCATCCCGTTCGCCGGATATACCGGCTGGAGCTTCCTGACCCGTACACGCGAGGCACAGCAGGCAGCGTTCGAGCAATCGCCGACGATGCGGCGCGATCTGGCCTATTTCGAAGAGAATATTGCACGGGCGACCACCGCAGAGGCGCTTGTATCGGACCGGCGGCTGTTGTCAGTCGCGCTGGGGGCTTTCGGCCTGAGCAATGACCTCGAAAATCGCTATTTCATAAGAAAGGTCCTGGAAGATGGCACCCGGGGGAACGATGCCCTTGCCAACCGTCTGGCCGACAAACGCTATCACAAGCTGTCGCGTGCCTTTGGCTATGGCGATCTGGCAGTGCCCAACACCGCACGATCCGATTTCCCCGAGAAGATTGCCGCGATGTATCAGAACCGGCGATTCGAAGTCGCTGTGGGTCGGAAGGCTCCGGACATGCGGCTGGCGCTCAATCTGACGCGCGAGTTGGGCCCGTTGGCAACGGACGACAGCTCCGACACGACCAAATGGTTCACCGTCATGGGCTCCGGGCCGTTGCGCAAGGTGTTCGAGACGGCGCTGGGGCTTCCGTCCTCCTTTGGTGCGCTGGATATCGACAAGCAGGTCGGTGTGTTCCGGGATAAGGCGGCCCGTGCCTTCGGCGATGGCACGATCGCCCAATTCGCAGACCCCGCGCGTCAGGAAAAGTTGGTGCGCCTATTCCTCGTGCGTTCTCAAATTGCCGATGGCTCCGGAAGTCTCGATTCCGCAGCCACGGCGCTTGCCCTGTTGCAGAACGCAGCACGCTGAATGTCACACCGGGACTTGTGGCGCGGTGACGATTTCCGGAGACATTGCCTGGGCCAGACACTCGGACAGGCGTGTGAAACTTTCCGCGGCCCCGCCGGGCTCATCCTCGGCCAGAAAGGCATCCAGCGCCGGCCAAACCGCTATGGCTGCGTCGATTTCCGGATCGGACCCGGATGCGTAAAGCCCGGCCTGGATCATCATTTCCGCCCTATCGTACGCTCCGAGAAGACGCCGTGCCCGGCTGATCAGCAGGTTTTCATCCCTGGTTGCGGCCTTCGGCAGGCTGCGCGAAACCGAGCGCAGCAGATCGACCGCGGGGAAACGGCCACGCTCGGCGATCTGTCGATCCATCACCACATGCCCGTCAAGTACCCCGCGAAGGATGTCGGCCACGGGCTCCTCCATGTCCGAGCCGGCGACAAGGACGCTGAAGACGGCCGTGATATCCCCCATGCTGCCCGCGCCCGGGCCAGCACGTTCTGCAAGGCCGGTGATCATCTGCGCAGTGGATGGCGGATAGCCGCGCAGCGAGGCCGGTTCTCCGCTGGCCAGGGCAATCTCGCGATGCGCTTCGGCAAACCGGGTGACGGAATCGGCCATGAAAAGAACATGCGCGCCCTGGTCGCGAAAATGTTCGGCCACCGACATGGCCGACCAGGCCGCGCGGCGACGCAGGAGCGGCGACTCGTCCGATGTGGCGGCGACAACGACGGAACGCGCCATGCCTTCGGCGCCGAGCACATCATCAACGAATTCCCTGACTTCCCGCCCCCGCTCTCCGACAAGGGCGATCACCGCCAGGTCCGCCGCGACACCGCGCGCGAGTGATGCGAGCAATTGCGACTTGCCCACCCCCGAGCCTGCGAAGAGTCCGATACGCTGACCGCGAACCAAGGGCAGCATCGTGTTGAAGACGGCAAGCCCGGTGTCCAGGCGAGGGCCGAGTGGCCGACGGCCGGTGGCCGCCGGCGGATCTGCGCGGATCGGTCGCGCAGCGGGGCCACGTAACAACGGACGACCGTCCAGCGCCGCACCGAACGGGTCGATCACCCGGCCAAGCCAGCTGTCGTCGGGCGCAAGCGCGGCCGGTCCTGAAAGCATCACGCGATCCCCGATCGACAGTCCCTGAGGCGCACCATCGGGCAGCACCGTAACTGTTTCCGGGGAAAGCGCCAGCACCTCTCCTCGCCTGATTTGCCCGTCCTGATGCCGGATTTGCACGAGATCCCCCAGCCCGGCCAACCCGGAAAGCCCGGAAACCGCGACCGTTGCGCCGTGAACCGACATGACTCGCCCCACCGGGAGTGTCGTGCGAAGGTCGGCGATCTGTTCCCTCAGGCCGGCGATCGAAAGGGTCTGCATAGAGGATTCTCCGTTCCGTCTTCGAAAACGGTTTCTAAAGGAATCGGGGTTAAGCCTTGATTGAAACCCGAGGGAGAAACCCGGATGTTCACAAGTCTTGAGATATTTCGGATGGCGTTCGACATGGCCACCCATGCCAGCGCGCGCCAATCGGTGATCGCCCGAAATATCGCCAATGCGGATACCCCCGGCTACAAGGCGCGCGACCTGCCGTCGTTCGCGGAAACCTATGATGACTTCACCGGTGAGCTTTCCTTGCGGACCTCACGGGCGGGACATTTGACGTCGGATCAGACGCCTGCCGCAGAGATTATGCGCGACGTGCCATCATCCCCGAACGGCAATTCGGTTTCGATTGAAACGGAAATGGCGAAGGCCACAGAGGCCAAGGGCCGGCACGAAACCGCCCTGGCCATTTACAAGAGTGCGCTGGACATACTGCGCACCAGCATCGGCCGCGGATAGGAGAGCAGGATATGAGCGATCTGGGCATGATCAAGGCATTGGCGAGTAGCGGAATGCGGGCACAGGCCACGCGACTGCGCCATATCTCGGAAAACATCGCCAATGTGGACACCCCCGGCTATCACCGGAAGATCGTCGCGTTCCGAAACATGGTGCAAGACGGGACGGTCGCCACCGGCCCCGTGCAATTTGACCAGCGGCCACTTAAGGAAATCTACGATCCGGGTCACCCGCTGGCCGATGGAACCGGCCATTACGATGGCTCGAACGTCGATCTGATGGTCGAAATCGCGGACGCCCGCGAAGCGCAGCGCAGCTATGAGGCGAACCTGAAATTGTTCGATCAGGCCCGACAGATGAAGTCCGGCCTGCTGGACCTGCTTCGCCGATAGAGGGAGAACCATGATGGACATCAGATCCTCCACCGTCGCAGTCCAGGGCTATAATACGGCCCGGAGTGCAACCCGCCCCGAATCGCCAGCCGGTACCCAGGAGGGCGGATTTGCCCGCATGGCACGGGAATTCACGGCGACGCTGCAGGAAGGCGAGCAAACCGCAAAGGCCGCGATGACAGGTGACGCGGACCCTCACGCGCTGGTTCAGGCATTGGCCCAGACCGAATTGGCCGTCGAGACCGCCGTGACGGTGCGTGACAAGGTGGTCGAAGCCTACCAGGAAATCCTGCGGATGCCGGTCTGATCCCATGGATGATGTCGTCTTCTATGACACGTTGCGGCAGGGGCTTTGGGTCGCGGTCGAGATTTCCACTCCGATCCTGGTCGTGGCCCTGGCCGTCGGGCTGATCATCGGTCTGTTCCAGGCACTGACCTCGGTGCAGGAAATGACCCTGACATTCGTCCCCAAGCTCGCGGCGATCCTGATCGTCTTCTGGGCGTCGATGGGGTTCATGACGGAAACCCTTGCGGGTTTTTTCACCAATGACCTGATCCCGATCATCGTGGGGGGATGAGCGATGGACAATTCCAGTTACGCGGCGTTGACCCGGCAGACTGGCCTGCTGCGTGAAATGCAAACCGTTGCCAACAATATCGCCAACGCCTCGACGACGGGCTACCGCAGCGAAGGCGTCATGTTCGCCGAATATGTTCATTCGACCGGGATCGGGGAATCGTTATCCATGGCGGTGGCGCATGGACGGTGGACAGACCGGGCACAGGGCCCGCTGAACCGGACCGGCGGGCGCTTCGACTTTGCGGTCGAGGGGGCCGGTTTCTTTTTGGTGCAGACCCCCCGGGGCAATATGCTGACCCGCGCCGGCGCCTTCAGCCGGAACCAGGCCGGCGATCTGGTAACGCCGGAGGGGCATGCCCTGCTTGATGCCGGCGGGACGCCGATATTCGTGCCACCAGATGCGCGCGACGTCGAACTTGCCGCCGACGGAACGCTCAGTGCCGGAGGACGTCCGCTTACCCGGATCGGTCTGTTCCAGCCCATCGACCCCGCGGACCTGCAACACCGGTCCGGCACGCTGTTTGCCACATCATCCGGAACGGAACCCGCCGTCGAAGCGGGAAGGATCCTTCAGGGCTTTCTGGAGGGTTCCAATGTCGATCCCATGACGCAGGTCGCACGGATGATCGAGGTGCAACGATCCTATGAGCTCGGCCAGAGCTTTCTGGAGCGTGAGGATGAGCGCATTCGCAACGTCCTTAGCACCATGGGTCGCTAACCTGAAAGGAGGTGCCGAATGCGCGCCCTGAAAATTGCCGCCACAGGCATGAGCGCCCAGCAAATGCGGGTCGAGGTAATCTCCAACAACCTCGCCAACATGAACACCACGGCCTATGACGCGCGACGGGCAGAGTTTGCCGATCTGCATTATCAGCAGATGACCCGCGCCGGCACGATCAATGGCGCCGACGGCACGGTCGTTCCCACCGGCGTGCAGATCGGTCTCGGGGTGCGTCCGGCAGCTGTAAGCGTGGTTCTTTCACAAGGATCGCTGTCGCAGACCGGCGGCGATCTCGACCTCGCCATCGAAGGGCGAGGGTATCTGGAAGTCACGCTGCCTTCGGGCCGGCCGGCCTATACCCGCGATGGCGCGCTGAAACGCTCGGCCGAAGGGCTTATCGTGACCTCGGACGGATACGCGGTGGCCCCCGATATCACGATCCCCGACGATGCGCGCAGTATCTCGGTCAACGCGCAGGGCGAAGTTTACGGCTACTTCGCCGATCAGGTGCAACCGGAACTTTTGGGCCAGTTCAGCCTGGCGAGTTTCTCGAACGAAAAGGGCCTGGAGGCGAAGGGCTCCAACCTCTTCCTCGAAACCGCCGCCTCCGGCCCGGCCTTCGTGGCGGCGCCGGGTGAAAACGGGCTGGGGACATTCCGGCAGGGCTACCTGGAAAGCAGCTCGGTCGATGCGGTTCGCGAGGTGACCGAACTGATCGAGGCGCAGCGCGGTTATGAGCTGAATGCCAAGGTCATCACCGCCGCTGACCAGATGCTCGGCGCAACGACCAAGGTGCGTTGATGAAATACTTTTTTCTGTTCGCTTTTCTTCTATCCAGCCCCGCGGCCGCCGATACGCTGATCGCTTCCCGAACGATCCGCAGCCAGGCGATCATCCGCACTGGCGATGTCACCGTGGTCAAGGACGAGGTGCCAGGCGCGCTTAGCTCCATCGACGCGGTCTTGGGGATGGAGGCGCGCGTCATCCTTTATGCAGGCAGGCCGATACGGCGCGGCGACGTCGGGCCGCCTGCACTTGTAGAACGCAACCAGATTGTCACCCTTCGTTACGCAACAGGCGGGCTGAGCATCACGGCCGAGGCCCGCGCCCTGGATCGCGCCGGCGTAGGGGACAGGTTGCGCGTGATGAATCTGGCCTCACGAACCACCGTGACAGGCCATGTCTCGTCGGCAGGAGAGGTTATCGCCAGCCCGGCCCATTAGATTGAGGATTTATCATGTTTCGCATTTGCTTTTCAGGGTTCCTGCTGCTTTCCGCCGCCGCGTGTTCACGGATGGAAAATGTCGGCAAAGCTCCGGATTTCTCAAAATCCGTCGGAACCGATGCCTATTATGCGATGACCACCTCCGCGATGCCGGAGGACGTGCAACCCCGTGACGCATTGGGCGAAGCATCGCTTTGGAGCCGCGAGCGCGATTCCCTGTTGGGCGACAGGCGTGCGGAAAGGCGGGGCGACATCCTGACTGTCGTGATCAAGATCGATGACAAGGCCGAGATTTCGAATTCGACAGGCCGCTCGCGGAACGGGTCGGAAAGCATGGCGATACCGGATTTCCTGGGCATTCCCCAGCGTATTGGCAGTCAATTGCCGAATGGCGCGGACATGGACAACGCGGTTTCGACAAATTCGTCGAGCGGCTATAGCGGCGAAGGGTCCGTCAGCCGGAACGAACGCCTGACCTTGCGCGTGGCTGCGACCGTGACACGCGTTCTTCCCAATGGGGTGTTGCAGATACAGGGGTCGCAGGAGGTGCGCGTGAATTTCGAATTGCGCGAACTTCTTGTCAGCGGTTTCGTCCAGCCGCAGGACATTTCCCGCCGGAACGAGATCTCCTATGACAAGATTGCGGCAGCGCGAATTTCGTACGGCGGACGCGGCCAGATCAGTGATGTTCAGCAGCCGCGTTATGGTCAGCAGGTGGCTGACATCATTCTTCCGTTCTGAGGAAATTTTCAGTTGTCGAAGATCCTGCCGATTCTTTTTGCGATTCTTGGCCTGGCGACAGGCGGCGGTGCTGGTTATGTCCTGCGCCCTGACGGGCATGGCGCCGATGCGACCGCGCAGAGCGGAACGCGCCCGCCCGCATCGTCGGAATCGCAAGCCGATGTCGCGCAACCGGATCTTTCGTCGTCACAAAGCGAGGGTCAGAATACGGAATTCGTCAAGCTCAACAACCAGTTCGTGATCCCGGTCGTCGTTGAGGCGCGTGTCACCGCGCTTGTCGTTCTATCGGTCAATCTGGAAATTGAGGCCGGGAATTCCTCCAAAGTATATCAACTGGAACCCAAGCTGCGCGACGCCTTTCTTACGGTCCTTTTCGATCACGCCAACACCGGCGGCTTCTCCGGGGAATTTACCGCCTCGACCAAGATGGCCCGCCTGCGGATCGCGCTGAACGAAACCGCCAAGCGCGTCCTGGGGCCATTTTTTCGGGACGTGCTGATCACCGAACTGGTCCGACAGGACACTTGAAGCATCACCATCCGCGCCGCCTGGATCGCGCCAGAAGGTTCGTCAACGCCTGATCGCGGCCAAGCGCAAGCTTCGCGGCGCGCCTGGCGCGGCTTTCCTCGGCACGCGCGCGCGCCAGCGCCATGTTCAACTCGGCGCGTCTTGAATCGGCCCACCGTTGCCACAACAGATCGACGCCGGCCCGCGTTGACGCGGATTCCACGTTTGCGCTTACCCTGCGCCGATCCGCATCCAGCCCGGCGATGGATTCTTCCAGCTCGCGCCCGGCTCGGACTGCCTTTTTCAGCCGCGACAGGTTGACATCAAGCGCCAATCGGGTGACCCGATTCAACCGCGCGGCTTTTTGGTGATATGGCGGGATCATGGCCGCAGCCCTGCGCTCGCGCGCATCTTCTCGGCAAATCGGATCGCAGCGGCCACGGCCTTGTAATGTTCGCGCCGGATTTCCTCGCCGATTTCGACACTGGCATAAAGGGCCCGCGCCGTCGGCGGATCCGAATGTATCGGAACACCGTGTTCGACGGCGGTTTCGCGAATTCGGGCAGCGATCTCATCCATCCCCTTCGCCACGCAGACCGGCGCGCCGGGACCTGAACGATCCCATTTCAGCGCAACAGCGAAATGCGTCGGGTTCACGACCACGACATCGGCGGCCGGCACATCGGCCAGAACCTGCTTCATGGCAATGGCCGTCCCGCGCTGGCGTCGCTGGTTTTTCATGTGGGGGTCGCCCTCGGACTGCTTGACCTCGTCCTTGAGCTCCTTGTGCGACATCCGGTTCTTCCGCAAATGTTCAAAAATCTGCCAGACATAATCGATTACCCCGATGAAGGTGGAAATCACCACGACCACGAGAATGAACTCGAGCGACATGCGCATCATGCGCGCGACGGCCATGGCAGGGGAAAGGTGCATGACCGTCAGGATTTCGGGCAGGCGCCGGATCAGGTAAAGGGCGAGAAGGATGCAATATACCGCAAGCTTTGTTGCGCTCTTCGCAAATTCGAACAGGCCCGCACGGCCAAACTTGCTCTTCGCATTCGAGATTGGGGAAATTCTGGAAGCTTTCGGCAGGAGTTTTTCCGGTGCGACGATCAGGCTGCGTTGCAGAAGGATGGACAGAAGCACCAGCACCGCAGGGCCCAGAAACCACGGAGCGACCGCCAGAAGGATCGTGCCGGCCAGTCCGCCGCCCAGGGTGGTCGCGCTGCCGTCAAAGAAACGCGGGGCCAAAGAGTCGGCCTGATCGAAAAGGACAAGTCCGGAATTGGCCAGCTTCAAGAGTGATGCGGCGCCGATACTGGCCGCCACCAGCGACAGCCCCGCATATCCGGCAGCTGCGTTAAGATCCGCCGACCGGGCAACTTCACCCTTTTTCCGTGCATCCTCAAGCCGCTTGGCTGTCGGATCGTGGCTTTTTTCCTCGTCGTCGGAACCCGCGCCACTCATGGCGAAACCTCGAACGGATTGGCCAGAATCGCGATCATCCAGTCTGACCAGATCGATAGCAATGCAGGCGCCGCCAAAAACAGCAGGATCAAACCCGCAGCGGTGATGGCGGGGGCCCCAACCAGAGCCACCATGAGCTGCGGCATCGCACGGTTGATGACACCAAGGGCCAGGTTGTAAATCAGCGAAGCAATCACGAAGGGCATGGCCAGCGTCACTGCCAGCGCGAAGCCGCGGGCAATCTGCGCGACTCCCCAGTCGGCCAGCACCCCGGCATCGGGCAGGCGCCCGGGGGGCAGTATTTCATAGGACAGGATCATCGCTTGCGCCGCACGCACATGCAGCCCGGTTGCCACCGCCAGCGCGAGCCCCGCGAACACCAGGACTGCCCCCATCGCCGGTTGCGGATTCACCCCGGCGCCACCGAAAGCCTGCGAAAGCGATGTGGAATGTGCGGCGACAGTTCCCGCGATCTCAAGCACCAGAACCAGAAGCCGTAACATCATGCCCAGCGCCAGCCCGATAATGATTTCGGAAAGCAGGAACGGCGCGATGATGCGAGCGCCCTGTTTCAAGGGTACGACGGAAGACCCGACAGCCGGGGCGATAACCAGCGTGAAAGCCAGCGCGAGTGCCAGTTTCACACGCTGCGGCACCGATTTTTCTCCGAAAGCCGGCAAAAGAGTCACTACCGCAGCCACGCGCAAGAAGACGATGAACCCGGCAAAAAGCGTCTTTTGTGCGATGGGAATCAGCCCAGCCAGTGTATCGGTCATGCCTCCACCAGACCGACCAACGCGGGCCGTGCCTCGGTGCCGACTTCCTCGAAGGACAGAACCGGCGCAGGGATGCCCTTAGCCGACAGGACCGTTCGAAGAAAGCGCCGGCGTCGGGTCGATGTGACAAGCGCGGGAAAGACGCCGGTTTCGCCGGCTTTCGACAGTTTGTCCGAGACCGCAGTTGCCAGCCTATTGAACTCATCCGGTGGAAGCGCAACATCGCCTGATCCGCCTTCGCCGTCGACCTGGTATTGAACAAAGCGCTCTTCCCATTCCGGGGCCAGTTGCATGAGCGGAATGGTTCCGTCGGGGCGGCGATGCTCGGCAATCAGCTGAAAACCCAGGCGGTGACGTACATGCTCGCATATCGCTTCGGCCGTTGGGTGGGCATGCCGCGCTTCCGCGATGGCCTCGAGGATCAATGGCATATTGCGGATCGAAACCCGCTCTTCCAGAAGCAATCGCAGCACCGCGAGCAGCAGGTCCACGGGCACCTTGTCGGGCACAAGTTCGTCGATCATCCGGCGGTTGGCATCGGCCCGTCCCTGATCGGTCAGGTTGCACAATTCGTCGAGAAGCCGGCGCAGCGCCTTGAGCGTGAGCAACCGGGAAAAGTTTCTGCGGATCACCTCGAGAAGATGAGTGGCAAGAACCTCGGTCGGGTTGACCAGCGTCACCCCGCTCAGCGCCATGTCCTCTCGCTCGCCGGGTCCGATCCAGCGGGCCGGGGCGCCATAGACCGGCTCCTTGACATCTTCGCCGGGAGGAAGCGGAGCGGAATCTTCGGTCAGCAGCGCCAGCACCTTTTCCGGACGCAGAACATCACGGGCCTGTTCGACACCCTGGATGCGGATAACATAAGTGCCATCAAGCAATGCGCCGCTGTCGGTGAGGCGAATTTCCGGCAGGATCAGGCCGTAGGTTTCGGCGACGTGGCGGCGCATGTTGCCGATCCGCGCATCCAGCCCCGTGGAGGAGTCCAGAACCATCGTGACAAGGTCCGGCGCGAATTCCAGGTGTATGTCGTCCAGATCCAGAAGATCGCCCATCGGTCGTTCAACCTCGGCCTCGGGCGCATCCGCGGAAACGGCGTCGGCCTGAGCGGCGCGGCGGGCGGCGTTGCGCTGCACGGTCCAGGCGGCGCCGGCCAGGACCAGCGCGCCGGCGATGAAGGGCAGGAAAGGCAGGCCCGGAACCAAAGCGAAAAGCCCCATCAGCAGGGCCACCGTGGCCAGCGCCGGCGGATATCGGCCCAACTGCCCGATCAAGGCAGTGTCGGCGGCGCCGGTCGCACCACCGCGTGCCAGCAAGAGCGCCGAGGCGATGGAAATGATCACCGCCGGAATCTGGCTGACCAGCCCGTCGCCCACCGTAAGAATGGCGTAGGTGTGGAAGGCGCGCGAAAGCGGCATGCCATGAATCGCGATTCCGATCACCAGGCCCATTACCAGATTCAGAATCGTAATCAGGAGGCCGGCGATCGCATCCCCCTTTACGAATTTTGATGCGCCGTCCAGCGAGCCGAAAAAAGTCGTTTCCGCCTGCTCCGTCTCGCGCCGCGCCTTGGCCTGCGCATGGTCGATGGCGCCCGCGCTCATGTCACTGTCGATGGCCAACTGTTTGCCGGGCATCCCGTCGAGGGCAAAGCGGGCACCGACCTCGGCCATGCGCGTCGCCCCCTTGGTTATGACGATGAAATTGACGATCAGAAGGACGCCGAACACGACCAGTCCGATCAGCACGCTGCCGCCCATAATGAAATTGGCGAACCCCTCTATGACGTTTCCGGCGGCATGTGTGCCCTTGTGCCCCTCGCCGATGATAAGCTTGGTGGAAGAGACATTGAGGGACAGGCGCAGCATCAACGAGGCCAGAAGAACAGTGGGAAAGGCCGAAAAATCAAGCGGTCGTTCGATGAACAGGGTCACCGTAAAGACCAGGATCGCCAAAGCGAAAGACATGGCCAAACCGACATCCAGAACCCAGGACGGCACCGGCAGGATCATCATCACGATCACTGCCATCAACGCCAGTGCCAGAAGGATGGTCGGGCGGAAAATTCCTCTCATCGAAGGTAGCACGAGCATCATTCCGCCCGGCGGAACAGCCCGCCCGAAGCCGTTGTCACCGGCACCAATGAGCCGAGACCACGCGCGCCTTCGCCGCCCTGCAACAGAGGGTATCCGTTGACCCGTGCCAACCTGCGCACGGGGGGAGGCGATGGCGTACGCGCAGGGGTCATCGGCGTCCGGACCATTCTGAGTGCGCTTAACGGGGCCAGCCCCCGATCCTGTGGCGGCAGGTTCGCGCGGATCCGCTTGAAGCGGCGGACATACCGGTCCGCATATTTTCTTGTCCGCGAGTGATAGGCACCGGCGGCCTTGACCCAGTCACCCAGTTCCGTGTGCAAGTCGCGCAGGAAGTTCGCCGCGTACAGCGCGTTTTTATCGGGTTGGAACATCTCGGCGATCGAACGGAAATTCTGACCATGCCATTTGTAGTTGACCTGGAAACACCCGACATCAAAGCTGCGCGCCCCACGGTCGAAACTCTTCTCGGCAAACGCCAGGGCCTTGGCCGGATCATCGAACCAGATCCCCTTGCCTTCCATGTTCACCGTCCAGGGCCAGGCGCGAAATTCCCCGCCCCGCTTTCGACCGGTCTCGGCAAGAGAAATCGCCCGCAGCACGGACAGCGGCACCCCGGTCGCATTTGCCGCACGCCGAGCCGCCGTATCGCAAAGTGCCGCCGGTTCCGACGCCCAGGCCGGCGATGTCAGGCCGACCGCCAGTAACCAGAGCAGGATTCCATGCGAAGTCAATCGAACGTTTCGACCGTGCGCACCTCCACCCTGCGAGTCATCGCGAGCCATTCTGGCCTCTCCTCATGTTTTCTTCATAAGGAGCCTATGAAAGCGGGGTTTAGAATTGGTAAGCGCGATTGCGCCGTCAGGGGCTTTCTGCGGCAGCCTCCGCCGACAACAAATCGCCCAGCACATCGCGGGCTGACCGGCTATGCTCCAGAAGCATGCGGACCCGTGACAAGGAAGGCGCAGCTTCTGCGTCTTCCGGGGCAGGCTTCAGCCCACTTTTTTCGCGCTGCAATTTCGCAAACTCTTTCTGCGCCGCGCTGCCGTGCCGCAAGACATGGCGCCAATCGCCGGCTTTCCAGGCCATCGCTTTTTGTTCATCGACCGCGCCCGCCGCCGCGAAACTCTTCAGGGCAGAGGGTGAATCGCCAAGTTCCGACAACGCGGCGCCGCGCAACCGTTCCACCTCACGCCCCGAAAGGCCTTCCAGAAATGAAAGCGTGGCGGCGGAATGCCCCTCGTACAGGGCAAGTCTGGCGCGCAAAATAGACATGTCCATCGACTCCGTCGAGGCGCGTGCAGGCAACAGCATGGATGCGCGCCGGGGAAAACCCAGCGCCAACAGGCGTGCCGCCATCTTGAGAGACAGACCGTCGGGCCGCGCGTCATCCGGCGCCATGGCAAAAGCGTGCCGCAGGAATGCTGCGTCCGTTCCATCCTCGGTGAGAATTGTCACCACGCGGCGACGCAACGCCGGGGAGGCGCGGGCTTTGATCCGCGCCAACCCCTCGAAAGCGGCGGCGAAGTGCCCGTTTCGGGCATGCGCGAGAATCGCGGCGCGGAGAAATCGTGCCCCCTTTTCGGTGCCCCGGTATTCCCGGGCGAATGCTTCTGAGGTCGTCACGTCCTGCGGCTTTGGCCTCTGTCCGGCCTCAAGTTGGGACTCGATAATCGTCAGAAGCGCCGCGGGTGCCAGGTTTTGGTCATCTGCGATGACCTGGCGCAGTTTTAACAGTGCTGCGGCCCGATTCCCGGTCGCAAGATCATGTTTCGCCTGCATATACAGCAGACGTGCCCCGCCACGCGCGCCGGCCCGCGCCAAGGCATTGCGGATGCGAGCGGCGGTTTCCAGATCCTTGATCGCCAGAAATCTTTCTGCCAGCCCGGGCCCCAGATGTCGTCGCAAATGCAACGGCAATGAAGAGAACGCAGACACGATCGCACGCCGGTCGATATCCGTCCCGCCTGGCAGTTCCGGGCGCGCCATCGCCGCCCAAAGTGCAACCGGCGCAGAGCATCCGATCTGTCCGTCGAGAATGGTGGGATCGGCGGCTTGTCCGTCATCCAGAACCTGCGCCATGACCCGGAAAAATGCGGCGTTTGGCAGATCGGCTGCAAAAGCGGTCATCAGCACCTGGGCTTCAGCGCCAAAGCCGAGATAGAGATATGTTTTTACCATATCTTGCAGGTCTTTAGGTGCAACATCATCGAACTCACCCAACAAGTTCGAGCGCGCTTCGCCTATCAACATTCCGACCGGCGCGCCGGCTTGTTTTCTGGACAGATCGAATATCGAAGCTGGCAGGCATGTTCGGCCGGAAGCATTGCCGGCTGGTCGGTTGGATGCCGGGTTGGCGCGGTCGATGCTGGTCTCGATCCGGAGGCCGACCGCAAGATTGCGCGCGATTGTCGGGGGGGCCGGCGGATCGATGTCCGCCGGGGGCATGGGGGCCGGACGAACCGCTGGCGGCGGATCGATATCTGCCTCGACCAAACCCTGCGCAGCGGCACGGCCGAGTTCCTTCAAAAGGACCGTTTTCATTTCGTTCAGCCTGGCCGTGCCGGGCAGGGAAGTTTCGATGCGGGATTTGCCGGCCGGGTTGGGCGCGAAAGGCCGATCTGGTTCCGCATCTTCCGAACCGAGCCCGACCGGAAAATCCCCGATGACCGGAACGCGCGGACGGCGGAACACTCCTTGCGTGGCGGCTGATGCCGATTGAGGTGTCGGACTGATATCGCTGACGTCCGGATCCTCCGATGACGGCCCGTCCTTGATATCCACGACCAGTCGGTCCGCCCCGATCATGAAGGCATTCGCGTGGCATGTGCAGTCGACCCGCAGCAGCAGCCGTGCCTCGCCGGGCTGCGCGGCAATGTCGCGCAAGCGGGCTCGCGGAATGAAGCGGAACACCTGCGCAAGATCGAAGCGAATGTCGCTGCGCGAAAATTGCAGGTCGAAACCTTCCGCGTTTCGTTGCAACGTCCATCCCGTGGGTTGGTCGAAATCGAAGACCAGACGGGAAAAGGACTCATGTTCGCCAGACCGGACCCGCACGGTTTCACCCAGCGCAGAGCTCGGTATCAGGAACAATAGAAGGCAAATCGCACGGATCATGCGGCAGTCTTCGTGGTCTTGAGGGCCTCTTCGAGATCGTTGAACGAGGGCCGGTTGCGACTGGGCGTATTCTGACGTCCGACCTCGATGCAGATATTGGTGGCATGGTTATAGAGGTTGGCAACAAGAACCTCGCGGATCAACTGATAGAAATGTCCGTCCTCCTCCGTGATCGTCTTCAGCTTCGCGGCAAAAGGGCCGACCAGCCCATAGGCGAGGAAGACCCCCATGAATGTTCCGACCAGAGCGCCGCCGATCAGCTTGCCCAATATTTCGGGCGGCTGGTCGATCGAACCCATCGTCTTGATCACCCCCAGAACCGCGGCCACGATCCCCAACGCCGGAAGCCCGTCTGCAAGCGTCTGCAGCGCGTGGCTGGAATGCAGGGCCTGATGTGCATGCGCCTCCATCCTCTTTTCCAGAACTTCCTCGACCTGATGGGGGTCATCGTAGTTCATGGACGCCGACCGCAGCGTATCGCAGATTATTTCCACCGCCTCGTCATCGGCCAGGATCCTGGGATAGCGGCCGAAAACCGAAGATGTCGCGGGGGCCTCGATATGTTCCTCCAGCGTCACCGGATTCTGTCGCGAAAGGCGGATCAGTTCGAACAGGAGGCAAAGCAGATCGCGGTAATCGGCCGGCTTCCACCGGGGCCCCTTGAAAACCTTCGCCATGTCCCGGAACGTTTGCCTGATGGCCTGGACATCGTTACTGATGATGAAGGCACCGCAGGATGCGCCACCGATAATGACCATTTCAGTCGGCAGCGCATGCAGGATGATACCGAGATGACCGCCGGCCAGCATGTAGCCGCCGAAAACCATCACGAAGATCATGGCAATTCCGAAGAGTCCGATCATTTCCCGCCCTCCAATGCGGGGCTGCCACCGCAGGGCAAAGGCTTGCACCTGAGGGTTAACAAAACCTGTTCACCGGGTGGGCACATTCATGTTACGACTGGCGAGGATGACGCTGATCGAATAGGCGGCTTGAGACGAGAGTCCGGCCATGATCTCGGCAGCGGCTTCAGGGCGCATACGGCCCAGGAACCCTGCCGCAAAATCCGGGGCCATTTCCTCGAAAAGGGCAGAGGCCTGCTCCGGTTTCATGTTTTCGTAGACCGCGACAAGGCGCGCAACGTCATCCTCGGCAGCCCCGTCCGCCTGGGCGAGCGTGGCCTTTAACCGTGTCTCGGCCTGCTTCAGAGCCGCCAGTTGGGATTCAATTTCTTTTCTGGCCAGATCGAGGCTTCTTTCGCGCCGCTCCTGATCGCGTTCCCGCGCGGACAATTTCTTTTCCCGTGTTTGAAACGCACGCATCAGCTTTGCGATATCGGGCGGCGGCGGGCACGCGTCCCGGGCCGGACTTTCCGCGGGTCCCGTGGCCGCAGCAATCCCCTCCACTTCGCGCGCGATGGCAAGTCCCGTGCCGGCGCCCAGGCGGGTCAGGCCCGACCCGACGAACAGCAGGAAAATAGCCAGAAGGGCACCTTGCCCGGCGCGGCGGCGGGCTTTTCCCTTGCGCCGGGTCATTCCGCAGCCTCCGTCCGGTCGCGCAGAACCAGCGGGGTGCTTTTTCCCACAGGTTCGGAATTTTCACGGCGGTGGGCACGAATGAATGCAAGTGCCGGGCCGGAGTCCTTTGCCCTGTCCTCCGTTGCTGATCCTGCATCCCGGCGGCGCTTTGCCCTTTCCGGCCCGTCGGCCGCACTGTCCGGATTTTCGTCCACGGGAAGGTCATGAAGCGAGGCCACCAGAAGTTCCAGCCGCTGGGCGACCCCTTCTGCGCGATCGGTCAGGTCACCAAGCGACGCGCTGGAACTGCGCGCCGAACTGCGCGCCCCCTCAAGGGCGCGGGTCATGTCGTCGACCTGCGCCGAAAGCACCGCAATCGCGCCACCCATCCCCGATTCCAGATCGTTGAAGCGCCGCAACCGCCGTGACAGAACCATGCAGTAGAATGCGGCGCCCAGAGCCCCCGCGACCAGAAGGATGTCCGCAATCAACGCCATCGCTCTCCTCCTCAGTTCAGAACGAATTCCGTGACCAGAAGGTCGCGCACGCGTCCTTCACCGGTCACGATCTGGACTCGACGCAACATTTGCGCCCTAAGCCGGATCAGGGCTGACGGGTCTTGCAATTCGGCGATATCCACGGCCCGCAGATACCCGTTCAGAACATCCATTACGCGCGGCTTCAAATCCGCGACATATGCCGCCTGAGGTGCGGCGACCTCCAGTGTCGCGGAAAAGCGCAGATGCCGATTCGATGCGGCCGGGCCCAGCGAAATGAGCAGCGGTTCGAGCGGCACGAAGGCGCCGGCTGGGGTTTCTTGCACAGCTTTGGCACGGTTGCTTTCTGTTGCGAGGTTCTCGCGCAGAAGGCTTTCCAACATACCGGAATAAATGCCGAAAAAGCCACCTGCGCCCAGCAGGACGAACAACACGAGGCCGATCAGAATCGGACCTTTTGACTTCTTTTTCGGCGGGTTTTCTTCGGCTGCTTCGGACGTCGCCATGTTTCGCCATTTCCTGTTTTTTGCTCTCTCTCCCATAAACCGCCAAGGACTAACCGATTGTTAAGCCGGAGCCGCCAATCATGGGCGCACGAACAAGGCAGAATGCCGTCTGAGGGGAACCGCTCGTGCAACAACTGGTGGCCGTATGGACCAATCTCGATTCGCGTCGCCGCATCGTGGCGGGTTTGGCGGCGCTTGCAGTTTTCACCACCATTCTCGCCATGTCCCGAATGGCATCCTCGCCGCAGATGCAACTTCTGTATTCGGGACTGGAAAATGCCGCCGCCGGCGAAGTCGTGCAGGCGCTCGAGGCCCGCGCGGTCCCCTATGAGGTGCGGGGCGGCGCCATTTTCGTGGCTGGCGACCAGCGTGACGCCTTGCGTATGACCCTCGCCAGCGAAGGGCTGCCAACGATGGGGGCCGCAGGGTATGAACTGCTTGATTCGCTGTCCGGTTTCGGCACGACGTCACAAATGTTCGACGCCGCCTATTGGCGTGCGAAAGAAGGGGAGCTGGCGCGCACCATCATTGCCTCACCCGGAATACGCGCGGCCCGCGTACATATCGCGAACACGACCCGGCAACCGTTTCGGCGCGACCTGAAACCCAGCGCCGCCGTCACCGTCACCACGATCACCGGTCGGGTGTCCGCACAAAAAGCCGAAGCATTGAAATACCTTGTCTCGTCATCGGTCGCCGGTCTGGTCCCCGAAGATGTTTCCGTGATCGACTCGGTCGGTGGGCTTGTCGGTGGCCGGGACGACTCCGATGTCGGTATTCCGGCCAACGACCGCGCGGCGATGCTGGAAGCCAATGTCCGCAACCTGCTTGACGCATTCATGGGTCCGGGCCGTGCGGTGGTCGAGGTCAGCGTCCAGACCGTGCGGAACAGGGAAACCCTGGTTGAGCGCCGGATCGACCCCGAAAGCCAGGTAGCCATATCGATGGAAAGCTCGGAAAAATCCCTGAACTCAAGGGATCAGGGCGGCGCTGCGGTGACCGTGGCCAGCAACCTGCCTGCGAACGATGCTGGCGGCGACCGCTCTGCCACAAGCAATGAGTCACGGACCGAAGAACGGGTCAATTTCGATGTTTCCGAGACCACCCGAGAAATCATCCGTCCTGCCGGCGCGGTGAAACGCCTGAGCGTCGCCGTCCTGCTGGACGGCACGCGAGGCACCGATGCGAACGGAAATCTGACCTGGTCGCCAGTGCCCGATTCGAAACTCGAAACCGTGAAGGACCTGGTCGCTTCGGCGGTCGGCTTCGATGCCGCACGGGGGGATGTGATTACCGTCAAGTCGATGCAGTTCGATCCCCCGGAACCTCGGGGAACCCTTGTCGAGCCGGACCTGATGGACAAGCTGGACCTCGATATCATGGCATTGACACAGTTCGCGGTGCTAAGTCTGGTTGCCCTGATTCTCGGACTCTTCGTGCTGCGCCCGATTCTTGCCGGGCGAACTGTATCGGCCCCGCCCGGCCTGCCGGCCCCGGAGACCGGGGGTAATTCGACCGATCCCGCCCTGACCGGCGAGATTGACGAGGGCACCCTGCCCGAGATCGCCATCAACTCCGCCTCGGACGCGATGCAGGCCGCCGTCGACCAAGCCGCGCTTTCGCTGTCTTCGACCGACCCGGTGGACCGCCTGCGACACCTGATCGAAGACCGCCGGGAGGAAACCGTACAGATCCTACGCGACTGGATGGAAAACGAAGAGGAGCGTACCTGATGCCCCGCACCCTTGTGCTGGAGGATTTTACGCCGGAGAGCGCGCAGCCCGAGCAGGCTGAGGACAGAGCCCCCATCTTCACCGAGGAGGCGCGTCTTGCCGCATATGAAGAAGGTTACACGGCCGGCTGGGACGACGCCGCTGCGGCAGAGACGCAGACCCGCGAAAGGATCGGCGCCGATTTCGCCAACTCGCTCGGCGAACTGGCTTTCACCTTCCATGAGGCGCGCGCGCATGTCCTTCAGGGCGTGGCGCCGCTGCTGACCCTCATGGTCGAGAAGGTCCTGCCGAATATCGCGCGCGAGGGCTTGGCCGAAACACTGGCCGGCATCGTGAACACCGCCGCGGAGCAGGCCGCGAACCGCCCCGTCGAACTGGTCATAAATCCGGAAAATCGCGCGGCGGTGAACTCGTTGCTGGCACAGGACCCGCCCCTTCCGCTGAAAATTGTCGAAGAGCCGAGCCTCGGGCCCGGGCAAGCCTATATCCGCGCGGGCAGCGGCCAGGAAACCGCGCTCGATCTCGATGAGGTTCTCAGCGAGATCCGCAACGCGGTTTCAGGGTTTCTGAGCGCGAGCCAACCACAGGAGCAACGCGAGAATGGCTGAGTCAGACGATCGGGACATGGCCAATCCGTTGACCAGCGTTCCGTTGGAAATCACCGTTTCGGTCGGCCATGCCCGGCCAACCATCGGCGAGTTGTTGCACCTGGAACAGAACGCGGTCCTGTCTCTGGACAGCCGCATAGAGGACCCGGTCGAACTTTATATCGGTGATCGCCTGATCGCGCGGGGCGAATTGCAGGAAATCGACGGCACACAGCCGGGTCAGCTCGCCGTGCGTCTGACCGAGGTCATCGACCTGAAGGCCGGGCTCTGACATGCAGCGCGGCGCGCTCTGTCTGCTTGTGATATTGGCGGCGGCCTTTACCGCGCCAGGTGCGGCTGTGGCGCAGGAACTCAGCATCAATTTCGGAACCGAAGGCTCACTGGCCGGTCGTAGCGTGCAGCTGATCGCGCTGATCACCGTACTCAGCCTGGTGCCGGGGCTGGCGATCATGCTGACCTGTTTTCCGTTCATCGTGACGGTGCTGGCCATACTGCGGCAGGCGATCGGCCTGCAGCAATCGCCGCCCAACATGCTGATCGTCAGCCTTGCCCTGTTCCTGACCTATTTCGTGATGGAGCCGACCTTCACCGAGGCCTGGCAGGGCGGCATCGTGCCTCTCATGGAGAATGACATCCAGCCGGAAGAAGCCTTCAGACGAAGCCTGGCGCCATTCCGTGATTTCATGGCCGCCCGGACCGAAGACGACACCTTAGACGCACTGCAATCCCTGCGCCCCGAGGCCGTTCCCGCCCCCGCATCCGAGGCGCCGCTTTCGTTGCTGGTGCCATCCTTTCTTCTCAGCGAAATCTCCCGCGCGTTCGAGATCGGTTTCCTGATCTATCTGCCGTTCCTGATCATCGACCTGGTCGTGGCCGCGGTTCTGATGTCGATGGGCATGATGATGGTCCCGCCGGCCGTGGTCTCGATGCCGTTCAAGCTGGCCTTCTTCGTGGTCGCCGATGGCTGGACACTGATATCCGAGGCACTGGTACGCGGCTATTTCTGAACGCCGCTTCTAACCCCGGTATCCGCCAAGCTCGCAGACGACCTTCCATTCGTCCTCGGTCACGGGCTGCACCGAAAGGCGCGTGTTGTTGACCAGGACCATGTCGGCCAGCCGCCGGTCGGCCTTGCACATGTCCAGCGTCACCGGCGTGGGCATCGGCGCCACCGCCCTGATGTCGACGCATTCCCAGCGCGGATCGTCCGTCGTCGAATCGGGATGCACCTGTGCGCAGACCTCGACGATTCCCACCACGGCCTTTTCGCTTTGCGAATGATAGAAGAACCCCAGATCGCCCAAGGCCATCCGGCGCATGTTGTTTCGCGCCTGATAGTTGCGCACGCCGTCCCATTCCTCGCCGGCGTCGCCCCTGGCCAACTGGTCGTCCCAGCTCCAGGTGCCGGGTTCGGATTTGAAAAGCCAATAAGCCATCAGCCGATTACCCTGTTCCAGGCCTGAATGGTAACGCTTTCGAACAGCCCTGCCCGCGCATAGGGATCCTGCGCAGCCCAGGCATCTGCGGCCGCACGGTCCGGCACATCCAGGATCAGCAGAGAGCCACACATCGTTCCGTTGTCATCCAGAAACGGTCCCGCCTGTTGCACGACGCCCGTCTCGCGCAGGTAGGCGAGATGTGCGTCACGATTGGCCTTTCGAACCTCCAGCTGGCCCGGCCTGTCCTGGCAGATTACGGCGAAAAGCGGCATTCATTCCTCCTTCAGCGGGCGGGCCATCAGTGCCTCGACGGCAGCGGAGACGGCCAGGTTTCCGGTCACGACTTGCGCCACCATAGCGATAATCGGCGTGTCGATTCCACGCTCTTTCGCCAGTCGCGCCACCGCCTGCGCCGTGGCGACACCCTCGACCGTGACGCCTTCGTCCAACGCCTCGCCCCGCCCAAGCGCGCGGCCATGGCGGAAGTTTCTGGACTGCTCCGAGGTGCAGGTCAGCACCAGATCGCCCAGCCCCGAAAGCCCGCTCAACGTTTCCGGCCGGGCCCCGGTCGCATCCGCAAAGCGCCGCATTTCAGCGAAGCCGCGGGTCATCAAGGCCGCGCGCGCGCTGTCGCCCAGTCCTGCACCGATGACGATACCCGCAGCGATGGCGATGACGTTCTTGAGCGCACCGCCCAGTTCCGCCCCCATCGTATCGGTCGTTCGGTAGAGCCGCAGCGTCGGCGTTGACAGCATCCGTTGCAACATCTCGCCCACAACGGCGTCGCGACAGGCAAGCGTCAGGGCCGTGGGCAGACGCCGGGCGATATCGGCGGCGAAACTCGGACCCGTCAGGATCGCTGCCGGCGAGTCCGGGCAATACATCGCCATGATCCCGGTCGGCCCGGTGCCGGTGTGCAACGACACCCCCTTGCAGCATGCAACGAGCGGGACGCAACCAAGCAGCCCGGCGTAGCTGTCGAGAAATCCGACAAGCGCCTGCATCGGCACCGCCAGCAGCACCGCATCGGCCCCGGAAAGGCACGCGGTTTCGGCTGTGACACAGAGATTTCCGGGCAACTCCACCCCGGGCAGCCGCCCGTGGTTTTCCCCCGCCTTGACGATTGCGGCGGCAAGATCTGCATTTCGCGCCCAAAGCGTCACGTCATGCCCCGCCCGGGCCAGGGTCACGGCCAGCGCCGTCCCGAATGCACCGGCGCCGGCGACGGTGATCCTGCTCATGCCTTGGCCCCTTTCCTGCCGCCACCCAACAGCGCGCTGCTTGTCGTATCCAGCGGCCAGCGGGGCCGGGCGATCAGCTCCATGCCATCACGGTGCCCGGCACGAAACAACTCGATCCCGGCCCAGGCGATCATCGCCGCATTATCGGTGCAAAGCTTCAGCGGGGGTGCGACAAAACGCGCCCCGGTCCGCGCCGCGACCGCCTGCAAACCGGCCCGGATCGCCTGGTTGGCCGCCACACCGCCGGCCACGGCGAAGGCCGGCGCGGTCGGCGCCTCGGCCAGATAAAGCGCCAGCGCCCTGCGCGATTTCTCGATCAGAACGTCGCGCACCGCGGTCTGAAAGCCGGCGCACAGATCCGCCCGGTCCTGCCGCGTGATCCCGCCCTGTTCGGCGACCAGCGCGTCGCGCGCGCGCAGCACTGCCGTCTTGAGCCCTGAAAATGACAGATCGCAGCCCTCGCGGTTCAACAGCGGGCGCGGAAAGGCGAAGCGGTCCGGATCACCCTTGCGCGCCTCGGCCTCGACCGAAGGTCCGCCGGGCTGCGGCAACCCCAGAAGTCGCGCGGTCTTGTCGAACGCCTCGCCAGGCGCATCGTCGATGGTCCCGCCCAACCGGGTAAACCCCTGGGGGCCGCGCACCAGCAGGAATTGGCAATGCCCGCCGGAAACCAGCAGCATCAGGTAAGGATAGGCCAGCTCATCGGTCAGGCGCGGGGTCAGCGCGTGGCCGGCCAGATGGTTGACGCCGATCAGCGGCAGCCCCGCCCCCGCGGCAAGACCCTTGGCGCACATCACGCCCGACAGGACGCCGCCGATCAGGCCGGGCCCGGCGGTCACGGCGATCGCGTCAATCTCGCGCAGGGTCAAACCGGCCTTTGAAAGGGCCTGCTCCACGCAGATATCAAGCTTTTCGGCATGGGCGCGGGCGGCGATCTCGGGGACCACGCCGCCATAGGCCGCGTGAAGCGCGGCCTGGCCGGCCACCACCGATGAAAGGATTTCCCCTGCCTGGCCGGGCGTATGGCGGACGACTGCGGCGGCGGAATCGTCGCAGCTGCTTTCCAGCCCCAGGATCGTCAGGGTCTCGGCCATCGTTCCGCCGTTGCGTGGTTTACCCGTGGCAGGTAACACCGGCAGAGGTTCCAGGCAATCCCGGCAGGTGGACATGCGCGACCGCGGCCCTACCCTTCTTCTGACCCGGCCCGAGGCGCAGGCCACCGCCTTTGCAGCCGACTTCGCGGCGCGGTTCGGGCATGACGTGCCGGTAATCGCCTCGCCCGTCCTGCGGATCGTGCCGGTGGCCGCCCGATTGTCCCTGGACGGGGTGACGGGGCTGATCTTCACCTCGGGGCGGGCCGTGGCGCGCTTTGTCCAGCTCTCCGATAACCGTGCGCTTTCGGCCTATTGCGTCGGAGAGCGCACCGCCGCCCTTGCGCGAAAGGCGGGTCTGGCGGCGCGGATCGCGGGCACCGACGCGCAGGGCGCGCTGGACTTTCTGCGCGCGGAACCGCCCGGCGGCCGCCTGCTGCACCTGCGGGGACGACACAGCCGGGGTGATATCGGCGCCTCGCTTCGAGCTGCGGGCCAGCCATGCGAAGAGGTCGTTGTCTACGATCAGCAGGAACAGCCGCTTGACCGGGCGGCGCAGGCCCTGCTGGCCGGGTGCGCGCCGATCTTGCTGCCGCTTTTCTCACCGCGCAGCGCCGCCATCGTGTCAGGGCAGATGCACCAGGCTGCGGCACCGATCGCGGTTGCCGCGATCAGCCGGGCCACGATGGTGGCCTGGTCCGGACCCGTGCCGGCATTGACCCGGATCGCCGTTCGCCCGGATGCGTCGGCCATGCTCGATGCACTCGACGAACTGATTGATGCATGTCATCGGCTTGAGACCGAACATCGGCCAAGATAAGCTGAATCCGTCGTGGCCACATGGCCGCGCGGCATATTTTCAACGGAAGGATCAGGTCCGTGGCGAATTCCAGAAAGTCGAAACAGGCACCGGACGCAACGGCCGAGCCGGAAGATGAGGGCGCCTTGGCCGAAACGACCGACGCGAAGGACGGCACCGAAAGCGGCTTGGAACCGGGCGAGGGGGACGCATCCTCCGAAGCCTCGCCAGAATCGGATGAGCAGGCCGACGCGGCAATGGCCGAGCCTGCGGATACGACCGGTCCTGAGCGAACGGGCGCAGTCGATGCGAAGGACGACCGTGACGCGGCCGCCCCGGACGCAACGCAACAAGGCGCGCCCATTGCACCGCAACCGGCACCGTCCCGGCGGCGGGGCGGTTTCCTTGGCATGGTCCTGGGCGGCATCGTCGCGGCGGTGATCGGGTTCGGCACGGCGCAATATATCGGACCCGACGGTTGGCCCTTTGACACCGGAACGGATGAAAACGCCGCGCTTCAGACCCTCGAACAGCGCATCGGCGAGCTGAGCGACCGGGTGCAGGATGTCGAGACATCGATGACCGAGGTTCAGACGCGCGAACCGACACCAGTCCCCACGGAAGACCTGACCGCACGAATCGATTCTATCGAAACCGACCTTGGCGATCGTATAGACGCGCTTTCCGCAGAGCTCGGGTCCATTTCGGGGCGGATCGACGAGATCGGCACACGGCTTGACGATATCGACGCACGGCTGACCGCCGTCGAAAAGCGGCCGATCGCGCAGGCAGACAGCACGGAAATCTCTTCTGCCGTTGCCGCCTATGAAAAACAGCTGGAAGCGATGCGAAACGAGCTGGCCGCACAGCGGGACCGAAATGCCGATCTTGCCGACGAGGTCGCCGCCGCTGCCCGGTCAGCGACGACCGAGATCGCCGATGCGGTGGAAAATGCCCGCGCGCTGCAAAAACGCGCCGCCCTGATGCGTGTGCGCGCCGCACTCGATTCCGGCACCGGCTTTGTGACCTCCCTGACGCTGCTGGAAGATGTCGGCGTTCCTCCCGCGCTGCGCAGCGTCGCCGAAACCGGCGTCCCGACGCTGGACGAACTTCGACAAGGCTTTGCCGAGCCGGCGCGCACGGCGCTTGCAGCCTCGTTGCGCGAAACCGCCGGAGGCGATACCGGCGACCGGCTGGCCGCGTTCCTGCGCACCCAGCTTGGCGCGCGTTCGCTGACCCCGCGCGAAGGCAACGATCCCGGCGCGATCCTGTCGCGGGCCGAGGCCGCGCTGCGCGACGGACAGGTGCGGACGGCATTGGATGAGATCGCCGCACTGCCCCGGGCGGGGCAGGACGCCATGGCCGACTGGGTCGCGCAAGCCGACGACCGGCTTCAAGCGATCGATGCCGTCGAGGCGCTGGCCGCCTCCCTGAACTCGAACTGAGGACGTCCTGCACATGCTCTGGTCCCTGCTGAAGATCCTGTTCTTCGTCGTCCTCATCGCAGCCGCCACGCTGGGCGCCGCATATCTGATCGAAAGCGACGCGGGATTGCGCATCGCCTTTGCCGGCTGGGAGATCACGCTCGGCCCACTGCAGGGGATCATCGTCGCGCTGGTGCTGCTGGTTCTTGTCTGGCTGATACTGAAACTGGCCGGGCTTCTGGTCGCCGTTGTCCGCTTTCTTACAGGCGACGAGACCGCGATATCGCGCCATTTCAGCCGCAACCGGGAACGGCGCGGCTTCAAGGCGCTGGCTGACGGGATGCTTGCCCTGGCCGCGGGCGACGGGCGCGAAGCGATCGCCAAGGCCCACCGGGCCGAGCGCCTGCTGCACCGCCCCGAACTCAGCAATCTTCTGATTGCGCAGGCCGCCGAGGTCACCGGTGACACCAAATCCGCGCTGGCCACCTACAAGAAGCTGTTGCAGGACGACCGGACCCGTTTTGTCGGGGTGCGTGGGATCATGAAACAGAAACTCGCCGAGGGCGACATGGCAACCGCCATGAAACTGGCCGAGAACGCCTTCGCCCTCAAGCCCGGCCACGAAGAGACACAGGACATCCTTTTGCGACTTCAGGCCGAGGCGGCAGACTGGGCCGGGGCACGCAAAACGCTGAACGCCAAACTTAAACACGGCGCCTTGCCGCGCAATGTTCACAAGCGGCGCGATGCGGTGCTGGCGCTTTCCGAAGCGCGCGATGCGCTTGAGCAGGACAGAACCGGCACGGCGCATGACCTGGCGATCGAGGCCAACCGCCTGTCACCGGATCTGATCCCGGCGGCGGTGATGGCGGCCCGGTTCCATGTCTCTCATGACAGGCCGCGCCAGGCCGCGCGCGTTCTCAAGAAAGCGTGGCAGGCAAACCCGCATCCCGATCTTGCCGCCGCCTTCGCCGAGATCACCCCCGACGAGGCACCGCAGGCCCGGATAAAGCGCTTCGGCGCGCTGACCGCGCTTGTCCCCGACCATCCGGAAACCCGGATGCTGCTGGCCGAACTGCATATCGCCGCCGAGGATTTCCCGGCGGCAAGAAAGGCCTTGGGGGACCTGTCCGAAACCGAACCGACAGCCCGCAGCCTGACCCTGATGGCGGCGATCGAACGCGGTATGGGCGCCGATGACAGCGTCGTGCGCGGATGGCTGACCAAGGCGCTGACGGCACCGCGCGGTCGGCAATGGATCTGCGATCATTGCGGCGCGGTCCATGCCAGCTGGGTTCCGGTCTGCACGCAATGCAGCAGCTTTGACACCCTGTCGTGGAAGCCTGCCCCGGCCGGCGATCTGTCTCTGCCCCATTCGGCGGAAATGTTGCCCCTGATCGTGGGCGCGCTGGAGAAGAAGCCCCAAGGCGACTCTGCCGAGGAAACCGACGAAGCGAACCCGACGACCGATGAGTCCCGCCCTGAGGAGACCGACGAGGCCCAGGATGCGCCGGCCGACACCGTTCCCGAAGATGACAGCGGGAGATCTGCGGAAGAGATCGAAAACGAGGTCGATCACGGCGCCGGAGACATGGCAGAGGTCCGTTTCGAGGATGCAAGAATTGTGGATCCGACCCGGAAACCGGGAAGAGATTGACCCTTGGGAAACCCGATGCCGGCGAGGTTCTGAGGCTGACCTGAAAAACAGCAATCCGGAACGAAGGAACCTGCCTGCGCCGGGAGATATGGGCAAAAGTTGGTGACGCTTGATCAGGCGGCCGCTTGAAGTTGGC
>JADQCD010000233.1 GCA_016278285.1 Actibacterium sp.
TCGTACTCGGCATCGCAGTTCGGACAGATCAGTCGCATCACGCCCCCCGCGCGGTGCGTTCAACGCGCACCGCATCCGGCTTCCATCATCGCTCATGTTGTATCATGCGTTCGAAAAATTCAAAGGGTTTGCGTGTTTGCGCGATTGAAACCGCTGCCTGTGTCGGGCAAAACACTGAAATCGGAACCGGAGATTTTCGTGATCGAACTGGACAAGGTGGCCCATGACTATGGCGGTGGTGCGCTGCTGTCGGCGATCACCTTGCGGCTGGAGCCGGGTTCGTTCCATTTCCTCACCGGGCCCTCGGGGGCCGGGAAGACAACATTTCTGAAGCTGTGCTATGCCGAACTGGTGCCAACCGCCGGCGCCGTGCGCCTGTTCGGCCGCGACGTGCGCGGGATGCGCCGCGATGACGTGGCCAACACCCGCCGCCGTATCGGCGTGGTGCATCAGGATTGCCAGTTTCTGGATCATTTGACCATCGCCGAGAACGTGGCGCTGCCGCTTGCGGTTTCCGATCGTGATCCGCAGGCGCAGGCCGGGAACCTGACGGAATTGCTGGACTGGGTCGGGTTGTCGGCGCAGGCAGATTCCCGGCCGCCCCAACTGTCGGGCGGCGAACGGCAGCGCGCTGCGCTGGCCAGGGCCGTGATGATGGACCCCGAGGTGGTCCTGGCTGATGAGCCCACCGGCAATATCGACTGGGAGATGTCGCTGCGCCTGCTTCAACTTCTGGTGGAGCTCAACCGGATGGGCAAGAGCATTGTGATCGCGACGCACGATCTGAACCTGATCCGCGCAGCCAAGGCGCAGATCGCCGCCCGTGTGTTGCGGATCAGGGACCGGCAGCTTCAACTGGCCGGGGCCGATCTGTGAGCGTGCTTTCCCGTCTCCGCGTGATCGTGATGGGCGAGCGGAACGCCAGCAGGGTGGTGCCGCCCACCGGGTTCACTGTCGGCCTGACGATATTCAGTTCGGCAGCGATGGCGTTCCTGGCGGTGTTTGCGCTGGCGTTGTCGTTGGCGACGGGACGGTTGGCCGACCGATGGGCCGATGCGCTGGCGCGCACCGCGACGGTGCGCATCTCGGCGCCGCCGGGGCAGATGCAGGCGCAGACCGAGGCGGCAATGTCGTTGCTGGCCACGACGCCGGGCATCGCCAGCGCACGGATCCTGAGCGATGCGGAACAGCGCGACCTTCTGGCGCCGTGGTTCGGTCCGGACGTGCCGGTCGGGGATCTGCCGTTGCCGCGCATGATCGAAATCACCGAGGATGCCGGTGGCTATGATCCCGACAACCTGCGCTTGCGCCTGAGCGCCGAGGCGCCGGGCGCGGTGCTGGACGATCACACAAGATGGCGGCGGCCGCTGGTGCGCGCCGCCGATCGGTTGCGGTTGCTCGGGGTGATCTCGATCATGCTTATCGCTCTGACCACCGCGGCGATGATCACGCTTTCGGCCAATGCCGCGCTGGCGGCCAATGCGCGGGTGATACGGGTACTGCGGCTGGTTGGGGCGCGCGATGTCTATATTGCGCGTGCCTTCGTGCGGCGGTTCACCGGTCGCGCCTTCCAGGGCGCGCTCGCCGGCACCGCGCTCGGGATGGCGGGTATTGCCTTTTTACCGGGCGCTGACAGTGCGGGCGGCTTTCTGACCGGGCTGGGCTTTCACGGCGCGGGCTGGCTGTGGCCGCTCGTTATCCCACCTCTGGCCGGGGTCGTTGCCTTCTGGGCCACCCGCGCCGCAGCGTTCCGGATGCTCAGGAGGGTGACGTGATGGCCCATGCCTGGCGGTGGATCCGGTCCCTGGCGTTCATTGCGCAGATGTATCTGATGATGCTGGTGCTCGCGATCGCTTTCGGGCCATTTGCCCTGATCTCGCGCGAATGGGCGTTCCGGGCCGTGCATGCCTATTGCAATTGGGTGCGCATGAGTGCGCGCTGGATGGTGGGCCTTCGTTCGGAAATCCGGGGCGACGTGCCGCGGGACGAGGTGCTGATTGCCGCCAAGCACCAGTCCTTTTTCGACATCATCCTGATTGTCTCGGTCGTGCCGCGTCCCAGGTTCATCATGAAGAAAGAGCTGCGCCGGGCGCCGATCCTGGGGTGGTATGCGCAGCGTATCGGTTGCGTCCCGGTGGACCGGGGCAAGCGCGGCCGGGCGATGCAGCAGATGGTCGAGGGGGTGAAGGCCGACCGCGACCGGGCAGGACAGCTTATCATCTACCCGCAGGGTACGCGCGTGGCACCGGGTGTCCACAGCCCCTACAAGATCGGCACCGGCGTTCTGTATGACAGGCTGGGGCAGGATTGCGTTCCGGCGGCCACCAATGTCGGGGTGTTCTGGCCGCGCCGCGGTATCCTGCGCAAGCCGGGGCTGGCGGTGGTGGAGTTCCTGCCGCGCATTCCGGCCGACAAGGACGTGACTTCCTTCATGTCCGAACTGGAAAGAACGATCGAGGACGCTTCCGACCGCCTGATGGCCGAGGCCGGTTTCCACGGCAGGGGCTGAGGCGCACCCTTGCTCAGGCGGCCAGCCCCTTGCCGCCCATATCCAGAAATTTCTGGCGCCGGTGGGCGATCAGCGCGGCCCGGTCCTTGCCATCCATTTCCTTCAGCATGGCCGACAGGCTGCGTCCCACTGCGTCGATCGCTGCCGCCCTGTCTCGTTGCGCGCCGCCCAGCGGTTCGTCGATGATCCGGTCGATCACGGCCAGTTTCTTGAGGTCTTGTGCGGTCAGGCGCAGCGCCTCGGCCGCCTCGCGCATCTTCTCGGCATCCTTCCACAGGATCGAGGCGCAGCCTTCGGGCGAAATCACCGAATAGACCGAATGTTCCAGCATCGCCAGCCGGTTTGCCGTGGCCAGGGCCACCGCCCCGCCAGAGCCGCCCTCGCCGATGATCACGCTGATCAGCGGCACGCCGATCTGCAGGCATTTCTGCGTCGCACGCGCAATCGCCTCGGATTGGCCGCGTTCTTCGGCGCCCTTGCCGGGATAGGCGCCGGGCGTGTCCACCAGCGTCACGACCGGCAGGTTGAACCGGTCGGCCATTTCCATCAGACGGATCGCCTTGCGGTATCCTTCCGGCCGCGCCATCCCGAAATTGCGTTCGATCCGCGTCTTCGTGTCAAAGCCCTTTTCCTGGCCGATCACAACGACGGGCCGGTCGTCCAACCGGGCAAGCCCGCCCATTACCGCGTGGTCGTCGGCAAAGTTCCGGTCCCCGGCCAGCGGCGTGTATTCGGTGAACAGCGCCTCGATGTAATCCTTGCAATGCGGCCGGTCGGGATGGCGCGCCACCAGGCATTTGCGCCAGGGGGAAAGATCCTTGTAGAGGTCGCGCAGCATGTCGGCGGATTTCTTGTCCAGCGCGGCGGCCTCGGCGCTGACATCCATTTCCTTGTTCGCGGATGCCATCGCGCGCAGTTCGCTTGCCTTTCCCTCGATCTCTGCAAGCGGCTTTTCGAATTCGAGATAGTGCATCCTCGGCTCCCGCATTTGACTGGACCGTATATGAAGCCCGTGGCAGGGATTTGCAACTGACCTCGGCATGCCTGCCGCCTTTCGACAAAGCGGCATCGCGTCCGGCGGCGATCCGGAAAGCGGGTCCATGGTCCTTGACCCGAAGCCGTCACTGAAATAGAGAAAAGTTCGCCGAGCGGGTATGGTGTAATGGTAGCGCCCCAGCCTTCCAAGCTGGTCGTGCGGGTTCGATTCCCGCTACCCGCTCCAAAAGTCCCTGCAATGAATTGCACGCAGTCCGCAGAAGCCCTTATTTTATGGGGTAAACGTCGCCACGATTTTGAAACCCCTTTAAGTCAAGGGTTGGCACCGAGCGTCTTTTGTTGGTATTTTTGTTGGTACGGTGGGGCCGGGCCGAAAGGATACCAACACATTCCGCTGACGGACTCCGTGATCGGATCGACCTGCCCCGGGCGACAGAATCGTCAAGCTCAGCGACGGGGAAGGACTCCAGCTGCACGTCCAGCCCAGCGGCTCGCGCCTCTGGCGCCTCGCCTATCGCTTCGACGGCAAGCAGAAGACCCTCACCTTGGGGCGTTATCCGGGAACGGGCCTCCGGGAAGCCCGCCGCAAGCGTTCGCAAGCGAAAGCCCTCCTTGCCGAGGGGCGCGACCCGTCGGCGGAGCGGGCACGCGGGAAGGCAAAGGGCCTCCCGACGTTTGCCGAAGTCGCCTGGGAATACGTGGACGTGCAACGCCAGCGCGGGCGTGCTCCAAAGACGATTGCGTAACTGGAGTGTCACGCCCGCCAGACGGAGGCGGCATTCGGCCGGCGGCCCATTGCGGAGATCAGGGCCTCGGAGATTCTGTCACTCCTGAGAGCCGTTGAAACAAGCGGACGGCACACCACCGCGTCCGCGATCCGCTCCATGTGCAGCCGGGTGTTCCGCTACGCGGTCGCCACCGACCGCGCGGAAAGCGACCCGGCGGCGGCCCTCGTCGATGCGCTCGTGACCCCGCCGAAAGGCGGCTACCCGGCCATCCTGGATCGCAAGGAAATCGGCGGGCTTCTGCGTTCAGTGCGGGGCTACCAGGGCACGCCCACGACACGGACAGGTTTGCTGTTGTGCGCCTACACTTTCCTTTGCCCCGGTGAGGTCGCGGCATTGCACTGGACCGACGTGGACCTTGACGGGGGACAGATCACGATTCCGGCGGAACGGATGAAGATGCCCCGCCCCCATGTGGTGCCTGTGTCAACGCAGGTCGCCGGGCTCTTGCGCGAGATACAGCCGCTCACCGGACGCTTTCGCTTTGTCCTGAACAGCCTGCGTTCCACCGACCGGCACATCTCCGACAACACGCTCAATGCCGCACTCCGGCGGCTCGGATACACGAAAGAGGAGATGGTTGCCCACGGCTTCCGGCAGATCGCATCCACCATCCTCAACGAGGAAGGCTGGAACCCCGACTGGATAGAACGGCAGCTGGCCCATGTTGAGCGGAACAAGGTCCGCCGGGCGTACGACAAATCCGAGCATCTGGCCGGCCGGATCGAGATGATGCAAGCCTATGCCGATCTGCTCGACAGATTGGAGTCCGCCCGCTGAAAGGCGGTCGCGGTCGTTGCTGCTGACGGGACAAACGATCTGTGTTGAGGGAATGTCTGCCGCCGCGACCGTATGATCCATCAGCGTGCTGCGGTCGCGACCGTCACACCAACGAAACGAGATGATGTTGCATGGCGAATCATGACGTGTAATTCGGCTGAAGGCCCGGCCGTAGCATCGGGTGGTGCGCAGGGTTTCGTTGCGGACGCATGCGGTCGGGCAGTCTTCCTTCCACAGACGTCCGTTCTTGCGGATCGGAATGATCGGGACAGCATCACGCCCGATGATGGCCTTGTGGCAGCGGTGCGTGTCATAGGCGCCGTCGGCCGTCACCGTGCCGATCGGCTCGTCTGCCGGGATCTGTCCGAGCAATTCCGGCAGCACGGGGCTGTCGCCGTCACGGCTGGGGGCGAATTCCACGGCGCGGATGTCCGAGGTGCCCGGGTCCATGGCCAGATGCACCTTGCGCCATTGGCGGCGGCCCTGCACCCCATGCTTGCGCGCCTGCCATTCGTTCGGCGGACTTGCGCGGCGCCACTGGCGCCACGGTCCCGCCTCACCGCCCTGGAACTTGATCCCGATGCTGTCGACCAACAAGTTCAGCCCCATGAACCTGAAACACGTTCTTTGCCAGATCGAGCCCGACCGTGATAA
>JADQCD010000307.1 GCA_016278285.1 Actibacterium sp.
CACCCCCATCGTCAACCCGCCCGAGGTGGCGATCCTGGGCCTGACCCGGACCGAA
The DNA here is from genome assembly GCA_016278285.1 of Actibacterium sp. Taxonomy (GTDB): domain Bacteria; phylum Pseudomonadota; class Alphaproteobacteria; order Rhodobacterales; family Rhodobacteraceae; genus JADQCB01. The sequence goes on from JADQCD010000307.1 coordinate 56, forward strand.
ACGGTGACCGTCTGGGACGGCGACCAGCCGCAGCCGGTGCCGATGGTCCCGTTGGACCTGTCCTATGACCACCGGGTGATCAACGGCGCCGATGCGGCGCGCTTCCTGGCCTATTACGCGCGGCTTCTGGCCGATCCGCGCCGGATCATGGTCTGAGGGGCAACTTCGCGGACGCCCGCGCCGCGTTCAGCCCCCGCACCCTTGCCAGCACGCAGCACGCCGCGTAACCCTTCGGACGATTGCAGCAAAGCCATCGGGCCGTCCGTGTTCCTTTATCGAATTCTCCTGGCGCTGGCCGTCCCCTTCTTCGCGTTCCGGCTGTGGCGCGAAGGTGAAGACGCGGCGCGCCAAAGGCTGGGCGGCGACAGCGGCGGGGCCCGGCGCGGGGCGGTGATCTGGCTGCATGCGGCCTCCAACGGCGAACTGACCGCCGCCCGCCCGCTGATCGGGGCATTGCTGGAGCGTGATCCGCGACTGACATGTCTGGTAACCTGCAATTCCGCCACTGGCCTGGACCTGCTGCACGGCTGGGGCCTGGAACGGCTGGAAGCGCGCCTGGCGCCACTGGACTATCGCATCGTGTTGCGGCGATTCATTGGCGGCTGGCAACCCGACCTGCTGATCCTGATCGAAAACGAGCTCTGGCCGAACCGCATGACGATGATGCAGACGCTACGCCGCCCGGTCGTCGTGCTGTCGGCACGCATGTCGGCGCGCAGCGCGGCGCGCTGGGGCAGGTTGCCGGGGCTTGCGCGGACCGTGATGCAGGCCATCTCCTGGCTTTCGGCGCAGGACAGCGCCTCGGCCGCGCGATTTCTTTCGCTGGGCCTGCCCGAAGAGCGGCTGGGCGAGGCCTTGAACCTGAAGACCGGCGTGGCACCGGGGGATTTCGACGCGCGCGAACGCGATAACCTGTCGGTCGTCCTGCCACGGGCGACCACCGTTCTGGCCGCCTCCACCCACGAAGGCGAAGAGGCCGGGCTGCTGCGCGGCTTCGTCGATGCACAGTCCAGGAACCCGGAGTTGCGCCTGATCCTGGCCCCGCGCCACCCCCGGCGCGGTTCAGAGATCGCCGCTCTCATCCAACGGACCAGGCTGCCTTTCGCCACGCGGTCGGCGGGCGAAAAACCCGACCGCGACACCGTGATCTACCTGGCCGACACGCTCGGCGAGATGCCGCTGTGGTATGAACTGGCCGGGATCGTCTTTGTCGGCGGCTCGCTGGCCCCGCGCGGCGGGCATACCCCGTTCGAGCCCGCGGCCCATGGCTGTGCCCTGCTCCACGGCCCGCATCTGGAAAATTTCGCAGAGATCTACGCCGCGCTTGAGGCCGCGCAGGCCTCGGTGCGCATCGACGGTGCAACGGCCTTCACCAAGGCGCTGTTGCGGCTCGGCCCGGCGGTGCAGAAAGAACTGGCCGCACGCGGTGCGGACATCATCGACGAACACCGCAACGATGCCGGGCTGGCGCCGCTGCTGGACAAGATTGCAGAATTGGCCGGCGACACCGATCTGCGCCGAAAATAGGGGAGAAAACCGATGTTCAACGCGAAAGAGCTTGAGACCGCGACCGCGCTTGTCCACAGCCAGATGGACGCCACGCCGCAATATTCCTGGCCGCTGCTGAACAAGGCGGCAGGCGCAGAGGTTTGGGTCAAGCACGAAAATCACGGCCCTACCGGCGCTTTCAAGGTGCGCGGCGGCATCACCTTCATCGACTGGCTGAAACGCGAACATCCCGATTGCCCCGGCATCTGCACCGCGACTCGCGGCAATCACGGGCAAAGCCAGGCCCGTGCCGCCGCAGCCGCCGGGCTGACCGCGAAGATCTTTGTGCCGAAGGGAAACTCGGTGGAAAAGAACGCCGCGATGCGCGCCTTCGGTGCCGAGTTGATCGAGTTCGGCGAGGATTTCGACACAGCGCGGGAAGAGGCGATGCGCGTCGCCGCGGCCGAGGGGCTTTTCCCGGTGCCGCCGTTTCACCGCGAACTGGTCCGCGGGGTTGCCACCTATGCGTGGGAATTCTTTCATCGGACGCCGGCGCTGGACACGGTCTATGTGCCGATCGGCTGCGGCTCGGGCATTTGCGGGGTGATCGCCGCGCGCGACGCTTTGGGGCTGGATACGGATGTCGTGGGCGTTGTAAGCGAGAACGCGCAGACCGCGAAACTGTCGGTCGAGGCCGGGCAACTGGTGCCCACCGACAGCGCCCGCACCTTCGCCGACGGCATGGCCGTCAGGGTGCCGGTGCAGGACGCCTATGACATCTATTCGAAAGGCGCCAAACGGATCGTTACCGTTGCCGAGGACGAGGTCGCGGCGGCGATCCGGCTTTATTTCACGACAATCCACAACCTGGCTGAGGGCGCAGGCGCGGCGCCGCTGGCCGCGCTGATGCAGGAACGCGCGCAGCTGAAGGGCAAGCGCGCCGGCGTCATCCTGTGCGGCGGCAATATCGATACCGACTGGTTCCTGACGGTCATGCAGGGCGGCGTGCCTCAGCCCTGAGGCGCGGCCAGCGGATAGCGGGCGAGTTCCTCGTATTCGGCGCCCCAGGCGCGGCGGTGCGAGGCGTAGAGCCCGAAATCAGTGACCTCGAAGGTCGGGCTGGCGAAATCGGCGTGCCCCGCCACGAAGCGTTCCAGCCGCGCGTGATCGAAACGCCCGGTGTTGATCCTTGCCAGGGTCACATGCGGCACGAAACGGCGGTGCGGCAGGTCCACCCCGCTGTTGCGCGCGGCACGTTCCACCTTGCCCTGAAGCTGCCGCAGCGGGGCGCAGTCGGCCACCCCGGCAAAGATCACGCGCGGCCTGCGTCCGCCGAAGATCCCGAGCCCTGACAAGGACAGGAAGAACCCGGGCGCGGAGAGGCCCTCGAACGCCAGATGCACCTCTTCCAGATCGGGTTCCGACAGCGCGCCCAGGAATACCAGCGTCAGGTGCAGCATCTCGGGTTCGATGACGCGCGGCACCGGCATGTCCTGCTGCACCGCTTCCAGTTGCTCCGTTACCTGGTCGGGCAGTGCAATGGCGGCAAAAGCGCGGATCATGCCACGGTCCTGCCCGACCATCGGGCCAGCCTTTCGCGGACTCCGTTCCGATGTCTTGAACCAGTCTGTGGGGGCCAGGACGAAGCCATATTTCAACCGCTATGCTGGACGGCAACGCGCAGGCGTTCGGCAAGCCGGTCAGCAATGCCTCAGGGCCCTGCCTGCATTTGTCGACATGACATGTTTCGTCAGACCTATCGCGCCGGTCACCATAGTCAAGCAGCGGGAAAGATCACCATGAATAAGGGGTTTGACTGTTACAAAGCACGAAAACCGGTTAAACTTACTCAAATAACGTGGTGGCACGCGCCCGGCACAAGAAACGAAAGAGCAGATCGTGACCCTGCACAGGACAACACAGCTTCCGATTTCGGTCGGGCGTGCGCAGAAACGCGACGTCCGGGCACAATTCGCTGCGCTGTGCTACCGGGTCGTCAAGGACAAGCCCCAGATCCTGCTGCTTACCAGCCGCGACACTGGGCGCTGGATCATTCCCAAGGGCTGGCCGATGGACGGGCTTACCCCGGCCCAGACCGCCGCCGCCGAAGCCTGGGAGGAAGCCGGCGTAGATGGGCAGGTCACCGATTTCGCGTTGGGAATCTATTCCTACGCCAAGCGGATGGACGACGAAACCGTTCTGCCCTGCATCGTGACGGTCTTTCCGCTCAAGGTGAAGCGCCTGGCGGACGACTTTCCGGAAATGGGCCAGCGAAAGCGCAAATGGTTTTCCCTGGCAAAGGGCGCCGAAAAGGTGACCGAGCCCGAACTCGCCGCGATCATCCGGCGTTTCGATCCGCGCCGGCTGCGGTTATGAACCCGCGCAAATTGATCTTTCCGCAAAACTGCCTATTTCCAGAGAGAAGAACACCGACGGAGATGACATGATACGCTATGCGCTGACCTGCAAGGCGGGGCATCGGTTCGAAAGCTGGTTCAAATCGACCGAGGATTTCGAGAAACTGCACGCCGGCGGGATGGTGTCCTGCGCGGTCTGCGGCTCTGCGAATGTCGAAAAAGGCCTGATGGCGCCGCAAGTCAACGGTATGCGCGACGAAGCCGATCATGGCGCCCCCGAACGGCCACTCAGCGCGCCGGCCTCGCCCGCCGAACAGGCATTGGCGGAACTGAAGAAGAAGATCGAGGCGAATTCGGATTATGTCGGTCGCAATTTCGTGCACGAGGCGCGGCGCATCCATTCCGGTGACGCGCCCGAGCGGGCGATCCATGGCGAGGCCAGCATGCAGGATGCCCGCAGGTTGGTCCAAGACGGCGTGCCCGTAATGCCCCTGCCCTTCACCACGGGCCGCAAGACAAATTAGGAATTCCGCATGACACCCTTGATTACCGGCGCGAACCGTGGCGTGGGCCTGCATCTTCTGCAACGCTATGCCGCCTCGGGGGACAGCCCGATCGGCACCAGCCGAACCGACAACACACCTCAGGTCGCCGGTGCCCGCTGGCAGCGCCTGGAGGTTGCCGAAACAGCTTCGCACAAGGAACTGGCCGAGCGCCTGGCGCGCCAGCCGATCGACCTGCTGATCTGCAACGCCGGCATCTATCCCGACAAGGCACAGAGGCTGGAGAACGGTTTTCCCGCCGAGATGTGGGCAGAGACTTTCGCAGTGAATGTCACCGGGGTGTTTCTGACGATCCAGGCCCTGCTGCCCAATCTGCGCCTTTCGCCCGAACCGAAAATCGCGATCATCTCGTCGCAGATGGGATCGGACACCAAGGCGCCCGGCGGGTCCTACATTTATCGGGCGTCGAAGGCGGCCGTGCTGAACCTGGGGCGCAACCTGGCGGTGGACCTGAAGCCCCAGGGCATCGCGGTGGGCATTTACCATCCCGGCTGGGTGCAGACCGACATGGGCGGCAAAAGCGCAGCCGTTACCCCGGATCAGTCGGCCAGGGGGCTCATTGCCCGTTTCGACGCTCTGGGGCTGGCGACCACCGGTTGTTTCGAGACATGGGACGGCCAGGCACACCCGTTCTGAGCCGCGCGACGCCACTTGCCCCGGCCGCCCCGTTGACCTAGGAAACGGCGAAGACGAACCGGCGCAAGGGTTTTTCATGCCGCTTCTCGTGATGAAATTCGGCGGCACTTCGGTCGGCGACCTGAACCGCATCCGCAACGCCGCCGAAAAGGTTCGGCGCGAGGTCGCGCGCGGCTATGACGTGATCGTCATCGTCTCGGCCATGTCCGGCAAGACCAATGAGCTTGTGGGATGGGTCGAACAGACCTCGCCCTTCTTCGACGCGCGCGAATATGACGCGGTGGTCAGTTCGGGCGAGAACGTGACCGCCGGTCTGATGGCGCTGACGCTTCAGGAAATGGACGTGCCCGCACGCAGCTGGCAGGGCTGGCAGGTGCCGCTCAGGACGACCAGCGCCCATTCCACCGCCCGGATCATGGAGATCCCGCGCGCCAATATCGACGCCAAGTTTGCCGAGGGCATGCGCGTGGCCGTGGTGGCGGGTTTCCAGGGCATCAGCCCCGAGGGCCGCATCACCACGCTGGGCCGCGGCGGCTCGGACACCTCAGCCGTCGCCTTCGCCGCCGCCTTCGGGGCCGAGCGCTGCGATATCTACACCGA
>JADQCD010000030.1 GCA_016278285.1 Actibacterium sp.
TGAATGGCTGCGTCCGCCATTGGATGCCTCCTGCTGATGGTTTGAGGGGCGCGACTGAATCGATCCGTCATGCCCCGGCTCTTGGAACATGGTTTTAGAATGCCTCTGCCGAAGGGGCAATGTTCCTGTTTGATGCAGATCAAGAAAAAATGTCGCGGCATCGGCCAATGCGCGGAATCCTCTTCGGGGTTGTCGCGCGCCGGCGCAGGCATGCGGACGCAGGGGCAGAATACAAGCGGGCCGCCCTCGCCGGGGCGGCCCGCTGTGGTGCTGGTTCGGGGGCGGTTGGCTAGCCCAGCAGCCCGTTGTCGTCGCGCTTGATCGCGATCACGGATGAGCGCGGCAACTTGCCTTCGCCGTCGGGGAAGGGCGCATCGGGGTGCTGGACGCCCACGAACATGGTGCGGCGGTCCGCCGACCAGCACAGGCCGGTCACTTCGCAGCCGAACGGGCCGGTCAGGAACCGCTCGATGCGGCCGGTGGCCGGATCGCCGACAAGCATCTGGTTGTTGCCCATGCCGGCGAAATCGCCCTCGTTGCTGTCATCGCCATCGGTCTGGATCCAGATCAGGCCGGTGCTGTCGATGACCATCCCGTCGGGCGAGTTGAACAGGTTACCCGCGTTGATATTGCCGGAGCCGGCGTGGGCATCGTCATGGACGGTCGGGTTGCCGGCCATGACATAGAGATCCCACTCGAAGGCATCCGCGGTGTGGTCGGACCCGGCCGGGCGCCAACGCACAATTTGGCCGTAGTGATTGACCTCGCGCGGATTGGGGCCGCCCACCGGCTGCCAGTCGCCTCCTGGATTGGCCTTTACGCCGCGGTTGCGGTTGTTGGTGAGGCAGCAATACCCTTCCGCGGCCTGCGGGTTCACGGCGATCCATTCGGGGCGGTCCATCGTGGTTGCATTGACGCGCGAAGCCGCGATGCGGCTGAAGATCGCGATCTCGGCCTTTTCCATGCCGGTGGCCTCGGGGGTCAGGGCGACCCATTCGCCGGTCTGGTCCTCGTCGAAACGCGCGACATAGAGCTGGCCTTCGTCCAGCAGGGTCGAGCTGTCACCACCGGGAACATAGACGTCGCGCGACACCCACTTGTACATGAACTCGCCACGCTCGTCGTCGCCCATATAGACCACGACCCGGCCATCGCTGGCCACGGTGGCGGCGGCGTTTTCATGCTTGAAGCGGCCCAGGGCGGTGCGCTTGACAGGCATGCTTTCGGGATCGGTCGGGTCGATCTCGACGACGTAGCCCACGCGGTGCGGCTCGTTGGGGTTGGCGGCGGCGTCGAAACGCGCGTCCCATTTGTGGTAATCATAGCCCCAGCCTTCGGCGCCCAAACCGTAACGGTCGCGGCCCTGCGCGGCCAGACCCTCGACGGCGACGTGGCCGTTGGCGCCGAAGTAGCCGTTGAAGTTCTCTTCGCAGGTCAGATAGGTGCCCCAGGGCGTCTTGCCGGAACCGCAATTGTTCATGGTGCCCAGGGATTGCGTGCCGGTCGGGTCGGCGGCGGTCTTCATCAGGTCGTGACCGGCGGCGGGGCCGGAAATGCGCATCTGCGTGTTGTGGGTAATGCGGCGGTTGTAGGGGCCGTCGACCACCACTTCCCAGCCGTTCTCGCCCTCGGCGATTTCCATGACGGTCACGCCTTGAAGATTCTGCAGCTTGAGCACGTCATCCGCATTGGCCGGCACGCCTTTCTGTTCGGCGGGAAGGTTGGTGCCGCGGTTGGTGTACTCATGGTTTACCGCGATCAGCTGGTGATCGCCGATCAGAAAGCTTTCCATGCCGTCGGTGTTCTCGCCGAAGACCTTGTCGGACATGGCCACCGATCCGGTCTGGGTCGCCTCGAAATCGCCCGCGGCCTCGGAGAACAGCGGATCGCCCCAGCGCACCATGGTCTGCCAACTGTAGCCTTCGGGCACATGCACGGTGCCGTCCGTGGCGATCGGAATCGGGGTGAAGGCGAAGCGGCTGGCTTGCTGCGCCCGGGCCGATGTGGAATTCAGCAGCCCGGCCCCCATCGCAGCGGCCCCCGAGCCGAAGGCCAGCACGCCCCCGAGGAACCCGCGGCGCGAGATGGCGCGCTCGACGACCTCGTCGAAGCCATGGGTTTCGGGACGCGGAAAATTCTGCTCGTCCCACTCGTCAGCGGACATGTTCACCGTGTCGATATCTTTCATCGTTCTCTCCTGATAGGCAGCGGTTGGAATTACTCCAGCCGGAACCCTAGTCAGAGCGCATTTCACGAAGGTGACAGTCGTGTAACAAGTAAAAGACTCAAGCTTGTGACCCGCCCAGGCCACGCCCCGGCCCCTCGCCGAAGCTCTGGCGCAGGGCGATGTCGACATCCGCCATGGTCACAGGCAGGCCGAGATCGACCAGGCTGGTGACGCCATGACCCTGGATGCCGCAGGGCACGATCCCCTCGAAATGGCTCAGGTCGGGGTCGACGTTTATCGACAGCCCGTGAAAGCTGACCCACCTGCGCAACCTGATGCCGATGGCGGCGATCTTGTCCTCGCGCGGGGTGCCATCGAACAGTGGCGGCTTTTCGGGGCGTTTGACCCAGACGCCCACGCGGCCGGGGCGAATCTCGCCGCGCAGGTTGAAGCGCGCCAAGGTTGCGATCACCCAGGATTCCAGGTCCTGGACGAACCGGCGCACGTCGCGCCCGCGCGCACCCACGTCCAGCATGACATAGACCACACGCTGCCCCGGGCCATGATAGGTGTATTGCCCGCCGCGTTTGGCGATATGCACCGGGAAGCGGCCCGGATCGGTCAGATCCTCCGGTCGGGCAGAGGTGCCGGCGGTATAGAGCGGCGGGTGTTCCAGCAGCCAGATCAGCTCATCGGCCTCGCCCGCCGAGATGGCGGCCGCGCGTGCCTCCATCTCGGCGACGGCCGTTTCATACGGGATCAGCCCGTCGGATATTCGCCATTCCACCATTCGTCGTCTCCGCTAGACAAGGTCTCATAATTCCTGGCGAAAGTAAGGAAAAGCTCCAAAAGCGGCACATCCCGTGCTAAAGTTTCCGCAAGGAAAGTCATTCGGAGGTATTCATGCTGGGAAAACGCATTTTCACCGGGCTTCTTGCAACCGCCCTTGTCGGGGCGCCCGCCAGCCGCGTTTCGGCCGATGGCGGCGATTTCGTCGCCGGCGCATTGATCGGCGGGCTGATCGGCGCAGCAACGCAGAACGAGCGCAACAAGAACCGGCATGTCGTGGTGCGCCGGAGCCGCCTGCCTTCGACGCAGGAGGGACGGGAAATCCAGACCTCGCTGAATTATTTCGGGTTCAACGCGGGCGGGGTTGACGGCCAGCTTGGACGCCGTTCGCGCGCGGCGATTTCGCGCTATCAGGCTTATATGGGCTACCCGGCCACGGGTCAGCTTACACCGTTCGAACACAGCTTGCTGGTTACATCCTATAACCGCGCCATGGTCGGCGGGGCCGGAGTCGCAAGGCTGATCGCCTCCAATCCGGACGGCACCCGCGGTCTGCTCAAGGATTACCGCGCGCAGTTGGCCGGAACCGCCGTCGCGCCGGCTGCGCCCGCGCCCGCGCCGGTGCAGGGAACGGCGGTGACGGCCACGGCCCCGGCCGAGGAAAAGCCGGCGCTGCCCAACTTCATGGGTGCGGCCACAGCCCGGTCGCTGGCGTCGCATTGCAACAAGGTCAGCCTGTTGACCAACACCAATGGCGGCTTTGTCACCCAGGCGACAATGAGCGATCCCGCTTTCGCGCTGAATGAGCAGTTCTGCCTTGCGCGCACCTATGCCATCGCCGAGGGCGAGGAACTGGCCGCGAAGGTCGAGGGGGTCAGTCAGCAGCAGATCGTCGAACAGTGCAAGGCGCTGGTGCCGGCGATGCGGGATCACATTGCCGCGCTGTCGCTCAAGCCGCTGGACGCGGTGGTTCAGGATGTGTCGTCCTTTGTGTTGAACACGGGCATGTCGCCGGCCGAACTGGGCGGGACCGCCCGGATCTGCCTGTCGGTCGGCTACCGGACGGACGACATGGAAATGGCGATCGGCTCGGCATTGCTTCTGGTAACGGTCGGCGAACGCCCCTATGCAGAACTTCTGGGTCACCATTTGTCGCAGGGGTTCGGGGCGTCGCGCCGGGCCGACCTGGCGGTTGCGTGGTACGATGCCGCGCTGACCGCGATCGATGACGGCGCGACACCTGTCTTCGGGCCCGGCCAGCCAGAGCGCAACGGACTCATTCGAAAGGCGGCGATGACGCTGCAGGGCAATTCCGAGGCCTCGGGCGCCACCAGAAAAGTGGTTCCCGCCGCCGCAGCGATCCCCGGCTTCGGGATCAGCCAGTAGAGCTTGATACACCACCTCTGCGGGCGGGCGCATTTCACGGCGCCCGCCGCCAATTTGCCCCTTCACATTATCCGGATGAGCAGCTATGAAACCGCTCACCGAGCCAGGGCAGTGCGGTCGTGGCGGAATTGGTAGACGCGCAGCGTTGAGGTCGCTGTGGGGTAAAACCCGTGGAAGTTCGAGTCTTCTCGGCCGCACCATTAATTCTCACAAATCACTGAAGTTTAACAGATTTGCTGACGGGCCGCTGCGCAGCCCGCCAGCTAGCCCGCCAGTCAGGCTCCGAGTGTTTCGACGAATTCTTCGATCTCGGCTCGTCGCCAGACGGTCTTACCCCCAAATTTTTCCGGCTTCGGTATCTCGCCGGTCCGAACGTGATTCCAAATCGTGTTCCGGTGGCAGCCCAGAAGCTCTGCTACCTGGTTCACATTCAGGAGGAGGGGAAGCGAGGTGGTGTGTTCGATCATAACAGGTTCCTCTGATCAAACAGGCCAGTGCGTTTGAGCCCCGAAATCTTGGGTGGTCGGGCACGGTTGGCGACGTGTCTCCCTCCAATCCGCGCCGAGCAATGTATAGGCATCCTGTACAAGCTTCGGCAGCGCCTCATGGGGCTCGGCTTTGCGGTTCAGGTCCTGGGAGACGGAGTCGTCACGGTAGATATGGTACAGCTTCGAGCGCAGCGTCCTCGCGTCAGGGAGCGCATCATCTCTCACCACCACTCGCGGGGTTTTGACAAGCCCCGCCTCGATAGCGTCGTTCAGCCCGAAGTCCGAGACGATCCACTCGAAGAGTGATGTGTCGGTGCTCTTCTTACCGGTTGGGGCAAAGGGCGTCGCCGAGAGGTCGAAGCAGCGAAGGATACGGCGGGTCTTGTGGATGCGGTCCAAGCCCTCAATCCATCGCGTTGCCTCCTCGAGGTCGATGCCCTGTTCAGCGGCCTGTTTCTTGCTGATCTTGACCTCGGGCGGTTTCCGGTAGGCATGGTGGGCTTGCGTTTTCTCCTACGCACCAATGTAAGGAGCATGGGAGGACCAGTCTGGCTGCTGGAGGCTGTCGCAGGCGCCACGTCATGATCACGTCTCTGGCCTTGGTGGCGTCTGTTTGAATTGACGGCATCGGGCTCGGAGTTGCCATGCGGCGGAGCCGCGACAGCCAGTCCGGCGAGCGGGTCGATGGCGTCGCATCCGGCCCTTACCGGCCCTTCGCGACGAGCGCAGAGAACGTCCGAAGGCAGCCCATTCTTGACGGTCAGTCCACAGGCCCTCAGCATAGGGGCAACGCGCAAGAGGCGTATTTTGTTGAAAAACTCTTCCTTGATCGAGACCTGAACTGCTGATTCAAT
>JADQCD010000115.1 GCA_016278285.1 Actibacterium sp.
CTTGTCAACGCAATCTTCGACCGTAACGCGGGCCATGGAATACTCCGATCCATCAGGGAAGGTTGAGTGCCCTGTCTATTGAGTCGCGAAAGGCTTGACAAGGGCGGAATGCCCTGGCCTCGGGCTTAAATCGGTCGAATTCCGGCCTTGTCGGCCTCACACAGCGCATCCAGCATCGCCTGAACGGTCTTGCCTGTCACCGGATGCACCCAATCCGGGGCGACATCGGCCAGCGGCACCAGCACGAAGGCCCGGTCCTGCAACCGCGGATGTGGCAGGATCAGGCGGTCCGGCGCCACGCTTTGCCGGTCCTCGGGCGGCAAGTCGCGCCAGACCCGGTATGTCGCGGCGTCGGGCAGGATGCGGCTGCCGAAATCCAGAAGGTCCAGATCCAGCGTCCGCGCCCCCCAACGCGCCCGGCGCTGGCGGCCGAACGCCTGCTCTACTCCATGCAGATGTGCCAGCAATCCCTGCGGATCCAGCGCGGTCTTCACCAATGCGACTGCGTTCACGAAATCGGCGCCGGCGCCGGGCGGAAAGCACGGCGTGCGGAAGAATCGACTTTGCGACACCAGGCACACCGCGCTGTCCGCCAAGGCCAAAAGCGCCGCCCGAACCGTGTCCGCCGGCGATCCGGCCCGTGACGCCACGTTACTGCCCAGGGCGACAAGTGCGAATGTATCGTTTTCGTGACAGCCCGAGGCTTGCAGCATGTTCGGATATCCCCTAATTCCTGACTCAATTTCGCGGCGTTCAATTCCAGTGCTCCAAGCTTTCCCAAGTATTCCACCACTCACACTCAGGACCCGCGAAATCTTTAGCGGAAGGAAATTCAATGTTCTACAGAGACGAACGGCTGGCGCTGTTCATCGACGGGTCGAACCTCTATGCCGCCGCCAAGGCCCTGGGGTTCGACATCGACTACAAGCTCTTGCGGCAAGAATTCATGCGGCGGGGAAAACTGCTGCGCGCATTCTATTATACCGCGCTGCTTGAAAACGACGACTATTCGCCGATCCGCCCCCTTGTCGACTGGCTGCATTACAACGGCTTTTCGATGGTCACCAAGCCGGCCAAGGAATATATCGACAGCCAGGGACGGCGAAAGGTCAAGGGCAACATGGATATCGAACTGACGGTCGATGCCATGGAACTGGCGCCGCATGTCGATCACGTGGTGCTGTTTTCGGGCGATGGGGATTTCCGCCCGCTGGTGGAAAGCCTGCAACGCAAGGGCGTGCGCGTATCGGTCGTATCCACGATCCGCAGCCAGCCGCCGATGATCGCCGATGAATTGCGCCGCCAGGCCGACAACTTCATCGAACTGAACGAGCTGAAGGAAGTCATCGGCCGGCCGCCACGCGAACCAAGGCCGGAGCCAGAGGGCGAATACGCCACCGAGGACTAGCTTCGGTTGCGAGCGGTGAACCACGTCCCGCCAGCACAATGTCCCGCCAGCACAATCCGCTGCGGCCTTGGGGCCGCAGCGGATGCCCGACAGGGCAGGAAGCCACCCGAAGCGAGCGATTCCCTGACCGGGCGAGAGATCGTAACCCGTCTCAAGCGACCTGCCGCATCCGGGGTGCACCGCATCGGGACGCATGTCGGCGAAATTGAAAACGCGGCGGCGCCCGGTATCGGTTGGTCATGATCACACTCGCCACCCTGTCGCAGCTTGCCGGGCTCTTCGCCGCGGCTTTCGGTGCCGCCACGATCCTGCCGTTCCAGTCCGAAATCGTGTTCGCGGCGATGCAGGTCGCCGGGCGCATCGACCCTGCCCTGCTGGTCGCCGTGGCCGGTATCGGCAACACGCTGGGATCGGTTGTCAACTACGGCATGGGCCGGGGACTGGAACAGTTCCGGAGCCGCCGCTGGTTTCCTGTCCCCAGGGCACAGCTGGAACGGGCGCAGGGCTGGTATCTTCGCTGGGGGGTCTGGACGCTATTGCTCAGCTGGGCACCCTTCGGTGACGGTTTCACCGTTGCGGCCGGCGTGATGCGCACACCGTTCTGGCTGTTCCTGGCGCTGGTCGCGCTGGCCAAGACGGGTCGCTATGCGGCGCTGGCCTGGCTGACCGCGCAAGCCGCCGGGGGGTAGACGCTGGCGCCGCCTGGCCTTACCTGTTGCCACGCGAAAGGACATGCCATGACCAAGCCGCCGCTCACCCTCTACCTGGCCGCGCCGCGCGGATTCTGCGCCGGTGTGGATCGGGCGATCAAGATCGTCGAGATGGCCCTGCGCAAATGGGGCGCCCCGGTCTATGTGCGCCACGAGATCGTGCACAACCGTTATGTCGTCGAGGATTTGCGCGCCAAGGGGGCGGTCTTTGTGGAAGAACTTGAAGAGTGCCCCACCGACCGCCCGGTGATCTTTTCCGCCCATGGCGTGCCCAAGGCCGTGCCGGCCGAGGCCGCACGGCGCGACATGATCCATGTCGATGCAACATGCCCCCTGGTCAGCAAGGTGCATATCGAGGCCGAACGTCACCACCAGAACGGTCGGCAAATGGTGATGATCGGCCATGCAGGCCATCCCGAAACCATCGGCACCATGGGTCAGCTCCCCGCAGGCGAGGTGCTGCTCGTGGAAACGCCCGCCGATGTCGCCGGGCTGAAGGTGCGCGACCCCGAAAAGCTGGCCTTCATCACCCAGACCACCCTGTCGGTGGATGACACCGCCGAGATCGTCGCCGCGCTCAAGGCGCGCTTCCCAACGATCGTCGGCCCGCACAAGGAAGACATCTGTTACGCCACGACCAACCGGCAGGCCGCGGTCAAGGTCATCGCGCCGAAGGCCGACGCGATGCTGGTGATCGGGGCGCCCAATTCGTCCAATTCCCGCCGCCTGGTCGAGGTCGCCACCGCCGCGGGCTGCGGCTATTGCCAGCTGGTGCAGCGCGCCACCGATATCGACTGGCGTGCGCTGCAAGGCATCGGCACGCTGGGGCTGACGGCCGGCGCCTCGGCGCCCGAGGTGCTGATCGACGAGGTGGTCGAAGCCGTCCGTGCGCGGTTCGACGTGACGCTTGAAACCGTGGAAACCGCGCAGGAGAACGTGGAATTCAAGGTGCCGCGCGTGCTGCGCGATTCCGCGCCGACCTGAATCACCTCAAAAGCAGGAGAACCCGAATGCCGATCGAACGCCACATGGTGCCCGGAGAGCCGGAGCCGGTCAGCCATTACTGCCACGTCGTGCGCGCCGGTGACTGGATCTGGCTGTCCGGCATGGTCGGCATCACCCCCGAGGGTGACGTGCCCGACAGCACCGAGGAACAGTTCCGCATCGCCCTGGGCATCATTGACCGCTGCCTGCGCCACGCCGGCGGGGCCCCCGACCAGGTCGTCAAGGTGCAGGTCTTCATGACCGACATCTCGGAAAGACCGCTGATCAACCCGATCCGGCAGGATTATTTCGGCACGCACCGCCCTGCCTCGACGCTGGTGGAGGTCTCTGCCCTCGTCGATCCGCGCCTGAAGGTCGAGATAGAGGCTGTCGCCTTTATCGGAAGCTAGGACGCCCTTTCCCCCGTGCGGCGGCCCCTATGCCGCCTTGCCCGAACCGACCCGGACCCAATGACCGAAAAGATTCCCCGCACCGCGCTGCTGCTTGGCCTGGCCGGCCTGGTCCCCTTTCTCTGGGGGGCCTTCACCCTGCTCAACGACAGCGCATGGCAATTCGGCACAGCCAGGCTGGGGCCGCGTTTCGTCGGCCCCTATGTCCAGATCTTCTATGGTACGGTGATCCTGTCCTTCATGTCCGGCGTGCTCTGGGGTTTCGCGGCGCGCGCCGAAGGGCGCTTCGCCGCGATGGGCTATGCGCTCGGCGTGATCCCCGCGCTCTGGGCGTTCTTCTTCACCGGCGGCGGACCGATCAGCGCCCAGGTCTACCTGATCGCCGGATTTGTCGGATTGCTCGGTATCGACTGGCTGTTCTGGGCCAACGGGCTCGCGCCGGCCTGGTGGATGCGTCTACGCACCGGCCTGACCGCAATCGTCATCGCCTGCCTGCTGGTCGGCATCGCCTGACCCCCGCCCAAGGACCCGAGCCCATGCCGGACATCTTCGCTTTCACCGACGGCGCCTGTTCCGGCAATCCCGGGCCGGGCGGCTGGGGCGTGCTGCTGCAGGCAAGGGATGGCGGCCGGATCGTCAGACAGCGCGAACTGTCGGGCGGCGAGGCACAAACCACCAACAACCGGATGGAACTTCTGGCCGCGATCAACGCGCTGGAAAGCCTCTCGCGCCCCTCGGCGATCACGATCGTCACCGACAGTGCCTATGTAAAGAACGGCGTGACCCAGTGGATCCACGGATGGAAACGCAACGGCTGGAAGACCGCCGGCAGAAAACCGGTGAAGAATGCCGAGCTCTGGCAACGGCTTGACGCGGCGCAGCAACGGCATGAGGTCACCTGGCAATGGGTCAAGGGCCATGCCGGCCATCCCGAAAATGAACGCGCCGATGAACTCGCCCGTGAAGGGATGAAACCCTTCAAACCCGCACGGGCCTGACCGTCATCTTGCCACAAATACTCCCGCCGGAGGCCCGGTTCGGCCCTCACCGCCGCTGGACATGGGATCGCCACAGCCAGATAAGCAGGACCGCCCCCAGCACCGCCCCGATGAACCCGGCAAGAAGACCGGTCAGAAGCAGCAGGAAACGCAGAACAAGGCCGCCGATCAAGGCGCCCAGCACACCGATTGCCACGGTTGTCGGGATACTGACCTCGACATTCATCAACCGCGTGGCGATGAAGCCCGCAGCGGCGCCGACGAGGATCAGAAAAACGATCTCCATCATTCGACTATGCCGGGTTGCGCGCGGTTTGCAAGGCCCCGCGCAACAGCCGCCCTGCCCGAAGGGCACGAACGCATCTCTTGCGCCGCGCCGGCGGCGCGCCGTCAGGTCAGACGATCGGGCAGCGCAATGCCGCGCAGGAACTCTTCCGCCGCCATCGCCCGGCGGCCGGGGCGTTGCACCGACAGCAGCTCGACCGCGCCCGTCTTGCAGGCGATCACCGGCCCGTCCAGCACCTCGCCCGCCGCGCCTTCCCCGGTCACGACGCGCGAGCGCAGCAGTCTCACCCGCTCGCCGCCGATATCGCACCACGCCCCGGGAAAGGGCGAGAGCCCCCGGATCAGCCGGTCGACCTCGTGCGCCGGCCGGTTCCAGTCCACCCGCGCCTCGGCCTTGTCGATCTTCGCGGCATAGGTGACTCCGTCCTCGGGCTGTGGCCGGGGCGAAAGATCGTGCAACCGCGCCAGCGTCTCGACGATCAGCCGCGCCCCCAGATCCGACAACCGGTCATGCAGGTCGCCCGCGGTATCCTCCGCCCCGATCGGCACGGCCTCGCACCGCAGAACCGGGCCGGTGTCCAGCCCGGCCTCCATCCGCATGATGCAGATCCCGGTTTCGGTATCGCCCGCCATCACCGCCCTCTGGATCGGCGCCGCGCCGCGCCAACGCGGCAGCAAGGAGGCATGGATGTTCAGGCACCCATGTTCCGGCGCCTCCAGCACCGGCTGCGGCAGGATCAGGCCATAGGCCACGACCACAGCCACGTCGGCGTTCAGGGCGGCGAAATCGGCCTGCGCCTGCGCGTCGCGCAGCGTCCCGGGGTGCCGCACGGGCAACCCCAGCCCCTCGGCCCGCGCCTGGACCGGCGAG
>JADQCD010000054.1 GCA_016278285.1 Actibacterium sp.
CAAACATGGCCGGCTTGGCGGTGATCAGGCACAGCGGCTTGATCAACGCCTGCTGGCGGCTGGCGAAGACGCTGGCCAGCCCGATGCCATAGGCCGACAGCAGCCCCGAGAGCGGATGCACCAGCACCGAGGTGATGCCCAGCGCATCGGCCACCAGGCAGGCGTGCTGCCCGCCCGCGCCGCCGAAGGAATTGAGCAGGTAGCGCGTCACGTCATGGCCCTTCTGCACGCTGATCTTCTTGATCGCGTTGGCCATGTTCTCGACCGCGATGCGGATGAAGCCCTCGGCCACCTCCTCGGGCGTCTTGCCCTCGCGCGCGGCGATTTCCTCGAAGGCGGCGGCCACGCTGTCGCGGTCCAGCGGCTGATCGGCCTCGGGGCCGAAGATCGCGGGGAAGAGCGACGGGTTCAGCTTGCCCAGCATCACGTTGGCGTCGGTCACGGTCAGCGGCCCGCCCCGGCGGTAACAGGCCGGGCCCGGATCGGCGCCGGCGCTGTCCGGCCCGACGCGGAATCGCCCCGGATCGGCATGCAGCACCGAGCCGCCCCCGGCGGCCACCGTATGCACCTCCATCATCGGCGCGCGCAGGCGCACGCCGGCGACCTCGGTCTCGAAGGCGCGCTCGAACTCGTCGGAAAAATGCGCCACGTCGGTCGAGGTGCCGCCCATGTCGAAGCCGATGACCTTGTCGAAGCCCGCCTTGCGGCCCGTTTCGGCCATGCCGACGACGCCGCCCGCGGGGCCCGACAGGATGGCGTCCTTGCCGTGGAAGCGGTCGGCCGCGGTCAGCCCGCCCGAGGACATCATGAATTGCAGCGTCGGCCCCGGCTCGCCCGCCGGCGTCGCTCCCAGCGCGTCGGACACCTGCGCCACGTAGCGGCGCAGGATCGGCGAGAGATAGGCGTCCACCACCGTCGTGTCGCCGCGCCCCACCAGCTTGATCAGCGGCGAGGCCCGGTGGCTGAGCGAGACCTGTGAAAAGCCCGCGTCCCGCGCGGCTTTTTCCAGCGCCAGCTCGTGATCGGCGTTCACCCAGGCGTGCATCAGAACGATCGCCACGGCGTCGATGCCGTCTTCGCGCGCCACGCGCAGCGCCTCGGCCACACTGTCAGGGTCGAGCAACTGCTCCACGCTGCCGTCGGCGCGCAGACGTTCGTCCACCTCGACCACGCGCTCATAAAGCATTTCGGGCAGGAGGATCTCCTTGGCGAAGATGTCCGGCCGGTCCTGGTAGCCCAGCCGCAGCGCATCGCGGAAGCCGCGCGTGATCAGCAGCAGCGTGCGGTCGCCCTTGCGCTCCAGCAGCGCGTTGGTGGCGACCGTGGTGCCCATGCGGACGGTGCCGATCCGCTCGGCGGGCAGGTCGGCCCCCTTCGTCACGTCCAGAAGGCGGCGTATCCCCTCGATTGCCGCGTCCGGATACGCCTCGGAGTTTTCGGAGAGCAGCTTGAGCGGGGTCAGCGCACCGTCCGGCGCCCGTCCGATCACGTCGGTGAAGGTGCCGCCACGGTCGATCCAGAAATCCCAGGCTGCCTGTCCCATCGTTCTCTCCTCACGCTCAAGTGGCAATTTGTTGACAAAATGTCGTCGAATCGTCAAGCTGCAATCACGAAGGAACGGAAAATCGTTCCCGCTGTCCGGCTTCGCCCGGACCGTACAACAGGGAGACTGTCATGCTTCACACGACCAATCTGCTGCGTGGCGCCGCGCTGGCGGCGTTCGTTGCGCTTCCCGCCCATGCCGAAAACTGGGATATGCCGACGCCTTACGGCGACTCGGTTTTCCACACGCAGAATATCATCCAATTCGCCAAGGATGTCGCCGATGCGACCGATGGCGGGCTGGAAATCACCGTGCATTCGGCGGGCTCGCTTTTCGGCCATGCCGAGATCAAGGATTCGGTGCGCCGCGGGCTGGCGCCGATCGGCGAATTGCTGATGTCGCGCCTGGCCAACGAGGACCCGATTTTCGGTGCCGACTCGATCCCGTTCCTGGCGTCGAGCTATGACGATGCGCGGGCGCTGTGGGGCGCCTCGCGCCCCGCGGTCGAGGATGCGCTGGCCGAGCAGGGGCTGACGCTGCTTTATGCCGTGCCGTGGCCGGGGCAGAGCCTGTATTCCAAGGCGCCGATCGAAAGCACCGAGGACCTGAAGGGCAAGCCGTTCCGCGCCTACAACACCGCGACCGAGCGGCTGGCCCAGCTGATGGGCGCGGTGCCCACCCAGATCGAGACCGGAGACATCCCCACCGCCTTTGCCACGGGCCGGGTGGACGCGATGATCACCTCGCCTTCCACCGGCGTCAGTTCGCAGGCCTGGGATTTCACCTCCAACTACACCGACACGCAGGCATGGCTGCCCAAGAACATGGTGATCGTGAACACCTCGATGTTCGAGGCGCTGCCCGAGGATCAGCGCAATGCCGTGCTGGAGGCAGCCAAGATCGCCGAGACCCGCGGCTGGGACATGTCGGCCAAGGAGACGGCCGAGAAGATCGCGGTGCTGAAAGAGAACGGCATGATCGTGTCGCAGCCCAGCGCCAAGCTCAGCGAGGAACTTCAGGCCATCGGCAAGACCATGACCGAGGAATGGCTGGCCGAGGCGGGCGAGACGGGCAAACAGGTCGTCGAGGCCTACCGCGCCGCACAGTAAGAGGACGGCGCAGCCGGGGGACAGTCCCCCGGCTGTTTTCTTTCCCCGAAAGGACATTCGATGCGACGCGCGCTTGACCGTCTCTATGCGTTCGCCTTCGCCGTTTCCGCCGCCTGCCTTGCCGCGATCGCCGCACTGGTTCTGGCGCAGGTCGCCGGGCGTCTGCTGGACCGCGCGCTCGACCTGGTGGGGCTGCCGGCGCTCGGCTTCGCGGTGCCCTCGCTGGCCGAGATCGGCGCCTTCCTGTTCGTCTCGGCGGTGTTCCTGGGAATGGCCGGCACGCTTCGGGCCGGCGGTCATGTCCGGGTGACGCTGGCCACCCAGCGGTTGGGGCCGCGCGCGGCGCGAGTGCTCATGAGCGTGGTGGTCGCCATCGCGCTGGCGCTTTGCGTCTGGGCGGCCTGGAACAGCGTGGCGATGTTGCTCGACTCGCTGCGCTATGACGCGGTGTCCTACGGGATGGTCCGGGTGCCGCTGGCGCTGCCGCAGGGGATGATGGCGCTGGGGCTGGTGATCTTCTGCATCGCGCTGGCCGACGAGGGCTGGGCGCTGCTTCAGGGCCGGTCGCCGTCCTTCCGCGCCGCCGAGGCCGAAACCGAAGCGGCGGGTGATGCCGCCGGGACGGGGGGCCACTGATGGAGATCGCGACGCTCGCGCCGATCCTTCTGGTTGTGCTGTTCGGCCTTCTGGCCTCGGGGCTCTGGGTCGGCTTCGTCCTGATCGCGGTCGGGCTGGCGGCAATGGCGCTGGCCGCGCCGGCGCCGGCCGGGCTGGTCTTTGCCACCAAGGTCTGGGGGTCGATGACCGTATGGGACCTGACCGCGTTGCCGATGTTCATCTGGATGGGCGAGATCCTGTTCCGCTCGCGCCTGTCGGCGGACATGTTCGCCGGGCTCGCGCCGCTGACCCGGCGTCTGCCGGGCGGGTTGCTGCATGTCAACGTGTTCGGCTGCGCGCTCTTCGCGGCGGTCTCCGGCTCGTCGGCGGCGACGACGGCGACGGTGGGGCGCATGACGGTGCCGGAACTCACCGCGCGCGGCTATGACCCGCGCATGGCGATCGGCAGCCTGGCCGGGTCGGGCACTTTCGGTTTTCTGATCCCGCCCTCGATCATCCTGATCGTCTATGGCACGGCGACCGAGCAGTCGATCTCGCACCTGTTCCTGGCCGGGGTGGTGCCGGGGCTGATGCTGGCCGCGCTGTTCTCGGGCTACATCATACTCTGGTCGCTGATGCACCGGGACCGCGTGCCGCAGCCCGACCCGGCGCTGCCGCTGCGCGAGCGGCTTCGCGCCTTTGGCCTGCTGCTGCCGACGGTGGGGCTGATCTTCGCCGTGATCGGGTCGATCTACCTTGGCGTCGCCTCGCCGACCGAGGCGGCGGTGATCGGCGTTCTAGGCGCGATCCTGCTGGCCTCGCGCGGCGGTGGGCTGGGCTGGGACGGCTTCGCCGACACGCTGCGCGCGGCGACGGTGACCACCTGCATGATCGCCTTCATCCTGGCCGGGGCGTCCTTCCTGACCGTGGCGATGGGCTATACCGGAATACCGCGCGCGCTGGCCGCCTGGATCGGCGAGATGGGCCTGTCGCCCTTCGCGCTGCTGGCCGCGCTCACGGTGTTCTTCATCGTTCTGGGGATGTTCCTTGACGGCATCTCAATCGTGGTGCTGACCGTCAGCATCATCCTGCCGATGGTCCAAGCGGCCGGGATAGACCCGATCTGGTTCGGCATTTTCCTGGTGCTGGTGGTGGAGATGAGCCAGATCACCCCGCCGGTCGGCTTCAACCTGTTCGTCATCCAGGGCCTCACGGGGCGCTCGATCTTCAAGATCGCCAGCTTCGCGCTGCCGTTCTTCGGGCTGCTCGTGCTCGCCACGGCCCTGCTGACCGTTTTTCCGGAGATTGCGCTTTGGCTTCCCGCGACGATGCTCAGAAACTGAGGCCGGGGGTCGGTCCTGTCGTCTCCTCGGCGCATCTGGCGGCCTCGGGCCTGCCGGAACTGTCCGAGATGGAATTCGCGCTGACCATGGCCAACCACGCCTTCCAGCGTTGGATCACCCGCTGCATGGCCGCCGCCGGCGCGCCGGGCATGTCGGCGCTGGAGGTTCTGATCCTGCACCTGGTCAACCACCGCGACCGCGCCAAGACGCTGTCCGATATCGGGCTGGTGCTGAATGTCGAGGACACGCACCTGATCAGCTACGCGGTCAAGAAGCTGTCGGCCCAGGGCCTTGTCGTCACCGGACGGGCCGGCAAGGAGAAGACGGTGACCATCGCGCCGGAGGGGGCCGAGCTGTGCCGCCGCTACGGCGAGGTGCGCGAGGCGCTTCTGGTCCGCTCGATCGAGGCGCTGGGGTTGGAGCGTGAAGAGATCTCGCGCCTGGCGACGCTGCTGCGCACGCTTTCGGGCAGCTACGACCAGGCGGCGCGCGCGGCCGCCGCGCTGTGAGGCGCGTCTCGCAGGCGTTGGCCCGCAACGGGCGGCTGGTGCTGGTGGCCGGTCTGGTCGTCGGGGCGGGCGCGCCGGGGCTGGCCGCCGCGCTGGTCCCGTTTATCGTGCCTGGGGTGGCGCTGCTTCTGTTTCTCGCGACTCTGCGTGTCGGCCCCGCCGCCTTTGCGCTGCCCGCCCGCGCCTGGCGGGTGGAGGCGCTTCGCGCCCTGATCCTGCAGGGCGCCTGTCCGCTGCTCGCCCTCTGGGCGCTTCAGTCGGCCGGGGTGGCCGCGACCGCGCTGGGCCTCGGCGTGGTGATGACGCTGGCGGCGAGCCCCGTCACCGGCAGCCCGGGGCTGGCGATCCTGTCGGGCGTGGACCCGGCCCCGGCGCTGCGCGCGATGGCGGTGGGCACCGCGGTCTTCCCGTTGACGGTGGTTCCCGTGCTGGCCGCCGTTCCGGCGCTGGGTCCGGCGGCCGAGGTCGCCTGGGCTGCGCTGCGCCTGCTGGCTCTGGTGGGCTTGGCCGGGGGCGGCGCGCTGCTGCTGCGGGCGCGGTTGC
>JADQCD010000198.1 GCA_016278285.1 Actibacterium sp.
ACGGCGCTGAGCGAGCGGCTGGGGCTGGAACTGTCGCAGCGGCTGCAATCGGATGCGGGGTTCGCGGCGCGGCTGAAGGACCGGCTGCGCAAGGCCGAGCCGGAGACCCCCGAGGCCGAGATCGCGCTACTGAACCGGGCGCTGGCGGATGTCAGGGGGCAGGGCGGGCGCAAGGCGGGCGATGCCGCCCGGACCGGGGCCGGGGCGCCGCCGGCCAAACCTGCCCCGGCGGATGAGGAAGTGGCGCCGGGCGTGTTTCTGCGCGAAACCGCCGGGGGGCTGCACCTGTCGGGTCCGGGCCTGACCCCGGCGCTGGTGGCGCGGTTGCGAAAGGCACTGGCGGGGTGATGTTTCGCACGCGAAACGTTTTCAGCTAAGACATTGAAAAAACACGATTTTTTCTAAGCAAGGCCGGAAATTCCGGCCCTGCAGGACGGTCAGGCGACCAGGTCGCCCAGGATCACGGCGGAAAGGTCCAGGGTCGTGTCGGCCGCCAGGGCCAGGTCCAGGCCGGTATCGTAGACCACGTTATCCGCGGTCACCCCGGACAGGTCCTGCCCCGGGTCGAGGAGCACGGCGTCGCCCGGCCCGGACGCGGACAGGCCCACCGCCACGCGCAGGATATCCAGCGCGTCGCCCGCGCCCACCTGCCCGTCGCGATTCACATCGGCGGCGATGAAGTCGAAGGCGTCGGCAGAGGGGGCCAGCCCCACAGCCTGGCGCAGCGCCTGCAGCGCATCGCCTGCGCTGATATCCACGCCGGCGGGGCTGAACCCGGCCATGTCGAGCCTGCCGCTGACCCCTTCATCGAGGGTCAGGCTGAACGCGCCGGTCCCGTCGGTCATGGCCTGGATCGGGCTGCCGGCGTCTGGCGTGAACACCAGCGGCGCATCGGCCAGCGGGGTGCCGCCGGCGCTGTTCAGCGTGCCGGTCAGGGCGACCTCGCCGGGGCCGGGGGCCGGGGGCTCGGGGGTCGCGGTGCCCAGTTCGAAATTGGCCTCGGTTGGCGCGGTCGCGTTGATTTCGCGGATGTCCACGGTGGTGCTGTCGGGCAGGGTCAGGCGCCAGACGTTGGAATATTGGGGCTGGGTGATCGCGCCCATGACCTCGGCCAGGGTGGCAAAGCCTGAATCGATCAGGGCCACCACCTCGGAACTGGCGTCGAAATCCTGGATCGAGTCTGCGCCATCGCCGGGGCCGATCTCGAACCGGTCGCTGCCGCCTTGGCCCCAAAGCGTATCGTCGCCGCCCAGCCCCTCGATCCGGTCGGCCAGCATCGTGCCAATTATCGTCTCGGCCCCGTCGGTGGCAATGGGCGGCGTGCTGCCCTGGGGGATGAACCCCTCGATCTGGTAGCCGATATCGGCCAGCATCGCCAGGTCGAGATTGCTAGGCAACGTCCGCGTGCCGGTGGTCGCGGTCGGGTCCATCAGCACGGTGCCACCGTCGAAGCCGTCCTTGACATGGCTCACGTCGGGTTGCAGCGGCACCGGGGCATCGCCATTCTCGGCTTGCGCGTTGACCCCGGTGAACATTCCGCTCGAGACCAGCGCGTCGAAGGCCGCGGCGGTGCCGAAGCCCAGAACATGGCCGATCTCGTGCAGCGCGATGGTCACGAAATCCGCCATCCCCATCACCGCGCTGTTCAGCGCAAAGCTCCAGTCGGCGCCCTGCTCGAAACTGATCGTGCCGGCCCAGGGCTCGAAATCGGTGACCGTCTGGCCGCGGAAATCATGCGATATGCGCTGGCTGAACACGTCGCCCTGCACATCCACCCCGTCATAACCGCCAATGCCCAGCGGGTCGCCCAGCGACTCGGCGCCGACGAAGATCAGCAGATCGTCGATCGGCGCGTCCAGGGTGATCTGGCGCTTGGTGCCGTCGGCGGACGGATCATCGATGCTGAAGCTGATGCCGGCGGGCACATCCGCGAACTCGTCGCCGATCAGCCCCTCCCAGATCGTGGCGGCCTTTTCCAGCGCCTGCCGGGCCGCATCGTCGAAAAACCCGGTGCTGTCGAACCGGTAGTCGAAGTCTATGTTGAACGCCATGGGCCGATCTCTCACGCTGGTTAGGGGGCCATATCCGACCGATCATAGGCGCGTAACCGGCGCGCTGTCACGAGGGCATGGCGCGTTTTCGCCGTGGGGCGTGCCCGATGCGCGGGGATCTGTTGAACCCGGCCCGGACCGGCGATAGCGTTTTCCGGCGGCATTTCGGCCAGGGGGTTGATCGCGGACGGTTTCGGCGGCAAGCCCGGTTGACGAAGACCGGATCAACAAGGCGGACCCCTGCGGCGATCATGAAAAGACTCGTGATACATATCGGCACCCACAAGACCGGCACCACCTCGGTCCAGGAGGCGCTGGAAAGGAACCGTGCCGCGCTGGCCCGCCGGGGCGCCTGGTATGCCCGCACCGACCGCGAACCGCATGCCCATCTGCCCAAGCATTCCAGCCTGGCCCGGGCGTTGCGGCAGGGCGCGGCGCATGCCGGGGCCGAACTTTCGCTGCTGCTGGATGAATTCGCGGCCTCGGGCTGCGACACCCTCGTGCTCAGCGCGGAAGGGTTTTCGGAGCTTGGCGCCGAGAGTCTCGCGCCGCTGCGCGCATTATCCGACGATTTCAGGGTGGAGGTCGTCTGCTTCCTGCGGCGCCCCGATCTCTTCGCCGAGGCGTTGTGGAACCAGTTCTGCCGCGAGGGGCGCGAAAGGCGCACGATCCGCGATTTTGTCCGCGCCAAAGGGGTGCGCGCGCGGCTGCGATACGCCACGCTGCTGGACGCCTGGTCGGACTTCGCCACGGTGCGCGCCGCGGATTTCGACACCGCCCGCAAGACGGGCCTGTTGCGGGCTTTCGCGGATCTGGCCGGGATCGACATGCCGGAAAGCATCGACGTTCACGGCAACCCCAGCCCCTCGATGAACTGTGCCGCGGCGCTGGCGCTGCTGAACCGGTCGGGCGAGGCCTATGACATGGAGCGTATCATCGCAGCCTTTCGCAGCGATACGCGCCGGCACGCGCTTGGCCGGGCGCTGCGGGCCGAGCTGCTGGAACACACCGCCGGAGAGCAGGCGCGCCTGGCGCGCGATCATGGCGTGACCTTCGACGATACCCTGCCTGACGAGCCGCGCGCACCCCTCCTGCGCCCCGATCCCGACGCCCTGGCCCGCGCGCTGGCCCATCTCAGCCGCCCCGCCCCGCTGGCCCGACCAAGGGAAGGGCTGCGCGCGTTTCTGGCGGGGCAGAAAAGCGGGGCGGAGTGATCTCCACCCGCCCGGCCGCCTCAGGGCCGGAGCAGCCCGCGCAGGCGGGAGGCCATGGTTTCCGGCGCGCCCGCGTTTTCCATTTCCGCCGACAGCGCCAGCCCGACCCCGCGCAGACGGGTCCTGAACTCGTCGAGCCGGGCGGCATGACATTTCCGGAACCTGCGGATCGCCGCCGGGGACAGTGCCTGTTCCAACGCGGGCCGGGCCTCGCGCCCGGCCAGGTCGTCCAGCGACAGGTTGGGGCAGCCGATATGCTCGGCCAGTTCGCGCACGCGGGCATCCTTGTGCAGGATCACCGCGGGCCGGCGCGCCTGCATCGCGACAACCCCGCCATGGATGCGATCGCCGATATAGAGATCCTGCCCGGCCGCGAACATGCGCCAACTGGAGGTGTCGGTGAAATAGTGCAGGCGCGGGATGGGCAGATCCGGGCGCGCGTGGCGAAAGAACTTGCGCCGCGCCCAGTCCGGAGAGACCTCCTTGGTGACCGGGTCGTAATAGGGCTCGGCGTCCATCGCCTCCTCGGCCCAGAAAAGCTCGTTCTGCAGGACGTAATCGACCCGGGCCCGCGGGAACGCGGCCAGCAGCCGCGCCATCTGCTCGTAGCGTGAGCCGGGGCCGCCGCGCACCGAGATGTGCCCGGCCGTGAGGATGCGCCGGACATCGCCCAAATCCGGCGCGGCGAGCCGGGCCATGTTGTCCGGATAGGCATAGAAGCTCGGGCACCCCAGCGGCACCATGTTGCGCAGCCCCATGTCGGACAGCACTTGCGCCGTCACCGCGCCGCGCACGCCGAACAGGGCGAAACTCTCGTCGGCGAGACTGAGAAACCGGCACAGGCTTTCGCCCAGCCCCGGATCGCCCTGCGTCGGTGGGTTCTGCACGCCCGCCCCCACCAGCACGGCCGGAATCGCGAGTTTTTCGAAGAACTTGCATTCCAGGTCGAAATCGGTTTCGGGGCGGATGAAATTCGCGGCCGAGAACACGACCATGTCGAATTCCGCGTTCACGACGTCGGTCAGCCATTTCAGACTGCGCGCCCTGACGGTGCGGTGCAGCGACAGAAAGGCGCTGCGCTCGGGGTCATGGCGCAGGATGCGCGGCATGGCCTCGGTATGGACCAGGTTCCCGATATTGCGGCCGCTGCCAGCGTGAAACGGCAGCAGCGTATCGCGCGTGGGGCCGGATTCGGGCACGGTCGGCAACATAAAGGGGCGCGGCGTTGCGGGAAAACTGGCCACATAGGACGGGCGCAGGAACAGGATGCGCATGGGGTCGGACATGAGAGCCACCTTTCATCAAGGATTGCGGCGCCATCGCGCCGGTCTTAGCGCATGTCCCGGATCATCGCGGCCACTTTGCCCATGACCTGCGGTGTCGCCTCGGGCGGGCGGCGGTCGTAATCCTCGGGCGGGGCGGGCGCCTGTGCGGGCGGAAAGGGGGTGTGGTCCATCCCCAGGAAACGCTGCGCCGCCTGCCGGTTGGACCCCGCGAACCGCTTGCGCAGGGTCTGGCGGGCCTTCAGCGACAGGATTCCGGCGCGGGTCTGTTGCAGCCTCTCGGCATGGTCCTGCGCCAGCGCCACCAGTTGCTGGACGAACCTGTGATGCCCGTCGCCGCGCGTCATCCAGGGGTTCGACAGGCGCAGATAATCCAGCGCGTCGGGGGGCAGCGATTGCTTGTGCAGAACCGAATCGTCGGGCGGGCGGAACTCGGGGAACCGAGTGCAGCCCAGGGTTTCGAGGAAATCGCGCAGGATCCCGTTCGGCAGGTGGTCGCGGTCGAACAGGCGCAGCCGCACCGCATCCGTGCCGAACATCTCTTCCCAGGGGCGCAGCAGGGCCATCGTTTCCAGGAAGAAGGGCGGTTGCTCGGCCAGGTAGGTCTCGATGCTGCGGCTTTCGCGGGTGCCGAAATCCTTCACGACCTGGTTGTAGAAGCTTTCCATGTAGCTGTCGGGGCTGCGCAGGTAGAAGATGACGGCCACGTCGTAGCGCTCGGCCAGCGGGGCCAGCCGGTAGGGATCGATGGCCAGCCCGAACTCTTCGGAGCTGAGCACGATCACCTCCTCGGGGGCGGCGTCGATCTCTTCGAACAGCGCCGCCCAGTCGTCGAGAGCCTCCAGCGCGCTGTCCTTCGTTTCAGGCGCTTTCAGCGCCCAGCACAGCTTGAAATGCGCCCCGTGGATGCGCCCGGCCTTGGGATAGAGCAGCCCCAGATCGCGCAGCGTGCCCGCGTTGCGCGTTAGCGAGTTTTGCAGGAAGGTCGTCGCCGTCTTGTGCGAGCCGATATGCAGGAAC
>JADQCD010000297.1 GCA_016278285.1 Actibacterium sp.
GGCCCACAGTCCGGCGTCTCCCGCGGTCCCCGCGCTTATCGGGTCCGGGTCCCCATTGGATCGACCGGCGGTCTATTCCGCCTCGGCCGGCACCACCGACTCCATCTCGGCAATTGTTTGAAACTCGGACAGGAACTCAGGGCGCGTCTGCATCAGATACCGAACCACGCGCGCGTTCCCGAGGAGCTTGCCGACGTAGCCTCGGAGCACGGTCAGCTGGAGATGGTCCTGGCCATAGGTGTCCTGGATCTGAGTGATCCCTTCCTGAAGCCGGACAAGCTCCTTTTCCATCCGAGCGACTGCCTGAGGCGTCACGCCTTTGATGCGTTTGGGCTTGTTCGCTTCGACCAGCTGTGCTTGCGGCGTTCCGGCGAGGATCGCCGATATGTAAGCGACCGAGTAGTTGTTGGCGTTCACCATGAGTTCGGCGGCTTCGATCTGGCGCAAAGGGATCATCTTGCTTAGCGTCGTGAAGACGGCCGCGGTGCAGGCCTTGTCCTTCAATATCGCCACGGCCTCCGGGCAAATGCCGTCGAGCAATTTGACCTTGCGCTGGATGCTGCGCGGGTTGAGGTCCAGCGCGGCCGCGATCTTTTCCTCGGAGACACCGCGCTCGATGGCCTTCAGGATCATCCGGTGTTCCTGAATGGGCGCGATACGGCTGATGCGCTTGTTGTAGGTGAAGGCCTCGTCGTCCGTCGACACAAGGCATTCGACCTGCTCGCGGCCCAGATCCTTCAGAACTTCGATCCGGACATGTCCGTCGAGCAGCAACCAGCTGCCACCGGCATCCCCGTTTCGCGCGACCACCGGCGGCTCGACTAATCCGATCTCCCGGATCGAGGCCGTGATCTGGGTGTATTTCCGGCTGGATTTGATCGACTTGCTCAGGACTCTGACCGGCAGGATGTCCGCGACCGGGATTGTGACGCAATCGTTCTCGAAGCCGAGCTGAACCTTCTTGCTCATTGCACAGCTCCGTCGGTGAGGGAGTCCTGCAGGTAGCTGGGCATGGTTTCCAGGCCTTCCGCCCGGAGCAGCGTCACGAAGTGGTCGTCCTCGAGGAGGGTCCGGAATGCCTGGCAGATGAACAGAAGCCGCCCCTGCGTCAGTTCCGCTTTCTTGATCAGAAGCTTCTGGCGGTCGGCCTCCTTCTGGTAGGCACGCACCAACGCCTCGCTTGTCAGCGGTCGCCGGTTACGGCTGTCGCGCCCGTACGCTTTTGGGTGCATCTTTTTCCCGCGTGCCTCGCGCTGTTCGATCAGGCGCCGGGCCGCGGCAAGTTTCTTCCCCCGCAGTTTCTTCTGCGTGTAGGCGTCCATCAGCGCACGCTGCGCGCCTTCGGCATCGGTTTTCGATATGTCGATGGCGAGGTTCAGGGGCAGCAGACCAGTCTCCACAGCCGTGACCAGCCGCTCTTCACCGCGCTCCAAAAGGCCAGCGATCATGCCGACATAGTCCGGCGAGACGCCGATCTTGTCGCCGATCTGTCGGTCGTTGTAGCCGCGCTCGCGCAGCGTGCCGATCTCCCGCATCAGATCGATTGGGCGATGCTGGCGACGCGCGCAGTTCTCGACGAGGCTCATGACGAGGCAGTCGGACTCATCAGCGTCGATGACAATGGCCGGGATGGCTTTCTGCTTCAGCTCGATAAAGGCCTCGAGCCGACCCTGGCCGCAGACGAGATCAAACTCCTGCGGGTCAGTTTCGGCGCGGCGGGTGACAGTGATGGGGCGCTTCAAACCGATCTTGGCGATGTTCTCCACCATATCGGCGAAAGTCCTGGGGTTTCGGACCCGCGGATTGAGAACGCGAATGCGGTCGGTCGGGACCAAGATGACTTCCGTTGGGTGAGTGTCTTCCGGGCTCTCTGCCATCATGCCACCTCCGTCACCTTCGCCCGCCCGGCGAGGGCGTAGAAATCGTCAAGTGTTTCCGTTCGATAGGCATCGAGCCAAAGGCCGTTCTGTTCTGCCATCTTCAGCCGTGCGTCCGTCATGTCGATGCTGGGCAGCAGGTAGAAGTCGCGCGGCGCGTCGTTGGTCTCAACCATCCGCACGGCAATCGTGATGTCCGGAACGAGGCCGGTGTCGAGCCGAATATGCCAGCGCAAGGAGCCTGCTGCGGTCGCCTGGCAGCGGGCCAGAACGACCGAAACCGTGAACTCATCGTTGACCCGAAGCAGTTGTGTGTCGGCGTCCTGCACCACGCAGCCACCTTGGGCGGCCACGCCCTCCACGATCTCGTCGACGACCTGGGGGTGGGCCGCGCGCAGCGCCTTGTTGATCTCGATGTAGCGGTAGTCCCGCTCTGGTTCATAGCCGATAAGGCGATAGGCGCGCAGCAGGCTGCCAAACCGGCTGCGATAGGCGCTGGACGAGGGCAGATCGTTCTCTTCGTCGATGATCAGGCCGGACAGCGCGCCCTGCCGTTTCAGGATCGCCCTCAGCGCGTCGAGCAATTCCTCGTCCGAAAAATGCCGGCTGCGCGCATCCACGATCTCTCGCGCACGAAGGAACAGCGCCTTGTCGATGATGGCGGCATACGCGCCTTCGGCCCGGATCCACATATCCCGCGGGTTCACCACCCGGCGCTGCTTCAGCTTGAACGATACCTTGTTGAAGACATTGTTCCCGATGTATTTTTCGTTGGTCAGCACCTGATGAACGGTCGCTCGGGTCCATGGCCGGTCGAGATCGGTGCGATGTCCTTCGGCGTTCAGGATCTCGGCGATCTCGCGCTCCGGGCGTCCTTCGTTAACGAACATCTCGTACATGCGCCGGACGACGCGCTGTTCCTCTTCTGGGCCGGGGACCAGGATCACGCGGTCGGTCTGAAGGCTCTTGTGCTCACCGCGCTTGAGTTCGGCCTTCACCTCGCCACGCTCGTTCAGCAAGGCTCTGCGCAACCCGAAACCGGCCGGGCCGCCTTGACGGTAGCCAAGTTCGATCAGGCGGCATTGACCGGCAAACACCTTGACCGAGAGCTCCCGACTGTATTCGCCAGCCATGGCCCGCTTGACGCTTTTCACGATGGTGGAGGTCGGCGATCCGTCGTTTTCGAACTGCTCGGCGCAATAGGCAACCTGCATCCCGGCCTTGCGACAGCGATACTCGTAGTAGGCCGACTCGTCAGCGTCCTGAAATCGCCCCCAGCGGGTGACATCGTAAACCAGGATTACGCGGTACTCGGCCGAACCTGACTCGACGTCGGAGATCATCTGCTGCAACGCCCTTCGGCCGCCGATGATCAGACCGCTTTTCGCATCATCTGAATAGGTTTTGATGATCTCGATGCCGCGCCGTTCGGCGTATTCGCGGATGGTCTTTGCCTGGTTCTGGGTCGAGTACTGCTGATGCTCGGTGGACATCCTGACGTATTCTGCTGCCAGTATGCGCTCGGGCGTCTCGGCCGGCTCTCCGGATATCGTTGATCTTGTCCGAGCCACCCCCGCCTCCCGAAAAATATCGCGCGCGCTACCCAAGGCGAGTGGCTCGCAAATTCTCGCCCATGCCCAAGTTTCAAATGTCGCTTTTCATGTCTCTCCAGATATTTAGCGGAGAAACACATGAAGATGCGGGTGAAGATGGGCACAGTTGTGCCGAAGATGGGCACATTTGTGCACCCCGAGGATGTTCCGGACGACTATCGCGCCGCCGTGGCGATGGCATTGCACGCGGAGCTCGGATCGACCCACCGGGCGATCAAGTCCGCCATGCGGTGGACCGGTGCCAGCGAGCGGACCGTCAAATACTGGTTCGCGGGCGAGCGCGGACCGAGCGGCGAGCACCTGGTGTCGCTCGCGCGACATTCGGATGCCGTGCTGGTCTTGCTGCTGACAATGGCGGATCGTCTGGTTCCAGAGGATGGTGACGGGTAGGCAGGACCGCCGCCCGCAGAGCACTGACCCTTGTTCCGTGTTCGATATTGGTTATATTGAGCACACACGATGTAAGGAGAGCGCTATGCCTCAGACCACTACGATGACCGTGCGCGTCAGCGGCGCGCTCAGCGAGTTCGTCGCGACCAACGTCGGCGAGGAGGGCGCCTACGAGAACGTCAGCGAGTACATCCGTGATCTGATCCGCCGCGACAAGGAGCGCGTCGAGCGTGAAGCCTTCGATCGACTGAAGGCCGAACTGAACCGCGCCTTCGCCGCGCCCGAGGACAGCTACAAGCCTCTGACCGCCGCCGAGGTGATCGCCCGGAACCGGACCTGACCCGATGGCGATCCGGGTCCAGGAGGCGGCTTCCGTCCGTCTCGACGAGATCTACCGCTACACGCGCGACACGTGGGGCGAAGCGCAGGCCGAGACTTACATTACCGGCTTGTTCGCCGCATTCGAGCAGATCGAAACGCGCGGTGTCCATTCGCGGTCGGTGCCAGCCGAATTCGGAGTGGATGGGTATTTCTTCCGCTATGAGCGGCATTTCGTGTATTGGCGATACCTTTCGAATGGCGACATTGGCATCGTCACGATCCTGCACGAACGGATGCATCAGATTGATCGTTTCAAGGAGGACTTCTTCGATTAACATTCCGCAAACGGCGTTGCGGCACCGATTGCCGATACTCCGAGCCGGCAGATACGGACGAAATGCTCTCGCTTTGTTTCCGCTTTGATCCCGCTTTGTTTCGAAACGAGCGTAAGCGCGCGTAGGCGCGGGTGTTGAACACTATCTGCTCGGATTCGCCGATTTCAGAATGGATCCCGGTTGCTACTTCGAGCAGAGTTTTCAGGCGCTCCGTTCCCTCCGCCACTTGCCCTCGCGAAAGCGTTCTCCCGATCCGGCGGCGGCCAGATTTTCTCGTTGTTTTCGAGGGTTGTGCGGGATGGGCTGTTAACCGGCCCACGCGCCAAAGGGCACGCACGCATTCTCTCCGGGCTGATATTCTCCGGACCTGTTAACCGCGCGCGGTCCGGTTAAGCCGATCAAGGCCCTGATAATGAAGGGTTTTGACCCACAGATCATTCGTAACCGTTGTGAAAGCCGTATCCATGCCGCAGGGAACTGGCGTCGAACTCTGTGATGGTTAGGGCAAGTAGTCGAATGCATGCGCGCTTTCATACAGAGCCTTGATCGTTGTCGCGGTAGAGACTGACGCGCGTGTCGCCGCTTCCTTCAGGTCCAAAACACGGAACTTGTCACCGATCTTCGCAACGGCCTCGATCCGACGGTACTGGTCGCCGAAGCGTTCTGCGTACTGCGCCAGCCCCTTGAGCTTCGGCATCGCGTCGCCGAACTGAATGCCGTGCGGATCGACGATATCGGCGGCGACGGTCCCATCGTCCTGCTGAACGAAAAAAACAAAGTCGGGCCTGACGATCCTTGGTTCGCCCCCCTCCTCGTAAATGATGCCAAGCGAGTCTTGGCTGGCGCGCGACGGGTTCAGCCCCGTCGACGACAACGAGGCCGACGCCATCGCGATCCTGCTCTGGGCGCTGGAGACCCGGGGAGGTGTGCAATGAGCGGCATGCGGTTCACGCCGAAGGGCTATGGCGGGCGCCGCCGCAACCCCGACGAGGTCAAGCGCGACGGCTGGAAGGAACAGGGCCTGCTG
>JADQCD010000312.1 GCA_016278285.1 Actibacterium sp.
CTTTTCCGAGGTGCCGGTCATCTCGAACACGAAGCTTTCCAGCGTGCTGTCCACAACGTTGGCGCGAAAGATCTCGGCGAGGCGCAGCGCCTCGATTCGCTTGTCGCCCTTGCCGGCAACCTTGAACAGCGCCAACTCCCGCTGGACGCTGGGGCCTTCGACCGTCAGGTCGTGCACCTCGTGCACCGGAACGATGCGGCCCAGCTGTGCCTTGATCTGCTCGATCACGGCGGGCGTGCCGGTGGTGACGATGGTGATCCGCGACAGGTGGCCGGTGTGGTCCACCTCGGCCACCGTCAGGCTTTCGATGTTATAACCGCGCCCCGAGAACAGGCCGATCACCCGCGCCAGGACGCCCGCCTCGTTATCGACCAGCACCGCCAGGGTATGCGTCTCCGAAAGGTCCAGATTAGGGTCGCGCAAATCATACGCCGAATGCTTCGACGTGCCCTTCTTGATGTTCAGTGCCGACATGGCGTTTGGTTCCGTTCCTGTTTTTCGATTGTCGTCCTGAATGTCTGGCCTAGACCAGCACGGCGCCGCCTTCCTTGATCGCGTCCGAGGTCGAGGCTTCGCCCAGCAGCATCTTGTTGTGCGGCTCGCCCGAGGGGATCATCGGAAAGCAATTCTCGTGCTTTTCCACAAGGCAGTCGAAGATCACCGGCCCGTCGTAATCCAGCATCTCCTGGATCGCGTCGTCCAGGTCCGCCGGGTCCGAGCACTGGATGCCCTTGGCGCCGAACGCCTCGGCCAGTTTCACGAAATCGGGCAGGGATTCCGACCAGCTGTGCGAGTATCGCTCGCCATGCAGCAGTTCCTGCCACTGGCGCACCATGCCCAGACGCTCGTTGTTGAGGATGAACTGCTTGACCGGCAGGCGATACTGCGCCGCGGTGCCCATTTCCTGCATGTTCATCAGCCAGCTTGCCTCGCCCGCCACATTGATGACCAGCGAGTCGGGATGCGCGATCTGAACGCCGATCGACGCAGGGAAACCATATCCCATCGTGCCCAGCCCGCCGCTCGTCATCCAGCGGTTGGGCGCGTCGAAACGCATATATTGCGCCGCCCACATCTGGTGCTGGCCGACCTCGGTGGTGATAAAGCGGTCGCGGTGCCTGGTCAGCGCCTCCAGCCGGCTCAGGGCGTGCTGTGGCTTGATGACCTTGGGCGAGGGCTTGAAAGACAGGCAATCGACCTTGCGCCAGGTTTCGATCTGACCCCACCACTTTTCCAGACCTGCCTTGTTGACCTTACGCCCACGCGATTTCCAGATTCGCAGCAGATCCTCCAGGACATGGGCGATATCGCCGATGATCGGCATTTCCACATGGATCGTCTTGTTGATCGACGAGGGGTCGATATCGACATGTGCCTTGGCCGAGTTGGGGCTGAAATCGGCCACGCGCCCGGTGATCCGGTCGTCGAAGCGCGCGCCAAGGTTGATCATCAGGTCGCACCCATGCATCGCAAGGTTGGCCTCGTAAAGGCCGTGCATCCCCAGCATCCCCAGCCACTTGTCGCCCGAGGCCGGATAGGCGCCCAGCCCCATCAGGGTGGAGGTGACGGGAAAGCCCGTGGCTTCGACCAGTTCGCGCAGCAGCTGCGTCGCCGCGTCGCCAGAGTTGATGACCCCGCCCCCGGTATAGAAGATCGGCCGGGCGGCGGTTTCCATCGCCTCGGCCAGGCGGGTGATCATTTCAATGTCGCCTTTCACCTGCGGCTTGTAATGCGAGATGCGGGCGTCGCGCGGGGCGGTGTATTTGCCGGTGGCGAACTGAACGTCCTTGGGGATGTCCACAAGCACCGGTCCGGGCCGACCGCTGGTGGCGACGTGGAACGCCTCGTGCAGGGTGCCCGACAGCGCATCGGTGTCCTTCACAAGCCAGTTGTGCTTGGTGCAGGGGCGGGTGATGCCCACGGTGTCGGCCTCCTGGAAGGCGTCATTTCCGATCATGAAGGTCGGCACCTGACCGGTCAGAACCACGATCGGGATCGAATCCATCAGGGCGTCGGTGATGCCGGTCACCGCGTTGGTGGCACCCGGCCCCGAGGTGACCAGAACCACGCCCGGCCGGCCGGTTGAACGGGCATAGCCTTCCGCGGCGTGAACGGCGGCCTGTTCGTGCCGGACCAGAATGTGGCGGATGTCGTTCTGCTGAAAGATTTCATCATAGATCGGAAGCACGGCGCCGCCAGGATAACCGAATACCACATCGACACCCTGGTCCTTCAGGGCCTGAACAACCATCTTCGCGCCAGTCATCGACTTGTTCATCTTTTCAGTTCCTTGCATCCGGTCAAATGCCACAAAAAAACCCCCGGTGTGAGCGGGGGCGCATGGGGTACCGTTATGGTGTCCGTTACCGGCCCATGCGCCATTCACCTACGAGTACGAGAATCCGGGTCATTTCCGGGGCCCTTTCGCTATCGTGCGCGGTGACATTAGGAGGGGGCGAAACAGGCGTCAACCGCCAAATGCGCAAATTTTCTGTCCTGAGCGAGGCGGGATGCTTCCTGATTGTTGCGTGTCGTGGCCGCCGGGCGACATTTGCGCAACCATGCCGGACGCGCCCGGCGATTAGACGCCATGCGCCGCACGGCTGTCGGCCGGTGCATCGTCGCGGTCGAACATTCCGTAGTCGCGCAGCACATGCGCAACGCGCAGCCGATAGTCGGAGAACACGCCACCACGCCCGGCCGCCTGCGCGGCGCGGTGGTCGGCGGTCTCGCGCCAGCGGCGCACGGCATCCTCGTTCTCGAAGAACGAGATCGACAGGATCTTGTCGGGGTCGGTCAGGCTCTGGAACCGTTCGACCGAGATGAAGCCCTCGACCTGTTCGAGATCGGGTCGGATTTTCGCGGCTATGTCCAGGTATTCGGCCTTGCGCCCGGACGCCGGAAAGACTTCGAATATGATGGCGATCATGGCATCTCTTTCTGCTGTTTCAAATCTCGGTGCCGGTTCCCTGCAACACGCCGTGTTCCAGGGCATAGCGCGTCAGTCCCGCGGTCGAGGCGATATCAAGCTTGCGCTTGATGTTCTTGCGGTGCGTTTCGACGGTCCGCACCGAGATGTCCAGCGCCAGCGCCACCTCCTTGTTCGACTTGCCCTGCGCCAGTTGCAGCAGGATGGTCTGTTCGCGGTTGGTCAGTTGCTCGCGGTTCCCTTCGGTTCTTGGGGTCAGCGAGGCCGTGGCGCCGGGGCAGAGATAGCGCTCGCCGGCCATCACGGTGTCGATGGCGCGCTTGATTTCTTCGGTGGGCACGTCCTTGAGGATATACCCCATCGCGCCGTGCGACAGCGCCGAGGCAATGTATTCGCTGCTGTCATGCATCGACAGGATCAGGATCCGTGTCTCGGGGCGGCGCTCCAGGATGATCTCTGTGGCCGACAACCCGTTCACCTGCGGCATGTTCAGGTCCAGCAGTATCACGTCCGGGGCCAGCCGCGCGATCCGGTCGATCGCCTCCTGCCCGTTGGTGAGGGTTCCGACCACGGTCAGGTCGTCATATGTTTCCAGGATCGCCTCGATCCCCTCGGCGACCATGGGGTGGTCGTCGACGATGGCGATCCGGACAGGCGTGCTCATGCGATGGTCTTCCTGTTGCCTTCCGGTCGCAGCATATGCGTCAGAGGGACGCGCGCTTCAACCAGTGTTCCCTTGGGCGTCGAGACCACCCGCAGCATGCCGTCCAGCCGTTCCACCCGCTCGGCCATGTTGCGCAGTCCCTGGCCGCCATGGGTCTCGTCGTCGCCTGATGCTTTCGATATACCGTGACCGTTGTCCTGAATGCGCAGCATCACGCCCTCTTTGTAGCCGCGCGCCCGCAGCGTGATCCGCGTCGCGCCGGAATGCCGCTCGATATTTGTCAGCGCCTCCTGTGCGATACGGTAGAGCGCGATTTTCGCTTCCCGGTCAAGACGATTGCGGAACACCACGGTCCGGAAATCCGTTTCGATGCCGGTGCGTCGTTCGAACTCTTGGCAAAGGGCCTGGATCGCGGGGCCAAGCCCGAGATCGTCCAGAACCGCGGGGCGCAGATCACGGCTGATGCGACGCACTTCCTGAATCGCGCCGTTCAGCCCGTCGATCCCTTTGCCAAGGCTTTCGGCGACGCGGGCATCGCCGCTGGCCAGCCGGCGACGGGCCAATTCCAGCGCATAGCGCACGCCCACCAGGATCTGGCTGATGCTGTCATGCAATTCGCGGGCGACACGCGCGCGCTCTTCCTCCTGCGTGTCGAAGATGCGCTGGGTCAGCGCCTTCAGTTGGACGTCGGCCAGCCGGCGTTCACGGATGTTGATGAGCAGGCCGGACAGAAAGACCAGCCCAAGCAGCACGAAGGTGATC
Organism: Actibacterium sp.; assembly: GCA_016278285.1. Classification (GTDB taxonomy): domain Bacteria; phylum Pseudomonadota; class Alphaproteobacteria; order Rhodobacterales; family Rhodobacteraceae; genus JADQCB01. The sequence continues at coordinate 4,356 of JADQCD010000312.1, forward strand.
CCGCCGATCCACCAGAATGTGCGCTGCACGCGTGCCCGTATCTGGGCTCGCGCGGTGCTTACCGATTGCAAAATGTCGTCGATGAAGGCGCCGGTTCCCACGACCAGGCGCCAGTCCTGCAACCCGATGACGTAAGAGATCATGCGCGCCTCTTCGCCGGTCGAGGGGGCGCGCCACAGGAAGCTGTGAAAGCCGCCGCCAGAACGTGCCTGTTCGATCAGCCGGTCCACCACCGGCCCGCCCGCGGAATCGACCGGTCCGGCCGTGTTTCCGGCGATGAAACGGGTCTGCCCGAGGCCAATCAGATTGGTGCCGTCATAGTCGTAGACGAAGAATTGGCCGTTCTGCACGGCCTGCATGGACGCCAGGATCTGCATCACGCTGGTTCTTGCCGTCTGATCATCGGGCGGCGCGGACCCGTAAATCGAGAGTAGCGCGCTTCGGACCAGTCTGATGCGGGTCTTCAACTCGGCCTTCCTCGCGTCAATGATCTGCTGTTCCATTACGGCAATCTCGTGTTCGGACAACTGGCGGGACTGGTGCACCACGACCAGTGATATCGCGGCCACCGCCAGGAGAAGCGGTACCGTCGCCAGAAGAAACAATTTCTGCGCGTAAGAGGGCGGAAACGGAATTCCGATCCGTGTCGCATGTCGAAACAGGGGCCGGTCCCTTCTTGAATGGCTCGGACCACAACAATGAAACGCAGCGGCCGCGGCGTCAATTGATCCGGCCGGGCGGGCCCGGGCGGGTGACGGAGCGGCAAATGCGCGCGTTGCCGCGAAAATACGCATAACTAGGTATTTATCCGCGCCGCCGCTGCGGCTAGTGTCCCCGCACTTACAAAGCCGCCCCGCGTTCGGGCGGAAGAAACCGGGAGGAATACCTTATGGATCGCCGTTCATTTTTGAGAACATCCGCGCTGGGCGGGTCTGCCGCGGCCGCCTCGACGCTGGCCGCGCCGGCCTATGCACAAGGCAAGCGCACGCTGACCATGGTCACGACATGGCCGCGTGGCCTGGCGGGGGTCTGGGATTCGGTGGAGCGCGTCGCAAAGAATATCGGCGACGCCACCGACGGCCAGATCATCGTCGAACCCAAGGCGGCGGGTGAACTGGTGGGCGCGCTCGAAGTTTTCGACGCGGTAACCGCGGGTCAGGCCGACATGTATCACGGCGCCGATTACTATTTCGTCGGCCAGCACCCG
>JADQCD010000006.1 GCA_016278285.1 Actibacterium sp.
CCGGCCGAGTGAGAGAGAGGATCGACAACATGATCAGGAAGCTCACCCTTTCGGCGCTTGCCGCACTGGCCTTGTCGTCTGGCGGCGCCTTCGCCGCCGAGGGCGGCCATGTCGAGGATTTCGCGTTTCCCTTCGAGGGTCCGTTCGGCACCTATGACCAGAACCAGCTGCAACGCGGACTGAAGGTTTATACCGAGGTCTGCTCGGCCTGCCACGGGATGAAATTCGTTCCGTTCCGGTCGCTGTCGGCCCCGGGCGGTCTTGGATATACCGACGCGCAGGTGCGGGCCTATGCCGAGCAGTTTCAGGTTCTCGACGAGCAGACCGGCGAATTCCGCCCGGCCCAGCCAACCGACCATTTCCCACCCTCCAGCATGGAGACGGCGCCGGACCTGAGCCTGATGGCAAAGGCGCGGGCCGGGTTCCATGGCCCCTACGGCACCGGGATCAGCCAGCTGATAAACGGGATCGGCGGGCCGGAATACATCGCCTCGATCCTGACGGGATATACGGGCGAGACGAAGGAAGAGGCCGGCACCACCTTCTATGAGAATACGGCCTTTCCGAGTGGTTGGATCTCGATGCCGCCGCCGCTCTATGGCGACGACGTGGAATATGACGACGGCCACTCCACCGACCTGCACCACGAGGCGCAGGACGTGGCCGCTTTCCTGATGTGGGCGGCCGAACCCAAGATGATGGCCCGCAAGCAGGCGGGCTTCGTCGGCGTTGGCTTCCTGGTGCTTCTGTCGGTGCTTCTGTATCTGACGAACAAGCGCATCTGGGCCCCGATCAAGGGCAAGCGCGACCAGGCCTGACCAGGGATTGCCGGCGCCGAACGATTCGCGGGCACCTTCGGGGCGACAAGAACCAAGAAAGGGGCTGTTCCGAAAAGGACAGCCCCTTGTCGTGCCCGGTCGGGGCAGGGCATTCGCTGGCGGCTGTCCCGATCAGTCGCCGAGCTTGGCATGCACCTCGTCAAGGTCGACTTCGCCGACCGGCATCTTGTTCGCCGGGTTCTCGAAATCGTATCTGAACAACTGGAAGTCCCTTTTGTAGATCTCGTAGATCAGGTGCATCGACAGATCGTCGAAATAATCCTCAACCGGATGCTTCCGCTTCGGCCCATGCCCCTGGGATTCATTGAACCGCGGCACCTTGTCCAGTTTCACCGGCCACTTCGTGTCGGTCGCGTCCAGCACCGACTGCATGCCCTCGTTAAATCGTTCGGTGAAGAAGATGTTGTCGTAGCGCCCGCCATTCACGATGAAGGTCGAGATATGCCCCGACATCGCGGACCAATGGATATCGGGGTCCATCGGGCGACGCCAGCGAATCGTGTCGCGGACGAAAAGCAGGAAGCGCCGGAAGCTGCGGACCTGGTCGAAATCTTCCGTGCCGTCGGGGCCGCCGACTTCGACCCCGTATTTCTGGATCAGCAAAGGGACCAGATTGCCGCGATACCGTTTTCCGTTGCGCTGGATGCCGCAAATCTTGTCGAAGAAGGAACTCAGGATACGGGCATAGGGGTTGCGCACACAGGTGAATGCATACGACTTGTGGGTCGTCACGTTGTCGGTGATCGGTCCGCGGCTGTTCTCGATAGCCCATTTGTGCAGACCCTCCGAGGCGTCGTGAATGTCACCTTCGAAGAATTCGCCGTTGTCGGAATAATACATGATCTGCCCGATGGTCGAGCAGGCGCATTTCGGCACCACGCGATAGACCATGCTTTCGCTTTCGGTCATCCATGTGCCGGGAAATCCCATGGGCCGTCTGCCTCCGATCATCGCCGCTTTGTGATCGCGGCCCGAGTTGCGTACAACAGAGCAAATTATTGCTGTTTATTCAACGGCGCTTCAAGGTATTCAGGTCAAGACCGCAGAGCGGGGCGGAAACTTCGGACGGTTCATGGCGAAAATCGCTTACATTCTTTTGTGCCACAAGGATCCGGAGGCCGTGATCCAGCAGGCCGAGCGTATGACATCGGCGGGCGACTGTATCGCGATTCATTTCGATGCGCGCGCCGGGGGGGGCAACTATGCACGGGTCCGTGCCGCGTTGAAGGAAAATCCCAATGTCGCGTTTGCCCGCAAGCGTGTCAGATGCGGCTGGGGAGAGTGGTCGCTGGTCGCGGCCACATTGAATGCCTTGCGAACCGCCGAGGCCGCATTCCCGCGCGCCACGCATTTCTATATGCTGTCGGGCGACTGCATGCCGATCAAATCGGCCGAATATGCCCATGCGTTCCTTCAGAACGACGACGCCGACTATATCGAAAGCTTCGATTTCTTCGCCTCTGACTGGATCAAGACGGGGATGAAAGAAGACCGGTTGATCTATCGGCATTTCCTGAACGAACGCAAGCACAAGACGCTGTTCTACTGGACGCTGAACGTCCAGCGCCGCCTGGGTCTTTCCCGCCGGATTCCGCCGGATCTGCGAATGATGATCGGCAGTCAATGGTGGTGTCTGCGCCGGCGCACGATCGAGGCGGTGCTGGAATTCTGCCGCACCCGTCCCGATGTTCTGCGATTCTTCCGCACGACCTGGATCCCCGACGAGACCTTCTTTCAGACGTTGGTGCGCCATCTGGTGCCCGGGTCCGAGATCCGCTCGCGCACTTTGACCTTCCTGATCTTTTCCGATTACGGGATGCCGGTCACGTTCCACAACGATCATTACGACATGCTGTTGAGCCAGGACTTTCTGTTCGCGCGCAAGATCTCGTCCGAGGCGCAGGAGCTCAAGCGCAGGCTGGGCGCGCTTTATGCCAGCGAGGGAACGGAGTTCAGCATTTCCGGCGAAGGACGAAACCTTTACGAATTCCTCACCGGCCGGGGAAGGGTCGGGCGGCGTTTCGCCCCGCGGTTCTGGGAAACCGAGGCCAGCCTTGGGCGCAACCGCGAGCTTCTGATCGTTACTTGCAAGAAATGGCATGTCGCCAAGCGCCTGCTGGAGAGGGTCCGCCAGGTTACCAACCTGCCGGCCATCGACTATCTGTTCAGTGAAGAGGACACGCCCTTGCCTGATCTGGGCGGAATCCAGTCGACCATGGAAAAACGCACGCGTCACAGGCGGGCACTGATGCGGATGCTTTTCGACCATTACAAGACGGACCGCCTGATGATCTGCCTGGATCCGTCCCACATCGCGTTGATGCAGGATTTCTATTCTGATCGTTGCACAACCAGGATGCTTGAAGTTCAGACCGTGTTCACCGACGAATATCTGTTGGGCCACGCCCGGCGTGTCGGCCTGGCCGGCGAGCGCGCCCCGCCCGAGACCATCGAACGCCTGCTTCCCACCATCCGCTATGACGTGGTGTTTGAAAGCGATCGGATTCGTGATGCCGGATTCCCGCATTTCCATACGATCCGCGAATTGGCCAGCGTGGATGAAAACACGGGCCCGTTGTCGCAATTCCTGAGCATCCCGCCCGAACAGGCCCGTGAAATAGCCGCCACTGATCATCTTTTTGTCGACTGAGGACACCAATGCCCCAAGATTACGACCCCCAGAACATCTTCGCCAAGATCCTGCGTGGCGAGATTCCGAATGACACCGTGCTTGAGACCGAGCACAGCCTTGCGTTCCGGGATATCCAGCCGCAAGCACCGGAGCATGTGCTTGTGATCCCCAAGGGACCCTACATCACCTATGACCAGTTCGCGCTTGAAGCGTCTGATGCCGAGATTCTGGATTTCACCCGCGCCATCGGACAGGTGTGCCGTATGCTGGGCGTGCAGCCCGCCGAAGGCGGCGACGGATACCGACTTATCGCCAATGCCGGCCGGTCCGGGGTGCAGGAGGTGCAGCACCTGCATGTGCACCTGCTGGGGGGGCGGCCGCTGGGGCGGATGCTTCAGCCGGGGCGCTGACCGGTCAGTGCGGCCGGAAACGGCCCGCAGATGGCATTATTGCGCAGGGGCCATTGCGCCCCGGTCGCATTTCTTACGCCCGCGCGGAAACGGGACCAGCTTTGCCGCCTCCTCGTCCCACAGTTTCAGCCGGAAACTGGCCAGTGCGCCGGGCCAGCGGACCACCGGGGCGTCGAACTCCTTGCGCAGCGCCCGGTGACAGCGGCGCAGGTTGTAGGACGGGATGCGCGCGTTGTAATGGTGAATGTCGTGATAGGCGATGTTGCCCGTGCCCAGGTCCCACCACCAGCCAAGGTCGAGCGCGGATGATCCGACCAGTGCCGCCTTTTCCGGGGACAGGTCGGGCCGCCGGTCCCAGTAGGTATCCTCGAAATTGTGCTGGAGGTAGACCAGGAAAACGCCGATCATGCTGGCCACGAACGCGGTGGCCAGCCAGACCCACAGGCCGATGGCCCCGGCCAAGGCCCAGATCAGCGCGACCCAGGCCAGTAGCGCCGCGTTCTGCGCCATCACTTCCCATGCGCCGATCTTCAGCGTGTTCTTCGGCCAGCGATAGCGCAGAAGATAGGTGAACAGCCCGCCCACCGGCAGCAGGAACAGCGGATTGCGATAGATGCGATAGGCCAGTCGCCGATGCCACGGCGCGTTTTCCCATTCGCGCAGCGTCATGGTGTGGATCTCGCCTGTTTCCCGCGCTTCCAGATCGCTGATATGGGCGTGATGGACGTTGTGATTGTATTGCATTGCCCGGAACGGGGTCAGCGTGAAGGTGGACAGGCCATAGCCGGCAAGGTCGTTCAGCCGCCGGCCTTCGAACAGGGACGTGTGGCCGCAATCGTGTTGCAGCACGTAAAGTCGCACGCCGCTGAAGGCGTTCAGCACGATCAGCGCAAGCGCGGCCAGCCACCACGCGGCAAGGGCGGCTTCCACCGCCGCCCAGAGTGACAGGAAATAGACCGCGAAGGTGGCGAAGTAACTGAAGGCCGCGCGGGCATTGCTGCGCTGGCAATATGCTCTGGTAAACGCTCTGACCGTCGTCATTGGGGCCGAATCCCGAAATGCGTCGCGGACCGAAAAATATGCGCGCGCCTCTCCGGTTCACGGGTGGAGGCGCGTTGCCCGCTGTGCCAAGACTATTATATTGCCGGGTTCGGCGAAAGCCTCAATCGGGCGGTCCCGTGCAGTCAGGCGGCGGCGTCGGCCGACCTTGTCAGGGCGACGAAGACATCTTCCAGGTCAGGTTCTTCGGTGGCCACATCGCGCATTCGAAGGCCGGCATCGCGCACCGCTTCCAGCACCGCGCCGGTGCCGATTTCGCCACGCCGATAGCTGAAGGCCAGCGCGCCGTCGCGCCGCTTTTCCATCTTCACGCTGTCGGGAAGGTGAAGATTGCCGGGCACGTCCCCTTCGGGATGTATGACCAGCGTCTTGCCGTCCATCCGGCCCACCAGCGCCGCCGTGGTGTCGCGCGCGATCACCTCGCCGTGGTTGATAATGGCGATTTCGTCGCACATCTGTTCGGCCTCTTCCAGGTAGTGGGTCGTCAGGATGATTGTCATCCCTTCCTCGTTCAGGCGGCGCACGTTCTGCCACAGCATGTTGCGCAATTCGATATCGACGCCTGCGGTCGGCTCGTCCAGCACCAGGATGCGCGGGTGATGCAC
>JADQCD010000207.1 GCA_016278285.1 Actibacterium sp.
GATCGCCGATACGTCGTCAAGAAGCGCCAGCAAACCGCTCATTTCATTCTCCCGATTTCGCCCTCGATCATTGTGTAGCGCAGACGCAGCGCGACGCAAGCCGCGCGACTGTTAGCGCCAACCAGCTCCGCTCGGCAGAGTTTATCGCTAACATGTTGTTATGGATTGTATTTTCCACTTGGCGGCAGACGGCGCATGGTTATAACCGCGCCGGAGCCGCGCATATTTTCGGGAGAAACCGCATGACCGTGACCCTTGGCATCAACGGCTTCGGCCGCATCGGCCGCTGCACCCTGGCCCATATTGCCGAAGCGGCCCGCAACGACGTCCAGGTGGTCAAGATCAACGCGACTGGCCCGATCGAGACCAACGCGCATCTGCTGAAATACGACAGCGTGCATGGCCGGTTCGGCGGCGAAGTGCGGATCGACGGCGATTCCATGGATCTGGGGCGCGGTCCGATGCAGGTATTTTCGACCTATGACCCGGCCGAACTGGACTGGTCCGGCTGCGACGTGGTGCTGGAATGCACCGGCAAATTCAACGACGGTGAAAAATCCGCGATCCACCTGGAACGCGGGGCGCGCAAGGTGCTGATCTCGGCCCCGGCGAAAAACGTCGACAGGACGATCGTTTATGGCGTGAACCACCGCGCGCTTCTGGCCGATGACAGGATGGTGTCGAACGGATCCTGCACCACCAACGGGCTGGCCCCGCTGGCCAAGGTGTTGAACGACACGATCGGCATCGAACGCGGAATGATGACCACGATCCATTCCTACACCGGCGACCAGCCCACCCTGGACCGTCGACACAAGGACCTGTATCGCGCCCGCGCCGCCGCGATGGCGATGATCCCGACCTCCACCGGCGCGGCCAAGGCCCTGGGTGAGGTACTACCGGAACTGGCCGGCAAGCTGGATGGCACCGCCCTGCGGGTGCCCACCCCCAATGTCAGTGCCATAGACCTGACCTTCGAGGCCGGCCGCGACGTTACCGTGGCCGACGTGAACGAGATCGTGCGCGAGGCCGCCGCCGGCCATATGGGCGCGGTGCTGGCCTATGATCCCGAGCCAAAGGTCTCGGTCGATTTCAATCACACCACCCATTCGTCGATCTTCGCGCCTGACCAGACCAAAGTTATCGGTGGCCGGACGGTCCGCGTACTGGCATGGTACGATAACGAATGGGGCTTTTCGTGCCGGATGGCGGATGTCGCGGCGACGATGGGACGGCTCCTCCACTAAGCAGGGCCTGCATGACCAACCGGATCGCCGTCTATCTAGTCGCGCTCATCGCAATCGCGATCCTTGCCGACCTGCAATTCAACGACATGCAGGGCAGCCTGTTTCTCGCCAGGAAATTCGCCGGTCTGACAGAGTTCATCGCCTTCTGGCGATAGGCACTGCACGGGCTGGCCGCAGGTCGGGCATTCGGGCTGTCGGATCCGGCCGTCTTTTTCCGGGCGGACTCGTTAGCGCTAACCAATTTCGGTTGACCTGAGCGGGAATTTCTCCATCTTGGCGCCATTCGATGCACCTGCCACCCGGAGGAACTTTTCATGACGGTCAAAGTAGCGATCAACGGTTTCGGACGGATCGGACGCAACGTGCTGCGGTCGATCATTGAATCCGGGCGCACCGATATCGAGGTGGTGGCGATCAACGATCTGGGTCCGGTCGAGACCAACGCCCACCTGATCCGATTCGACAGCGTTCACGGCCGCTTTCCCGGCGTCGTCACGACCACTGAAGACAGCATAGACGTGGGGCGCGGGCCGATTCGCGTCACCGCGATCCGCGACCCCCGCGAACTGCCCTGGGACGATGTGGACATCGCGCTGGAATGCACCGGCATCTTCACGTCGCGCGACAAGGCGGCGCAACATCTGGAAAACGGCGCCAGGCGCGTGTTGGTCTCGGCGCCCGCATCGGGGGCCGACAAGACCATCGTCTATGGTGTCAACCACGCGACCTTGACGGCCGATGATCTGGTCGTGTCCAACGCATCATGCACCACCAATTGCCTGTCGCCCGTGGCCAAGGTGCTGAATGACGCCATCGGCATCACCCGCGGTTTCATGACCACGATCCACAGCTACACCGGCGACCAGCCCACGCTGGACACGCTGCACAAGGATCTCTATCGCGCCCGCGCAGCGGCGATGAGCATGATCCCCACCTCGACCGGCGCGGCCAAGGCCGTCGGGCTGGTCCTGCCCGAACTGAACGGCAAGCTGGACGGTGTCGCGATCCGCGTGCCCACGCCCAACGTGTCGGTCGTGGATCTGGTGTTCGAGGCTGGCAAAACCACTTCGGTCGAAGAAATCAACGCCGCGATCAAGGCCGCCGCCGACGGGCCGCTGACGGGTGTGCTGGGCTATACCGAGATGCCCAACGTGTCGATCGATTTCAACCACGACCCGCATTCATCGGTCTTCCATATGGATCAGACCAAGGTGATGGACGGCAACATGGTCCGCATCCTCAGCTGGTATGATAACGAATGGGGCTTTTCCAGCCGCATGGGCGATACCGCCGTCGCGATGGGCAAGCTGATCTGACCGGGCGCAATGGCAGGCCCTGCCGCACGGGGAACGCGCCCCCCCCCGGTCTGGACAGCCCCCCTTGCCAGGGTTAATTGGACGCGTGTTCAATTCAGGGAGGCCCCCCATGCAGATCTCAGACAGCCGCGTCATTGTAACCGGGGCCGCCTCGGGCCTGGGCGCAGCGACCGCCCGCGCCTTCCGGGGCGCCGGCGCCTCAGTCACCATCCTGGACCGCGACACCGAACGCGGCGAACAGATGGCCAAGGAGATCGGCGCCGGGTTCCAGGAGGTCGACGTGACCGATGAGACCTCGGCCGCAGCGGCCGTTTCGGCCGCAGCCACGGCCATGGGCGGCATCAGCGTCTGCGTCAACTGCGCGGGCATTGCCACCGGCGAAAAGACTCTGGGCAAGGAAGGGCCGCACCGGCTGGACAGTTTCCGCCGGACCGTGGACATCAACCTTGTGGGCAGCTTCAACATCCTGCGGCTGGCCGCTGCCGAAATGGCGAAGAACACCCCGGATGCGGGGGGCGAGCGCGGGGTGATCGTCAATACCGCCTCTGTCGCGGCCTTCGACGGGCAAAAGGGCCAGGCCGCCTATTCCGCCTCCAAGGCCGGGATCGCCGGGATGACGCTGCCCGTCGCCCGCGACCTGGCCCGCGATGCGATCCGCGTCATGGCCATCGCACCGGGCATCTTTCGCACGCCGATGCTGGCCGGCCTGCCCGAGGACGTGCAGACCGGGCTGGCCGCCGACGTGACCTTCCCCAAGCGGCTGGGCGACCCGGATGAATATGCAGCCCTGGTCAGGTTCATCGTCGAATGCGGTTATCTGAACGGCGAGGTGATCCGACTGGATGGCGCACTGCGGATGCAGTGATCGCTATGCGTTCCACTCGGCAAGCACGGTGCCCGTGTCGAGTGGCGTGATCTGGCTGGCGGGCCGGACGCGCCCGGGCGTCCGGCCAAGTCGGGGCGCCGGTGCGGGCTGCCAATGCCCGTCCATCTCGATAAAGGTTTCGCGCGCGCGATTGTGCCGGTGCCAGGCGGCCTCGTCGATGCTCAGAACGGGGGCGAAACAGGCATCCGTGCCCTCCAGCACCGCGCACCATTCTTCGCGCGTGCGGCTCAGGAACGCGGCTTCCAGCCGCGCGCGCAGGGCGGGCCAGTTCCTCGGGTCGGACCGGTCGGGCAAATCCCCCGACAGGCCCAGCCGCGCGACCAGCTCGTCATGGAATTGCGGCTCCAGCGCGCCGACGGCAACGAACCCGCCGCATTTGCAACGATAGGTGCCGTAAAAGGGCGCAGCCCCGTCCAGCAGGTTCGCCGCGCGCGCATCCTGCCAGCGTCCGCCCTGCCGCATTGCATAGATCATCGCCATCAGATGCGCGGCGCCGTCGGTGATCGCCGCATCCACCACCTGCCCACGGCCCGATTGCCGGGCCTCGTACAGGGCACAGACCATCCCAAAGGCAAGATAGATCCCGCCGCCGCCGAAATCGCCCAGCAGGTTCAGCGGCGGCACCGGCGCATCGGCCGGGCCGATGGCGTGCAACGCACCGCTCAGCGCGATATAGTTGATGTCGTGCCCCGCCGCCTGTGCCAGCGGCCCGTCCTGACCCCAGCCGGTCATCCGTCCATAAACCAGCGTAGGGTTGATCCCGGCCAGATCGTCCGGCCCCAGGCCCAGCCGCTCCATCGCGCCGGGGCGCATCCCCTCGATCAGCCCGTCGGCACGGGCGATCAGACGTCGTGCGACCGACCGCCCCGCCCCGGATTTCAGATCCAGTTCAATAAAGCCACGACCGCGGTTCAGGATGTCATATTCCAGCCCCAGCAGATGGCCTGCGCCCGGCCGCGCGACGCGGACCACCTCGGCGCCCATGTCGGCCAGGGTCATCGCCGCAAAGGGCGTGGGACCCAGGCCGGCGATCTCGACGATTTTCACGCCCTTCAGCGGCCCGTTGCCCATGCGCATCCCTCCCGGTTCAGCTGGCGTTTTTCTCTTCAAGCTCCAGCCATTCCTGCTCGGCCGCGGCAAGTTTCTGTTGCCGTTCGGCCAAGGCCTCGGTCGCCTTGTCGAACTTGACCGGCGCACGCGCGTAAAGCTCGGGGTCCGACAGAAGCTCTTCCAGCTTGGCAATCTCCGCTTCCAGCTGCTCGATCAGGGCCGGCAGCCTTTCCAGCCGGTGTCTTTCGGTGAACGACAGCTTTTCCGGCACGTCCCGTGCCTTCTGCTTCGGCTTTTCCGGCGAAGGCTTGGGTTTCCTGTCCATTTCGGGCGCAACGCGCTGGCCCCGCTGCGCCTGATAGTCCGACCATCCGCCGGCATAGACAGTGGCGCATCCGTCGCCTTCCATCGCGACGGTGGTGCTGGCGACGCGGTCGAGGAAGTCGCGGTCGTGGCTGACCAGCAGCACCGTGCCGTCATAATCGTCAAGCAACTCTTGCAGCAGATCCAGCGTCTCGATGTCCAGATCGTTGGTCGGTTCGTCCAGCACCAGCAGATTGCTTTCCTTCGCCATGATCTTGGCCAGCAACAGCCGCGCCTTTTCCCCGCCCGAGAGCGACCGGACCGGCGCACGCGCCTGCGCTTCGGAAAACAGGAAGTCCTTCAGGTAGCCCACCACATGGCGCGGCGACCCGCGCACCAACACCTGGTCGGCATTGCCGGATACGCGCATCTCCTTGTCGCCCACCAGGCTTTCCCAAAGCGTCATCTCCGGGTCCAGTTGCGCCCGATTCTGGTCGAACACGGCCATCGAAAGGTTGGTGCCCAGCACCACCTCGCCGCTGTCGGGTGGCAATTCGCCGGTCAGCATTTTCAGCAGCGTGGTCTTGCCCACGCCGTTCGGCCCGACAAAGGCGACACGGTCGCCGCGTAACACCCGCAGCGAGAAGTCCCTGACGATCTGCCGCCCCTCGAACACCTTGGAAATGCCGCGCGCCTCGATCACCCGCTTGCCGGATTTCTGCCCCGATTCCAGCGCCATGTCG
>JADQCD010000197.1 GCA_016278285.1 Actibacterium sp.
CAGACCCTCCAGTCTGGAAAGCGCTCAAGCGTCCCAAATTATCTGACGACGGACATGCAGTCGACATCAGAAGAGTCGGCGAATCTTGAACCGCGTTTCAGTCTCCCATGCAGCCGAGGTCGAGGCGGCTTTTCCGCCAATCCCGGATGAAGGCGAGATGTCTTCTGACGATCGACAGACACCTGCCGCCGCCATCCTCCGCGATCCGCTCGAGGACGGGATCCGCGAAGAGCGCCGCCGGTCCCGGCGCATCGCCCCGCCGCCACAGCCCGGCGTCGCGCGCAGTGCGCCAGACGAAATGCGCCGCCTCGAGAACGGGCTTGCTCTCGCCCTCGAGCGCCCGTTCCACCTCCGGCGGAAGCGGATAGACCGCGTTGCGCAGACGCTGCCCCCTGCGCGGCATCGGGCCGAGCCGCGCGGCGGGAAGCAGGCCGGACTTCGCGATCTCCGCGTGCCCAGCGGAAGATCTATGATGAGGCGCGCGACACACTCGCTGGGCAGAAGGCCAATATCGATTACGTCGATCCGGAGGCGGGCCAGAATATCCAGGATGTGCTGCTCGATCCGTCTTGCCACACGGGCAACGCCATCCAGGATCTCAAATCCGCGCTCTACGCCCTGAAGGAAAAAGTCGACCTGAAGGTGCTGGAGGAGCGCAAGGCGGTCATCGCCGCGGTGGACGAGGTCGCCGCCAAGGTGACGCAGATGCCCGAATTCAAGGACCTCGATGCCGACAAGCAGGCCCGCATCACCGGCAGGCTGGAACGCGAAAAGGCAGGTCTCGACAAGGTTGCCCTGATCCCCGTTCTCCAGAACAAGGCCAACCACGTATCGCGCCGATCAAACCGAGGGCTACGGCTATTCCCGGTTCTGCAAGTTGTATACGCGGTGGGAAGGCAAGTTGTCGCCCGTGATGCGACAACGTCATCCGGCGGGCGAGCGGCTGTTCGTCGATTACGCCGGGCACACGATTGACGTGATCGACCCCCATACCGGCGAAGTGCGCCCGGCACAGCTGTTCGTAGCGGCGCTCGGGGCCTCGAGCTACACCTTTGCGGAGGCGACCTGGACGCAATCGCTGCCGGATTGGATCGCGAGCCATGTGCGCGCCTTCGCCTTTCTCGGAGGGGTGACGGCTCAGATCGTCTCCGACAATCTGAAGGCCGGGGTCACCAAGGCATGCTTCTACGACCCTGTGATCAACCGGACCTATGGAGATCTGGCCGCGCATTACGACACGGCCGTGGTGCCTGCGCGGCCGCACAAACCAAAGGATAAAGCAAAAGTCGAAGGCGCGGTTTTACTGGTTGAGCGCTGGGTTCTGGCACGGCTGCGCAACCGTCAGTTCTTCAGCCTCGAGGACGTGAACGCTGCCATTGGCCCGCTTTTAGACCAGCTCAACGACAAGGTCTCGCGCCATCTCGGCGCCAGCCGCAGGCAGCTGTTCGAGCAGCTGGACAAGCCCGCCCTGAAGCCGCTGCCGGTGGCGCCTTATGTCTATGCCGAATGGAAGAAGTGCCGCGCCGGGCTCGATTACCACATCGCGATCGACCGGCATTATTACTCCGTGCCCCATCAGTTGCTGAAGAAAGAGCTGTGGGCGCGCATCACCGCCCGGACGGTCGAAGTCTTCCATATCGGGCAGCGTGTCGCCTCCCATGTGCGCACCTCCGGCAACGGGCAGCATTCCACGCAGCGCGATCACATGCCCATCACAGCGTGGCACGACGTCATCGGGGAGCCGACGTTCGCAGACGCCATCCTCGACCGCATCATTCACAACGCCTACCTGCCGCGGGCGAATGTCGAGACGACGCGTGCGGCCAGCTACATGGCCTTGATCTCGGAGCCGGTGGAATGACCGAGGCCCCGAAGATCCTGCTTGCCCACCATCTGAAGACGCTGAAGCTGCCCACGTTCCTGCGGGAATATGAGAAGGTTGCGCGCCAATGCGCCGCCGAAGGGCTGGACCATGTCCAATTCCTGACGCGCCTGGTCGAACGGGAACTGATCGACCGCGAGCGGCGCATGGTCGAGCGGCGCATCAAGGCCGCGAAGTTCCCGGCCGCAAAAAGCCTCGACAGCTTCGACTTCAAGGTAATCCCGAAGCTGAACCAGATGCAGGTGCTGGAACTGGCGCGCTGCGAATGGATCGAACGGCGCGAGAACGTGATCGCCCTCGGCCCCAGCGGAACCGGTAAAACCCATGTGGCCTTGGGCCTGGGGCTGGCGGCCTGCCAGAAGGGAATGTCCGTCAGCTTCACCACCGCCGCCGCGCTGGTCAACGAGTTGATGGAGGCGCGCGACGAACGTCGGCTCCTTCGCGTCCAGAAGCAGATGGCTGCCGTCAAGCTGCTGATCATCGACGAACTTGGCTTCGTGCCCCTGTCCAAGACTGGCGCCGAGCTGCTCTTTGAGATGATCTCCCAGCGTTACGAGCGCGGGGCCACGCTGATCACCAGCAATCTACCCTTCGATGAATGGACCGAGACCTTCGGCACCGAGCGGTTGACCGGCGCGCTCCTCGACCGGCTGACCCACCACGTCAACATCCTTGAGATGAATGGCGAGAGTTATCGCCTCGCACATAGTCGCGCGCGCAAGCCTGGCAACAACAACTGATCCAAAGCAATCAGACTTGGACCTGACGGTCCAAGGCGGCCAGTCACCCGCCAGCTACATGGAGAGCGCGGCTGACTGGCCGCCGCCCACTATGCGCGTCCCGCAAAAGCCCAAAGTGGCCCAGTTTTGCGCCGCCCCGTGGCCCAATTTTACTCCGGCGTTGACACACCAGTCTGATCGGATTTCTCGAAGCCATGGATCGTGCAGCGGAGGACCGGCAGACCATCTGCGTCATGGGTGCAGCTGCCCTCATCCTGCTCGGACAGCCAGAGCGACAGACCGGCGACATCGACGTTTGGCGTCCCGGGAGCCAAGTGCTCGATTCCGATCTGCGCCGTCTCGCAGCTGCGAGCGGACTCTCCTACGACCCGAAGGAATACGAACCCGAAGGCGCCTACCTCCAGATCATCAACCCTGGGATCGTGAATCTCCCTGCCGTTCGGGACGACATCTGGGCAACGGGGGAAGACAGCCGAATCCTCTGGCAGGGTCGGAAGCTCACCGTGGCCTGCCCTCCACCGCCGATCATCGCCGCCTCCAAGCTCGTCCGAGCCTCGGAGGTTGACATAGACGACGTGGTATACCTTATTGGAGCCATTGGCGTTTCGAGGAAGAAGATCCTCCAGGCGGCGGACAAGTTCCCGGATGCCGACCGGGAGACCATTCGCGAGAACATGCCGCTGGTGGATGCCACCCTCCCGGTCGCCGAGCGCCGTGCCCAGAAACGCAAGTCGCGAGAGGATCCTGAACGATGAGCAAGCGGGATGATTGGGTCGCCGGGGTAAGCCTTCTCAGGCAATACCTGTTGGATGATCTGGCGTTGGCCAGGGCGATCAAGGATCGCCGATGGTCCGATCTCGCCGCTGTCGCAGAACTCGCGCAGGGCGGCGTAGACCATGACTTGGCCCTGACTGATCCGGCCCTCTACAAGGCACTGCGCGACAGCATCACGAAGTATCACCTCCGCGGCTACGCATGCCTCGATGCAACCCTGCTCCAGCAGCAAGCGGCTCGCGATGCGCGCCCGAAAAGCGTCGCATGATGGTGCAGACCCGGGCTACGTGATGATGGCCCGGAACATCGCCAGCGGGACGGTGTTCCGGCGGGCTACCATCCAGCGGGCATAGCCGTCGAGATACTTGCTCGCCGGGCCGCGCCATCTCTTGCGAAACTCTCCCTTCCACTCGGCGTGGAGGCTGTTCACAGTGTTCAGGTGGTAGGCCTTCGGCGTGGTTTCCCAGCGACGGCCCGAAACCAGAACCGTATAGGAGATCCCGCGGGCTCGTGCGATGGCCTCATACTGCGGCGCGCCATCGAACAGGACCATCGCGTCCGGCGCGACCTGCGGCATGAGAGCCGCCTCGATTGTTGACTGCCTGTTGTCTCTGATGTGCTGGAATCTGGCCTGTCCGGTTCGATCGACGACACCAAGAAGTGGGCGCAACCATTGCCTGACGATGGACTGTGGTGGGCCTTTTCGCCCATACTCATGCCACCGCTTTCGAGGCGGCTGTGGGAACCGCGATGGATCTTGTGCATACCGAACCCACTCTCGCGATCCCTTCCTGCTTTCCCTCTGGAACGTCTCGTCGGTTTCGATAATTCCGCAAAGCGCGCTCGGCTCAGCCTTCAGCAGCTGGTCGAAGACGATCATTCTCCAGCGCCAGATCGTGTCGCGAGAGACCCCGAGACGGGTTCCCAGCTTGCGGCAGGAGAGCGGATTATCCCCGGGGTCCAGCATGTTGCGAAGGGCCTCGATGAACAGGCCGGGACGATGAACACGGGCGAGCGGCGTGCCGGTTCTCCCGGTCCAGGTTCGCGAACAGCCCTTGCACCGCCAGCGGCGCGCCCCGGTTCGGGTCGTGCCCCAAGACGACCGCGCGGTGCAGCAACAATGGGGGCAGGCCTGTTCCTCGCCAACCTGGTCGATCTCGACGACTGCTTCTGCCCTTCGTCGCGCGGTCGCAAGGGCAGCCTCCGCCTTCCCGATCTGCGCGGGTGACAGCTCCGAGATGGATTTGAGAAGAGCATCAAGCAGTTGGGCAGGCGTGGCATGGCGCATAGAGCATCTCCGGCAGAACGGCAGATGCGATATTGGCTACTTCTGGCAGAACGAAGGCGAACCAACACGATTTGCTGACATTCCCTTGTTGAGTATATGTGCCACTTTCATTTAACAAATTAGGCTCCATCGAGGATCAGTTTCAGATCATAAGCGATGGTAGTGCCTCCAGGGATGTCCTTACTTATGCGAGTTCCGCCCTTGATACCCTGTTGCGAACAGACTTCGCGGATTGCTCTAATCAAATCTTTGCCGACGTAAATGTGGGTCCTATCGACCGCGCGGAGTTCATCTCTCGCGGTATCAGCGCCGACTTGGTCGGCATCGCCGTTTTTGTATGCGGGAATGCGGTTATAAATCTCTTTGCGCTTGTTTCGGAAAACCTTGTCCGCGTCTTTGCTATCGCGGAGATCGCAAGCTTTATCGACAATTTCCTTGGCCCGGGCCTCATCGATTTTCAGAAGAGCGGCCAGAGTGCTCGGACAAGCCCAATAGGCTTCGACGTCCGATCCACGCGTCAACCACACTGGAATTCCTTTGTCCTCATAGTCCTTGCTGAAGCTTTCCCGCTCGCTCTGCACCATAAAGTCGCTGTCTCGGTGAAGCACAATCTTCATGTGGTCTCCGAGAAGACCTTTCAGAGCAACCAGACTCGCGGAGTTTGGCAACGACGTGTTTCCGGACATCGGCCAAACGACTGTCTTGCGATCGAGGTCTGGCCACTGTGACAAAATGCGGTTCAACATCGACACTTTTTTGTCCTCGGTGATCAAGAGGATCGATTTCCCGATGAAGGCCGTGGCGGACACGCTCGGTGTCTCGCGCTCGAACCTGCACG
>JADQCD010000027.1 GCA_016278285.1 Actibacterium sp.
GCGCGGCTGCGCGGCAGGCGGGGAGACGACCGCGATGCATGAGCTTCTCCGCCTGGCCGGGCGTCTGCGGTGCGCCTGTCCGACGCCCGAGCTGCGGTTCCGCCGCCAGATGCGCGTCGGCCTCCTGGTCGCCGCGCTGATCCTGCTCCTCTCGCTCGTGAGGTAATCCCATGCACATGACAGACCGGGGCCTGCTGGCCCTCGCCCGGCACGAGGGAATTGTGCCCGGACCCTACCGCGACTCCACCGGCACCTGGACCTTCGGCATCGGCCACACGGCCGCTGCCGGACCACCCGATCCCGCCACCATGCCGCGCGGGATGCCCGCCGATCTAGATACCGCAATCAAGGAGGCATTCCAGGTCTTCCGTGCTGATCTCGTGCGCTATGAGAAGGAGGTGCTGCGCACGGTAAAGGTGCCTCTGGCGCAGCACGAGTTCGATGCGCTCGTCTCCTTCCACTACAACACCGGCGGCATCGCGCGCGCCGCGCTGACCCGGCACCTGAACGCCGGCGACCGGGATGCGGCTGCGGACGCGTTCATGGGCTGGCGGCGACCGGCCGCGATCATCCCGCGTCGGGAGGCGGAGCGCGACCTGTTCCGCCATGGCCGCTATCCGGGCGGAACCATCCCGGTCTGGGCGGTGGATCGCGCGGGCCGCGTGGACTTCTCCCGGCCCGTTCGACGCCTGCGCGAAGACCAGGCGCTGGCGCTCATGCGACCCGCACGGACGCCACCGCCGCCCGTCACCCGACCCACGCCGGCCACACCGACCAACTGGCTCGCCCGGCTGGTCACCTTTGTCTCCAACCTGATCCGGAGGACCTGACCCATGCGCTACATTCGACCCAATTCCATGACCTGGTGGGCAGGGCTGCTCGCCATGCTCACGGGCATTGCCTCGCTCGCGCTGCCCGCCACCGGTCCTCTCGGGGAACTCGCGCGCCTCGTCGCGCTACTGGCCGGCTCGGGCGATGCCTCGCCCGCAGGGCTCATGTTCCTTGGGCTCGGCCTCATCGGCCTGCGCGACCGGATCGAGCGTGGGTTCCGCGGTCATGGTTGATCTCCTGGTCTGGCTGGTTGCGGCTCTCGGCGCGGTCGCAGGCGTCGTCCTCGGCCGAGTGTGGGGGCGTGTGGAAGGGGAACGCGCGGGCAAACGGGAGGCGGAACGCGATGCACTGCAAGACAACATCGACCGCGTGGAACGCGGGCGCAGCGCGCTGCGCGAGGGGCGCGACGCTGGCGATCCTGCTCAGCGGCTGCACGACAATGACGATGCATGGCGTTGATGCCGGCTGCGCCTCCTATGCCGAGGCGCGACTCGCCATGCCTCCGGCCGAGACCGTCGCGGAGGTGCCGCCGGACTGGGCGGACTGGATCGCCGACCTCGACGACCGCATGACGGGAACCTGCCGATGAAGTCGCTCGACCCCGGCCTTCAGGCCCATCTCGACGAAGGCACGACCACGCTCGCTTGGGTGTGGCGGATCACGCGTGCCGACGACGTCACCTTCGGCTTCACCGACCATAACCGGACGCTCAGCTTCGATGGCACGGAGTTCGAACCGGAGAGCGGGCTGACGGCCTCCGAAGTCCGGTCTGGGTCCGATCTCTCCGTCGATGCGCAGGACGCCGAAGGTGTGCTGACCTCGGACCGCATCACCGAGACCGACATCCTCGACGGCCGCTGGGACGCGGCGCAAGTCGAGGTCTGGCGGGTGAACTGGACCGACACCAGCCAGCGCGTGCTCATGCGCCGCGGCGCCATCGGCCAGATCCGGCGCGGGCGGCTGGCCTTCGTCGCCGAGGTGCGCTCGCTCGCCCATGTGCTCGGCCAGACCGTCGGGCGGACCTTCCAGGCGAGTTGCGACGCCGCACTCGGCGACGCCCGTTGCGGCGCCGATCTCGAGGATCCGGTCTTCAAGGGCACGGGCGCCGTCATCGATCTGCTGCGCGACCGCGCCTTCACTGCCTCGGGTCTCGGCAGCTTCGCCTCCGGCTGGTGCACCTTCGGCACCGTCGAGTGGACGAGCGGCGCGAACGCCGGGCACAAGGCGGAGGTGCAGGGTCACGACGTGACGGACGGCGTCGCGATCCTGACCCTGCTCGAGGCACCCGTGCGCGCCATCGCCGAGGGAGACGCCTTCACCATCCGAGCAGGCTGCGACAAGCGCATCGAAACCTGTGGTGCGAAGTTCGCCAACACCGCCAACTTCCGCGGCTTCCCGCACATCCCCGGCCAGGATGCGGTGCTGCGATACGCCACCAAGGATGGCGGGCACGAGGGTGGCGTGCTGTGACCTCCGCCGATCCCACCCGCGTCATCGCCATTGCGCGCTCCTGGCTCGGCACGCCCTACCACGACCAGGCGAGCCTGCGGGGCGTCGGCTGCGACTGCCTCGGGCTTGCCCGGGGCGTCTGGCGCGAAGTGGTGGGGCCAGAGCCTTTCCCGATCCCACCCTACAGCCGCGACTGGGGCGAGACCGGCCCACGCGAGGTGCTGGCGGAAGGCGCGGGCGCCGTGATGATCGAGGTGCCGCCGGCCGAGGCAGGTCAGGGCGCGCTGGTGCTGTTCCGAATGAAGCCCCGCGCCATCGCCAAGCATGTCGGGATCCTCACCGCGCCCGACATCTTCCTCCACGCCTATGAGCGGCTCGGCGTGATCGAGGAACCGCTCACCCCATCCTGGCGGCGGCGGATCGCCTTCGCCTTCCTGTTTCCGGAGACCACCTGATGGCGACGCTTGTTCTCGGGGCTGTCGGGTCGGCCATCGGTGGCAGCATTGGCGGTGGCATTCTGGGCGTCAGTGCCGCGACCATCGGCGGCTTCATCGGTTCCTCCATCGGCGGCGTGGTCGACAACTGGATCGTGTCCTCTCTGACCCCGGCGCAGCGCATCGAGGGCGCGCGGCTCGACAGCCTGGCGATCACCTCGGCCACCGAAGGCGCGGTGATCCCACGGATTTATGGCCGGATGCGGATCGGCGGCAATATCATCTGGGCCACGGATTTTCGCGAGGAGACCAACACCACCGCGCAGGGTGGCGGCAAAGGCAGCGGGCCAAAGGTCAGGACCACCGAATACCTGTACTATGCCTCCTTCGCCGTGGCGCTCTGCGAGGGCCCGATCACGGGCATCGGCCGCATCTGGGCGGATGGCAAGCTCCTCGACACCGCCGGCATCACATGGCGCTGGTATCCGGGCGATGAAGCGCAAACGCCCGATCCGTTCATCGCCACGAAGATGGGCGCGGCCAACACGCCGGGCTATCGCGGCACCGCCTATGTCGTGTTCGAGGACTTGGCCCTCGCTGACTTCGGCAACCGCATCCCGCAGATCTCCTTCGAGGTGTTCGCACCCGTAGCCGATCCCGACACGGCCGAGGGGCTGACCCGGGCGGTCACCATGATCCCGGCGTCGGGGGAGTTCGTCTATGCGACGGAGGGCGTGCGCAAGGGGCTCTTCGGGTCGGAAGAGGCGGAGAACCTGAACGCGCTCTCGGACACCGCCGACATGGTGGTGGCGCTCGACCGATTGCAGGCGATGGCTCCTGCGGTCGAGAGCGTCAGCCTCGTCGTGGCCTGGTTCGGCGACGATCTGCGCGCGGGCTCCTGCAAGGTGCGGCCCGGCGTCGAGGTGTCGGCCAAGTCGACCACGCCCGCCAGCTGGTCGGTGAACGGCGTCAGCCGCGCCAGCGCCTTCCTCGTCAGCCGCGATGGTCTCCAGCCGAACGCCACGGGTTCGAGTGAGGCTGGAGACGAGCGCCCCGTCTATGGCGGCACGCCGTCCGACTTCGCGGTGGTGCAGGCGATCCAGGAGATGAAGGCGCGCGGGCTGCGCGTCACCTTCTACCCATTCATCCTGATGGACGTCCCGCCCGGCAACACTCTGCCGAACCCGTATTCCGACAACGCCGCCGAGATTGGCCAGCCAGCCTTCCCCTGGCGGGGACGGATCACCTGTTCTCCGGCCGCGGGGTTCGCCGGGACCGTGGACAAGACCGCCACGGCCGCAAGCCAGGTCGCGGCGCTGTTCGGCGCTGCCACCCCCGCCAACTTCAGCGTCTCGGGTCAGTCGGTTTCCTGGACTGGCGCGGACGGCGACTGGGGCCTGCGGCGCATGGTGCTGCACTACGCCCATCTCTGCGCCGCCGCAGGCGGGGTCGACGCCTTTCTCATCGGGAGCGAGATGCCCGGGCTCACCACGATCCGGTCGGACGCATCCTCCTATCCGGCCGTGCAGGCGTTTCGCGATCTGGCGGCCGACGTCCGCGCGATCCTCGGGGCGGGCACGGCGATCAGCTATGCGGCGGACTGGTCGGAGTATTTCGGGCATCATCCGCAGGATGGGTCAGGCGATGTGTATTTCCACCTCGATCCGCTCTGGGCCGATCCCGAGATCGATTTCGTCGGCATCGACAACTACATGCCGCTGTCGGACTGGCGCGACGGATTCGAACATGCCGATGGTGAGGGGGCGAGCGCCATCGGTTCGAGCGAGCCCCCGAACGAGGGCTGGCCTGCGATCTACGACCGCGCCTACCTGCAGGCCAACATCGCGGGCGGCGAGGGCTTCGACTGGTTCTACTCCAGCGCTGCAAATCGGTCGGCGCAGGTGCGCACGCCCATCATCGACGGTGCCCACGGCAAGCCGTGGGTCTTCCGCTACAAGGATCTGCGCGCCTGGTGGACGAACGCGCATTACGACCGCCCGGGCGGCGTGGAAAGCGGGACGCCCACGGCATGGGTGCCGCAGTCCAAGCCGGTCTGGTTCACCGAGCTCGGCTGTCCCGCCATCGACCGCGGCACCAACCTGCCCAACGTCTTCTTCGACCCGAAGTCGTCCGAGAGCCACGTGCCTTACTTCTCGCGCGGTTGGCGGGACGACGCGATCCAGCGCGCCTATCTCGAGGCGACATATCTCTGGTGGGATACCCCGGCGAACAACCCGCTGTCATCGGTCTACGGCGGCCGAATGGTGCATGTGCCCGAATGCGCCGCCTGGACCTGGGATGCACGGCCCTATCCCTTCTTTCCGGCGCTGACCGACGTCTGGACGGACGGCGCGAACTGGCGGCTCGGGCACTGGCTGACGGGGCGGCTCGGGGCGGTCTCGCTCGCGGCGCTGGTCCGCCATCTCTGCCTGCGTGCGGGCCTGCCCGAGGATCGCATCGACGTCACCGGTCTCTGGGGCGCGGTGGAGGGCTACGCCATCACCGCGCTGGAAAGCCCGCGCGCCTCGATCACCACTTTGTCGCGCCACTTCGGCTTCGACGCCGTCGAAACCGAGGGCGTGATCCGTTTCATCATGCGTGGCCGGGCCGCCGTCGCCACCCTTGCGCCCGACGATCTCGTCGCCCCGAACGCGGGGAGCGAAGCCCGCGAGGGCGACGTCCTCGAACTCACCCGCGGCCAGGAGACCGAGTTGCCGCAGGCACTGAAATGGCAGGTGGCGCGCGCCGACGAGGATTACGACGCGGCCCTCGTCGAGGCGCGGCGCATCACCGTGGAC
>JADQCD010000029.1 GCA_016278285.1 Actibacterium sp.
GCAGCACTTCGAAAAGCCTTCCGAGAAAAAAGCGCGCCAGAAGGCCGAGGCCATTCGCCGCGCCCGCAAGCTCGCTCGCAAGAAGGCGCAGCGCGAAGGTCTTCTTTAAGACCGGCGATGCGAACCGGGGCCATTCGCCCCAGTGCGACGACCCCCGCGGCCCTGCCCCGGGGGTTTGTTGTTTTGAGCACCAGCCCTAAACCGGCAGCGCGGTGGTCTTGAACACGGTCTTGAGCGCGAAACTCGAATGCATCTGTGCCACGCCGGGCAGGCGGGTCAGGTGCTGGCGGTGGATGCGGGCGAAATCCTCGCTGTCGCGCGCCGCGATCTTCAGCAGGTAATCGAAACTGCCGGCCATCAGGTGACATTCAAGGACGTCGGGAATCAACCCGACCTGCCGCTCGAAGCGGTCCAGCAGATCGTCGGCCTGGCTGGACAGGGTGATTTCCACGAAAACCGTCGTGGCACGGTCAACGCGCCGCGGCTCCAGCAGAGCAACATAATCTCGAATGACCCCGTCCTTTTCCAACCGGTGAACCCGGCGGTGACAGGCCGAAGGCGACAGATTGACCTTCTCGCTCAACTCGGCGTTGGAGATGCGCCCGGCCCTCTGCAACGACCGCAAGATACGGCGATCCGTTTCGTCGATTTCCATATGCGTGCATGATCCTTCGACTATTGCACGGAATTCCGTCTGTTTCTTGCGGCAAAAGAGCGGAACCCGGCGGAAATATCAATGCAATTTCACGGCAAGATGCGCAATCATCCATGAGAAAGAGGAGGAGTCGTCATGAAGATCGGATGCCCGAAAGAGATCAAGCCGCAGGAATTCCGCGTCGGAATGACACCCAACGCCGCGGGCGAGGCCGTGTCACACGGCCACGGCGTGCTGATCGAGACGAAGGCCGGCCTGGGCGCCGGATTCACCGATGAGGACTATATCGCCGCGGGGGCCGAGATCGTCGACACCGCCGATGAGATTTTCAAGCGCGCCGAGATGATCGTCAAGGTGAAGGAACCGCAGCCCGCCGAACGCAAGCGCCTGCGCGAAGGTCAGCTTCTGTTCACCTATCTGCACCTGGCTCCGGACCCGGAACAGACCCGCGACCTGCTGGACAGCGGCGTGACCGCGATCGCCTATGAAACCGTGACCGACGATCGCGGTGGCCTGCCCCTGCTGGCGCCGATGTCCGAGGTTGCCGGAAGGCTGGCCCCGCAGATGGGCGCCTGGACGCTGCAGAAGGCCAATGGCGGACGCGGCGTGCTCATGGGCGGCGTGCCCGGTGTCGGCCCGGCCCGGGTGCTGGTGATCGGCGGCGGCGTGGTCGGCACCCACGCCGCGCGGATTGCCGCGGGGATGGGCGCGGATGTCACCGTGCTCGACCGCTCTCTGCCCAGGTTGCGCTATCTGGACGACGTGTTCGGCAATGTCTTCAATACCGGCTATTCCTCGGCCGGGCTGCTGGCCGAACACCTGGCCGGTGCCGACATGGTGGTCGGCGCGGTACTGATCCCCGGTGCAGCGGCGCCGAAGCTGGTCACGCGCGCGCAGCTATCGACGATGAAGCCGGGTGCGGCACTGGTGGACGTTGCGATCGACCAGGGTGGCTGTTTCGAGACGTCGAAACCCACCACACATGAAAACCCGATCTACGACGTGGACGGGATCATGCATTACTGCGTGGCGAACATGCCCGGCGCGGTGGCACGCACCTCGACCATCGCCCTGGGCAATGCAACGATGCCCTACATGCTGGCGCTGGCCGACAAGGGCTGGCGGCAGGCCTGCGCCGATGATCCGCATCTGCTGGACGGGCTGAACAGCCATGCCGGCCAACTGACCTATTACGCGGTCGGCAAGGCGTTGGGGATCGACGTGATCTCGCCCCAGCTTGCCCTAAAGCAATAAGGTATGCGCGGCCCGCCGGATCCGGCGGACCGTTTGTCTCAGGCCCCGGCCTGTTTCTTCAGCAGGTCGCGGATCTCGGCCAGAAGCTCTTCCTGGCTGGGGCCTTTCGGGGCGTCGACCGGCGCGGCCTCATCTTTCCGGACGGCCGCATCCTTGATCTTGTTGACATAGCGCACCAGCATGAACACCACGAAGGCGATGATCAGGAAATTGATCACCGCCATGATGAACGACCCATAGGCGAAGACGGCCGCTCCGGCATCCCGCGCCTCGGCGAGCGAGGCATAGGGGCCGCCGTCACTGAGAACCATGAACATGTTGGAAAAGTCGATGCCGCCGATGATCAGCCCGATGATCGGGTTGATAAGGTCCCCCACCAGTGAACTCACGATCGCGGTAAAGGCCGCACCGATGATGATGCCGACGGCCATGTCCATGACATTGCCCTTGGCGATGAAGGTCCTGAATTCACTAAGCATCCTGTCCTCATGAAAAAAAGGCGGCCGACCCGCCCCCCGAGCAAATATAGCATGTTTGTGTCAATTGCCGGTGCCGAATATAACAGGGTCCGAACGGGCCAGCGCGCGCCCGGAAACGGAGGCAGAATGACCGATCTTTCGGATTTCCCGATCACCCGTCGCTGGCCGCCCCAGGCGCCGGATCACATCCAGTATTACGGTTGGACCACGCCCAACGGACAGAAGATCTCTATCGCTCTGGAGGAACTGGGCCTGCCCTATGACGCGCATCCGGTCAGACTGGGCGAGGACGATCAGCATACGGCCGAGTTTCTGTCGCTGAGCCCCAACAACAAGATCCCCGCGATCATCGACCCCGACGGGCCGGGCGGCGCTCCGCTGCCGCTGTTCGAAAGCGGCGCGATCCTGATCTACCTGGCGGAAAAGACCGGCCGCCTGATGCCCGTCGATCCGGCGGGCCGC
The DNA here is from genome assembly GCA_016278285.1 of Actibacterium sp. Classification (GTDB taxonomy): domain Bacteria; phylum Pseudomonadota; class Alphaproteobacteria; order Rhodobacterales; family Rhodobacteraceae; genus JADQCB01. The sequence goes on from JADQCD010000029.1 coordinate 2,851, forward strand.
TATGACGTCCTGCAATGGTTGATGTGGCAGATGGGCGGCCTCGGACCCATGTTCGGTCAGCTGGGCTGGTTCCGCGGCGCGGGCAAGGAGATAAAGGATCCCCGCCCGGTCCAGCGTTACGAGAGGGAAAGCGCCCGACTGCTGAAGGTGCTGGACACCCGGCTGGATGGGCCCCAGTGGATCTGCGGCGACTATTCCATCGCCGACATCGCCACCGCGCCCTGGCTGCGCACGATGCGCGTTTTCTACAAGTCGGGCGATGTGGTCGGCTGGGACGACCTGAATAACGTCCCCGCCTATCTGGACCGCTTTCTTGCGCGCCCGGCCGTGCAGCGCGGATTGCAACAACCTCCGAAGGTTTGAGCGGTCAGGACCGGAGCTCTCCGGTCAGGACATAGCGCAGGATATCCACCACCTGCTGCGGCGTGCGTGTGACCGCCAGCGCCGCGGCATCCACCTCTTTCAGCGCGTGGTCGTGCTCGGGCTGCTGCAGCACGATCAGCGACTTGCCAAGCGCCGCCGCCTGCCCCGCGTCGAACGCGGCATTCCACTGCTTGTATTTCTCGCCGAAGCGCACGACGACGACATCGGCATCGGCCAGCCCTTTGCGCGTCCGGATGGCGTTGATCATCGCGCCCTTGTGGTCGTGCCAATACTTGTCGTCCTCGGCGCCCAGGATCGCCACGCCGCAATCGTCACTTGCGGCGTGATCGGTCACCGGGCCGTCAAACGCCACGTCCAGGCCTGTGGCTCCCTCGACGATCTGCTCGCGCCAGTCGGTGTGAATCTCGCCCGACAGATAGACCCTCAGAGTCATTCCTTTTCCTTTCCGCTCTGCTCCGCTTCAGCGCGCATCCCCGCGACGACCTCGGCATCGTCGACCTGATCGAACCGGGCATAATGCGCGCCCACGGCATAAAACATGGGCGGCACCTCAAGGCAAATCAGCCGGTCCACCAGCGGCTCCATTTCCGCAATTGCCTCGCGCGGGGCGACGGGAACGGCCAGCCAGATCGCCTGCGGCGCGCGCCGGCGCAGCGCCTTGAGCGCGGCGCGCACGGTGGCGCCTGTGGCGATGCCGTCATCGACCACGATGGCCGTTCTGCCCTCAACATCGACAGGGGCGCGCCCCTGAAGATAGGATTGCCGCCGGGCCTCGATCTCTTTCAGCTTGTCCCGGATCGCATGGTCGAAATCGCCCTCGGCAAGACCCGTCATTCGCAGCACGTCGGCGTTGAACACCACCTCGTGCGCGGCACCGTCGACCACCGCGCCGGCGGCCAGCTCGGGCTGGCCCGGAACGCCCAGCTTGCGCACCAGCAGCAAGTCCAGCGGGGCGCCCAGGCGGCGCGCGACGGGCCGCGCCACCGGCACCCCGCCACGAGGCAGGGCCAGCACCACGGGCGCCCGGGGCGCCGCGGCGGCGACGGCCTCGGCCAGTTGTCGCCCGGCATCATCACGATCGTTGAACATGGCGACCTCCGAATGCGGAAAAGCGGCGTCCCCATGATGCCGCCCCTGCCCCGCAATGGAAAGCGCCCAGTGTCAGCTGCGCAGCACGCCGCCGGTCGCCTTTTCGACCTTTTCCACGATCCGTGCGCCCACCGCCTCGATCTCTTTCTCGGTCAGGGTCTTGTCCGTCGGTTGCATCCGCACCGTGATGGCGAGCGACTTCTTGCCCGTACCAAAGGACCCGCCGATGAACTCATCGAACACGCGCACATCCTCGATCAGCGTCTTGTCGGCGCCGGCGGCGGCATTGACCAGCGTCAGCGCCTCGACATCGGCATCGACCACGAAGGCAAAGTCACGCTCGACCGGTTGCAGATCGCTTGTGGCCAGCCCCGGGCGCGTGGTGGTGCGGCTTCGCGGGAACGGCGGCTGTTCGAGATAGATGGTAAAGCCCACGGCCGGGCCTTTCACGTCAAACGCGCGCAGCACCTTGGGGTGCAATTCACCGAAAACCGCCATGACCTTCCTGGGGCCCAGACAGATTCGGCCCGACCGTCCCGGATGCCAGTGATCCGGCGCATCGCGCAGGATCTGCACCCTGGATGGCGCGCCGATGGCGCCCAGCACCGCCTCGGCGTCGGCCTTGGCATCGTAAAGGTCCACCGCCCGGCGGCTGCCATGCACGTCCCTGGGCCCCGTTTGACCCACCAGCAAGCCCGAGGCCAGCAGATGCTGTTCATCCGGTTCGGCACCGTGAAAGGCCGGGCCGACCTCGAACAGCGCCAGATCGGCTAATCCGCGCGCCTGGTTGCGCGCTGCCGCCTGCAACAGACCGGGCAGCAGAGCCGGACGCATATGGCTCATCTCCGTCGAGATCGGGTTGTCCAGCCTCGTGGCATCCTCGCCCCCGCCGAAAAGCCGGGCCGACGTCTTGTCGATGAAGGAATAGGTGACGCATTCGTTATAGCCCAACGCCGCGATGGTGCGCCGCGCCGTGGCTTCGCGGGTCTGCATCGGCGTCAGGATGCCCTTGGGGACGCCGACATGGGATCGCGGCAGGCGCTTGCCCTCCAGCCGCGTCAA
>JADQCD010000200.1 GCA_016278285.1 Actibacterium sp.
GGTTCTGGCCGGGGCCACCTGCGCGGCGCTGGCGCAGGTCTTCGTGCGCAAGCTGGTCCGGACCGAACGCACGCCCGCCATCGTGTTCTGGTTCTCGGTCACGGCAACGATGCTTTCGCTGGTAACGCTTCCCTTCGGCTGGGTCATCCCTGCCCCGCGCGTGGCGGCCTTCCTGGTCATGGCCGGCGTGCTGGGCGGGTTGGGGCAGATCTGCCTGACATCGAGCTATCGCTATGCCGACGCCTCGGTCATCGCGCCGTTCGACTATGCCTCGATGCTTCTGGCGCTGGCGATCGGCTATTTCGTGTTCGACGAGGTGCCGACGCCGACCATGCTGTTCGGCGCCGGGCTGGTCATCCTCGCAGGCGTGCTGATCATCTGGCGCGAACGCCAGCTGGGGCTGAGGCGTGACCGCCCGCGCAAGGCGATGACACCACAGGGATAACCGGCGGACGGGCCAAGGCAACCGGCGGTCACGGCGCCCTCAGGCCCGAACCAGTTTCTCATAGCTTTCGGCGATGTCGCGGGTCAACGCGCCGACCTCGAAATTGTAGTCGCCGATCTGGCCCACCGGCGTCACCTCGGCCGCCGTGCCGGTCAGCCAGCATTGTTCGAACCCTTCCAGCTCTTCGGGCATGATGTGCCGTTCATGAACGGGCACGTTCCGCTCTTTCAGCATTCCGATCACGGTCTGCCGGGTGATCCCGTTGAGAAAGCAATCAGGCAGGGGCGTATGCACCTCTCCATCCTTGACGAAGAAGATGTTGGCGCCGGTGGCCTCGGCCACATAGCCGCGATAGTCGAACATCATCGCGTCGCCGCAGCCCTTGGCCTCGGCCGCGTGCTTGGACATCGTGCAGATCATGTAAAGGCCGGCCGCCTTGGCGTGGCTCGGGATCGTTTCGGGGCTGGGCCGCTTCCACCTGGAAATGTCCAGTTTCGCGCCCTTCATCTTGGCGTCACCGTAATAGGCGCCCCATTCCCATGTGGCGATGGCCACGCGCACCGGGTTGCGGGCGCTGGCCACGCCCATGTCTTCACCCGAACCGCGCCAGGCGAAGGCACGGACATAGGCATCGGTCTGGCCGTTGGCCTTGAGAACCTCCTGCTTGGCGGCCTCCAGCGCGTCCACGCTGAAGGGCACCTCGAAGTCGATCAGTTTCGCGGATCTGTGCAACCGTTCCGAATGTTCGCGGCTCTTGAAGATCTTTCCGTCATAGCACCGCTCACCCTCGAACACGGATGAGGCATAGTGCAGTGCATGGGTCAGGACATGCACATTCGCGTCGCGCCACGGCAGCAGCTTTCCATCCATCCAGATCTGTCCGTCTCGGTCATCATAGCCAGCCATGACCATCCCTTTCCTGACATTCCGGCAGCTGCCGGCCTTTGCTATATATTGCGATACTTATGTCCATTTCGGACATAAAATTTCGCAAAATCGAATTTTCGGTATCAATTGATTCTTGGAAAGTCAACAAGGCTGACGTAAAACTGAAGAAACTGGACCAAAGGAAGGGGGATCGACATGCCCGACAGCACGCCGGCCGCGATTCACAGCGGCGAAAGCTTGCTGTTCCTGACCGATGAACAGTTGCGCAAGGGGATCGAGGCGATGTTCTTCGCCTATCGCGGTTTCACCGCAGACCCCGATCGCATTCTGGAACAATACGGGTATGGTCGCGCCCATCACCGCGCGATGCATTTCATCCACCGGGTGCCGGGCACAACGGTGAATAACCTGTTGTCCATTCTCGGGGTCACCAAGCAGTCGCTCAACCGCGTGCTTCGCACCCTGATCGAGGACGGGCTGGTCAAAAGCAGCGTGGGCAACCGCGACAAGCGTGAGCGGCATCTGTGCCTGACCGAAGAGGGCGCGGCGCTTGAACAGCAACTTTCCGACGCACAGCGCGCCCGGATGCGCAAGGCCTATCGCGCCGCCGGACCCGAGGCGGTCGCCGGCTTCCGCCAGGTGCTGGAGGCGATGATGGAACCCGAGATGCGGGCCCATTTCAACCGGCTCAAGGATGGTGGATGATGCAGGACATGGCCATGCCGCACCTGCTGATCGTCGATGATGACGAGCGGATCCGCGGGTTGCTGCACAAATTCCTGGTGCGGAACGGTTTCCTTGTAAGCGCGGCGCGCGATGCCGGTCATGCCCGGCGCCTTCTGGCGGGCCTGGAATTCGACATGATCGTGCTGGACGTGATGATGCCGGGCGAAGACGGCATCAGCCTGACCCGCGACCTGCGCGAATGGATCGCGACACCGATCCTGCTGCTTACCGCACGGGGCGAGACCAGCGACCGCATCGCCGGCCTGGAGGCCGGGGCAGACGATTATCTGCCAAAGCCGTTCGAGCCCAGGGAACTTTTGCTGCGGATCAACGCGATTCTGCGCCGGGTGCCGCAGCCGCAGATCCGCGTGACCGGACCGAAGATTCTGCACCTTGGATCTGTGCGTTATGACATTGAACGGGGCGAGATGTGGCAGGGCGATCAGCCGATCCGCCTGACCGCGACAGAAAGCCAGCTGATGCGGATCTTCGCGTCCTGCCCGGATGCGGCCGTGACCCGCCGAAAACTGGTCGAGGATCTGGGCCGCGACGGTGGGCAGGCGCAGGAACGCGCGGTCGACGTGCAGATCACCCGCCTGCGTCGCAAGATCGAAGCCGACCCGAAACAGCCACGCTATCTTCAGACCGTCCGCGGCGAGGGTTACATGCTGGCCCCGGACTGAGTGCGCTTGCCCCTGCCGGGCGCAGCGTCTAGCCTGCCGCAATGACCACTGCCCTGCTGACCCACAGCGACTGCCTCGGCCATGTCACGCCGCCCGGACATCCCGAACGCGCCGCGCGCCTGGAAGCGGTGCTGCGACGGCTCGATCAAGCCGATTTCGCCGCACTGAAGAGGGTCGAGGCGCCGCTGGCCGACCCGGACGCGGTGCTGCGCTGTCACCCGCAAGTCTATCTCGACCGGGTGCTGGACACGATCCCGGACCATGGCATTACCGCCGTCGATCCCGATACCCACGTTTCGCCGGGTTCGCTGAAGGCGGCGCTGCGCGGTGTCGGCGGCGTCCTGCAGGCGGTCGACATGGTGCTGGGCGGGCAGGCCGACAATGCCTTCGTCGCCACGCGCCCGCCTGGCCATCATGCCGAGCGCGAGACGGCAATGGGGTTCTGCCTGTTCGGCAATGTCGCGATTGCCGCGAAATACGCGCTGGACCATCACGGGTTGTCACGGGTGGCGATCATGGATTTCGACGTGCATCACGGCAACGGCACGCAGGACCTGTTGTGGGACGAGGCGCGTGTGCTGTTCGCCTCGACACACCAGATGCCGCTCTATCCCGGCACCGGGTCGTCCGCCGAGCGTGGCGCGCATGACAATATCCTGAACGTGCCGCTGCCGCCCCATGCCGACAGCGGCCGGTTCCGTGACGCGGTCGACCGGCAGGTCATTCCGGCGTTGCAGGCCTTTCGCCCCGAGCTCTTGTTGCTTTCTGCCGGCTTCGACGGGCACCGCAATGACCCGCTGGCGCAGATGGAACTGGACACCGAGGATTTCACATGGATCACGCAGCGGCTTTGCGATCTGGCCGATGCCTGTTGCGGCGGCAAGGTGGTCTCGACACTCGAAGGCGGATATGATCTGGAAGCGCTGGCCGATGGCGTGGCGGCGCATGTGAACGTGTTGTTGGAGCGGGGATCGTGAGCGAACAGAAGACGGTTGACGACATGACCTTCGAAGAGGCGATGGCCGAGCTGGAGCGGGTGGTGAACCACCTTGAGCGCGGCGACGTGCCGCTGGAGGATTCCATCAAGCTTTACGAACGCGGCGCGGCGCTGAAGAAACGGTGCGAGACCAAGCTGAAAGAGGCCGAGGAAAAGGTCGCCGCGATCACCCTCGACGCCGAGGGCAATCCGAACGGAACGACCCGCGTCGAAGGGCAATAGATGTTCGCCGACAGGTTGGCGCAGGTGGCCGCGGAGGTCGGCGGCCACCTCGACGCGCTTCTGATGCAATATCCGGATCAGCAGGTAATCGACGCGATGCGCTATGCCGTGGCGGGCGGCAAGCGGCTGCGTGCATTTCTGGTGATGGAAAGCGCGGCGCTGCACGATGTGCCGGCGGATCGAGCGGTTCAGGCCGCCGCAGCGATCGAGGCGATACATGCCTATTCTCTGGTCCATGACGACCTGCCCTGCATGGATGACGACGACCTGCGCCGCGGTCTGCCGACGGTGCATCTCAAATGGGACCAGGCGACCGCCGTGCTGGCCGGCGACGGGTTGCAAACGCTTGCCTTCGAGCTGCTGGCAGATCCGTTGACGCATCCTGACGCAGCGATCCGGATCGACCTGATATCCACGCTGGCCCATGCCGCCGGCGCGCGGGGCATGGTGCTGGGACAGGCGCGCGACATCGCCGCCGAGACTTGTTCCACCCCGCCCGGGCTGGAACAGATCACCGCGCTTCAGGCCGGAAAGACCGGCGCGCTGATCGTCTGGTCGGCCGAGGCGGGCGCGCGTCTGGCCAGCGCCGACCCGGCCCCGATGCGGAGCTATGCCAAGGCGCTGGGGCTTGCTTTCCAGATCGCTGACGACATTCTGGATGTCGAGGGCGACGCGGCGAAGGCGGGCAAGCGGCTGAACAAGGACGCCAGCGCCGGCAAGGCCACTTTCGTGTCGCTTCTGGGACTCGACGAGGCGAAAACCCGCGCAAGGACGCTTGCCCGGGACGCCGAGGCGGCGCTGATCCCTTACGGAGATGCGGCACGGAACTTGCGGGAAGCCGCCCGCTTCGTTATCTCCCGCGAGATGTGATTTTCCGCGCCCCCGGAGGGCCCCATGACAGACCGCCCCGCGACACCGCTGCTGGACAAGGTGCACAGCCCCGCCGACCTGAAGGGGTTCAGCGACCGCCAGCTTGAACAGCTGGCCGACGAGCTACGCGCCGAGACGATCTCGGCCGTGTCACAGACCGGCGGCCACCTGGGGGCCGGGCTTGGCGTTATCGAACTGACCGTAGCGCTGCACGCCGTGTTCGACACGCCGCGCGACCGGCTGATCTGGGACGTATCGCACCAAAGCTATCCGCACAAGATCCTGACCGGCAGGCGCGACCGCATCCGCACCCTGCGCCAGAAGGACGGTCTGTCGGGTTTCACCAAGCGCAGCGAGTCGCCCTATGATCCGTTCGGTGCGGCGCATAGCTCGACCTCGATCAGCGCCGCGCTCGGCTTCGCGGTGGCGCGCGATCTTGGCGGGGCGCCGGAATACGGCATCGGCGACGCGATCGCGGTGATCGGCGACGGCGCGATGAGCGCGGGCATGGCCTATGAGGCGCTGAACAACGCGGGCCATCTGAAAAAGC
>JADQCD010000257.1 GCA_016278285.1 Actibacterium sp.
CCATATGCCGATCAGGATCAGGAAAGGCAGCAGCGTGCCGACATAGGTCAGGATACCGCTTTGTTCCTGCGGTTCGGCGGTCACCTCGACATTGTTCGATACCAGCCGCTCGGCGACATTCACGTCCTTGGGGATGATCGTGCTGTAGGTCGATCCATCCTGGCCGTGGATCACCGCCTTTTCGCCGTCCAGCTTGACCGAAGCGACTTCACCCGACTCGACGCGGTTGACGAATTCCGAATAGCTGATGGATTGCGACGACATCGTCGACTGGCCACCACTGAAGAGATTGAACAACGCCAGTATGAGCAGGAAAAGGACGACCCAAAAGGCGATGTTGCGCGCGTTACCCACGGTGCACTCCTTGAAATCTGGGGCCGGGAACGCCGACCGTTCCTCCTAAAATAGAGATAAGCGTCACAGGTTCAATGCGATATGACCACTTGTAGCACATCATCCGCGGGGGGCGCCAATTCCGCGCGCCAGCCACCGGGCCGGCCGGCCAGCGGCGCCGCGACCAGATCCGTGCCCCGCCAGACCGCGGGCGAGGCAAGAAGAGACGCCCGCGGCAGGCCCGTCTCTCGCCAGCCCGTGCAGTGCGCCAGGCCTGTTTCGCCAAGCGCACGCAAATGCACATCGTTGATCTGCGGACCGAAAAGCCGCCAGCGCGTATCCCAGGGCCGATCCGGCGCGGCGACCACGCCGCGCACGGCGTTCGGCTCGCGGCTGATGCGCAGACGGGCGCCATCGGAGGAAAGCAGGCAGCCGTGCAGGCTGCGCCGTTCCCCCGCAAACGCCGCCGCGGCCGCGGATTCCAGCGCCGCCAGTCGTGGGCGGTAGTCTGCCGACGCCACCCAGCACAGCGCCGCGGCGAGAAGCCGCAGCCGCGTCTCGCGCGGGGCGGCCAGCAGCCTTGCGCTTTCGAACAGAAGATCGCCCCGGTCGTGAATGCCGGCGGATTCGGCCGTTTCGCGCGCCAGGTGATCCAGCGCCTCGCGCACCATCGCCATGCGTGCGCAACGGTCGGCCAGCCCGTCGACAGTCAGCCCGACATCGCCCAGGCCCGCCAGCGCCTGCCGCACCCTGACGCGTTCGAACCGCATGTCCCGGTTCGATGGATCCTCGATCCAGCCCTGTCCGCCCCGCGACAGATAATCGCGCAGCGTTTCACGCCTGACACCCAGCAGCGGACGCAGCCAGAGCATCCCGTTCTGCCGATGCGACGCCGCCATCCCCGACAGCCCGTCCGGGCCCGACCCCCGCGCCAGGCGCATCAGGAAGGTTTCGGCCTGATCGTCCTTCGTGTGACCCAGGACGATGGCATCTATGCCGAGCCCATGCGCCCAATCCACCATCAACCGATAGCGCGCCGCGCGGGCCGCGGCCTGAAGGTTGCCCCGCCCGTCCCAACCGGTCCAGCGCAGCGTGTCATGGGGCACCTGCAGCGTTGCACAGGCGTCGGCAACGAACCCCGCTTCGGCCACAGCCTCGGAACGCAAGCCGTGGTCCACCGTGACGGCCGAAACCGGAACGCCCCGCGCCCGCGCCCAGGCAGCGGCAAGATGCAGCAGCGCCATGGAATCGCCGCCGCCCGAGACAGCGACGCCAAGATGGGCCGGCACCCGGCCGCCCAGTGCCGTGGCGAATGCGTTCTCAAGCCTCGCCGACGCGGTCAATTGCAGCCGAGGTCGTCCCGCGCGGCGGTGGCCTGCGGCGCCACGGCCGAGTCGGGAAAGCGCGCGGCGACCTCGCCCAGGGTTACGCATGCCTCGCGGGTCTGCCCCAGCTCGGCCAGCGTCACGCCCAGCTCGTGCAGCGCTTGCGGCGCGACCGCCCCCTCTGGCGCGCCGGAGAAACTTTCGAGGAAGGCCCGGGCGGCGTCCGAGGTCGCACCCCGGCGTTTCAGGGCGATGCCGCGGTGGTAATGCGCCTCGGCATTCAGAGGACCGGCCGGGTAATCGCGAACGAAGGCGGCGAACCCCTCCGCGGCTTCGGCAAACCGACCTGCGTCCAGGGCCGCCTTGGCCCGGTCGAAGGCCTCTTGCTCGCCCACTGCCATCAGAACCGGTTCGCCGCCGCCGTCCTGCGGCGGCGGGGTCACGGCCGCGACAGACGGACCGATGCCGGCGCTCGGGGCAACGCCGCCCAGCGGCGATGCCTTGTCCAGCTCGGAAATGTCGCAATCGGTTTCCAGTTCGCACAGGCGGAAGGCCAGGTCGCCGATCCGGTTGGTGCCGTCCGACACGATGCTTTCGATGCGGAACTGCAATTCCTCGGTCTTTTCGGTCAGGCGCTGAAGCTCCTGTTCGATTGCATCGACGCGCTGAATCAGGCTTTCGCCGCCAGCCGGAACCGAAACCCCGCCGGTGGTCGAAAGCTCGCGCTTGAGCTTCTGGATCTCGACATTAAGAACCGTCAACTGCTGGCGAATGTCGGCCAGAGTCCCCTCGCGCGATTGTGCCGTGGCCGGGCCGGCCACCGCGATCGCAAGACATGCCACCAGCCCCAGGCGCCGCACCATCATCCCTGGCCTCCTTCCGTCCTGTGCAACCGTCAGCTGCTCGCGCCGGCGGTCACCACCGTCACCGCGCGGCGATTCTGCGCATAGCAGGCTTCGTCTGAACACAGCGCGATCGGCCGCTCCTTTCCATAGCTAACGGTGCGGATACGCGCCGGCGACACCCCGCGCGACACCAGATATTCGCTGACCGAATTGGCCCGCCGCGCGCCGAGCGCCAGGTTGTATTCGCGGGTGCCCTGCTCATCGGCGTGGCCTTCGATCAGGACCGTGTAATCGGTGTTGGTCAGCAACCATTGGGCTTGGCCGTTCAAAGTCGCGATCGCCGAATCCGAAAGCGAGCTTTGATCCACCTCGAAGAGCACGCGATCGCCCACGGTCTGCTGGAAATAGGCGGGCGAACTGGGGTCCGAGGGGCTGCCTGCCACGAAACCACCGGCCGCACCCGCATCGGTGCCGCTTCCGTCGCCGAAACGCGCCGGATCGGAACAGGCCGCCAGGCCCAGTGCCGCCAGGCCCAGCATTGTCTTGGTAAAGAAATTCATGACACTGTCCTTGTTGTTTTCCTTGGCTCGATGCGCGCGATCATATCAGCCACGCACCGCTTTGTTAACGAGTCGCGTCAGGGAAGCAGAGGCGACCATGACGGGTCCGATCCGCCGGCCGGCGTAGGCACCGGCTTGAGGTTGCGGCCCGATACGTCCACCGAATAGAGCGATGAGGTCCCGCCCGCGCCGGCGGTTTCCCGCGCGAACATGATGACGCGCCCATTGGGCGACCATGTCGGCCCTTCGTCAAGGAACGAGGACGTGAGCAGCCGCTCTTCGGACCCGTCGTTGCGCATCACCCCGATATGGAACCGGCCGTTATACTGCTTGGTGAAAGCGATCATGTCGCCGCGCGGTGACCAAACCGGCGTCGAATAGCGGCCAGGACCGAAGCTGATCCGCCGCGGCTCGCCCCCGGTGGCCGGCATGACGTAAAGCTGCTGGCTGCCCGAGCGGTCGCTTTCGAACACGATCATCTGCCCGTCCGGGGAATAACTGGGTGCCGTCTCGATCGACGGGGCCGAGGTCAACCGCATGCGCGCCCCGCCCGAAAGCGGCATCGAATAGAGGTCGGTATTGCCGCCCTGCGACTGCGAAAACAAGACCGTGTTGCCGTCCGGCCCGAACCGGGGCGAAAAGGTCATGCTGCCCGGCAGATTGTCCAGCGGCCGGCGATTGCCGGTGGACACGTCCATCAGGTAGATCTGCGGAAAGCCCGTCTCATAGCTGGTAAAGAGCACCCGCTCGCCGTTCGGCGAAAACCGCGGCGCCAGAACCAGCGCATTGCCGTCGGTCAGGTATTGCAGGTTTGCGCCATCGTAATCCATGACGGCCAGCCGCTTTCGGCGGTCGCCCTTGGACCCGCTTTCGGATACGAACACGACACGGCTGTCGAAATAGCCGCTTTCGCCGGTGATCCGCGAATAGACCTGGTCGGCCACCTTGTGCGCCACCCGCCGCCAGGCCGACGTGGTGCCCGTGAACTGCAACCCGTCACCCAGCGCGGTCTCGGCGAACACGTCGAGCAGACGGAACTTGACCGTCAGGCGGCCGTCCGAGCCCACGCTCACCGCCCCGGTAATCAGCGCCTGCGCGTTTATCGCCTTCCAGTCGGCGAACTGCACCGGGCTCTGAAAACTGCTTATGCGGGCGATGAACGCATCGGCGGGAATTTCCCGAAACAGCCCGGTGCCGCTGAGGTCCGCGGCGATCACCCGCGTGATGTCGCGCGCATATTGCGCGGCCTCGGCATTCTCGGCGACGAAATCGGGCACCGCGAAGGGCACCGGCTCGATCACGCCTTCGTCGATCACGATGCGCAAGGGCCCACCCTGCGCCAGCGCCGGAAGCGGCGCAATGGCCAGCCCGATCAGGGCGATGAGAAGGGTAAGAATCCGAACCATGGTCAATTCCTGTATTTCGAGGGGTCGAAGGTAATCTCGACGTTGCGCCATTGGGAATACTTTTCGCGTGGCAGGTCAAACCCCGATTGCTCCGCATCGCACCGCAGAATCGCGCGGCGCGCCGAGTCGAACGCGGTGCGCACCGCGGCGGGGTCGCCTTCGGTGTTCGAGATCAGCTCGACCGATCCTTCCTGCACACGGCCTTCTTCGGTCAGGGACATGCCGACGGTCACCACCACACGCGCCGCGGGCGATCCGGGGTCGATCACCCAGCAGCTTTGCACCGCAAGGCGCAGCGCATCCTTCTCGCCCGGGGTCATCGTCGACCCCGTCGGGGCAAGCCCCGCGCCACCGGTGCCCGACGCGCCGCTGACGGCTTGCGCAACAGCTTCAGCCACCGCTTCGGCCATCGGATCGTCAGCCGGGGACGGCACCTCGGACACGGGCGGCTGCGACTCCGGCGCCGGGGCGGATGTTTGCGCCGCGGGGGGTGCGGGCCGGGCCCGCGGACGCATCGAGGCGGTCATAACCGGGTCGCGCTCCTGCGGTCGGTCGGCCTCGGTCACGATCTCGGTCGTCGCCTCCTCGGGCGCCTGGCTCCGCTGCTCGGGCTGCACCTGCGCCTCGGCCTCGTTGGTGGGCCGGGTGGCCCGGGTCACCACGTCGGACACCGCCGCATCGGGTGGCGGCGGTAGCGCGGGACGGGGGGCCACGCGCGGGGCTTCCCGGGGCCGGGATGTTTCGGTGACGACCGTCGCGCCGGCATCGGCCTCGGGCGGCGCGGACGGAACCGGGGGATTCTGCTCCACCTCGGCCTCGGGCGGCGGGGTCAGCTGGCTGATGTCGGGCGCCGGGTCGGAGGGCGCGGGTGGC
>JADQCD010000181.1 GCA_016278285.1 Actibacterium sp.
CAAGCCTCTGATCCCGCAGCGTCCTTGCAGCTTTCGAGCGAAAGCTGTCGACGCCCAGTTCCTTGAACGCACGCTCGCGTTTCAGGTCCTCCTCTGTCTTCCACGCGTACCACTTCGCCGATCCGGACAAATACCCGGCAGCTGCGCCGAGGGCGTCGTCTTTCGTAGAGGGGCGCGTCTGGAGCTTCCCGGCGCTGCCATTCCGCAGTGCATCGACCTCCGCCTTGTAGGTCTTCTCCACGAGACTGCTCACTCTCCAGCTGAATGGCGCCATGGCGAGGCCCCGGCTGGCGATCTGTTCGTCCCACAGCCGCGCAGTCCCAGCATGGTCCTCCTGGAAGGATCCGGATTGCGCGGCGGTCATAGCGCTCGCCGCGTTGGCGACGCCGTAATACCAGGCCAACACTCCGACCCGCGCGTAGTCCGCGGCCGTCGTTCCGCATCGGAACTGATCGAGGGCAGAAAGATGATGAAGCCCGAGGAAAAGTTGCTCGAGCACGGTGTTCTCAACCAGCACACCCATCGTCCGCTTGCCTTCCTTGCCATAGAAGGACGTCGCCGTTTTAAAGTCGATCCCTTCGTCCTCAGCGAGGATCCGCAGGGCACGCATCCAGTTGACCGTCGACGGCAGCGCAAAGTCCGGCGCCGGCTTGCCCTTCGGCTCGTTGATCGTCCCCTGCTTGATGATGCGGTCGTACAGCATGAATTCTCGGGCCAATGAAGGGCGATGTCCGGCGCAAGCGGCGGAATCGGGCGTGCAAAACAAAGACTCGCGCGATAGTCTTCTGGAAAACAAGCCCTTTTCGTGAGTTCGCGCCCCGCATGTCTGATAGCCTGACCGACCTGATCCTTTCGCTCGCCCCCGAAGATGGCTCCTCCATCGGCAATGGCGCTATGATGGCGCTGTTGCGCGAGCGTGTGCCGGGCCTTGCCGACGACGACTACGTCGCTGCGCGTGATGCGCTGGTCGACGATGGGCTTCTCGCCCGCGGCCGTGGGCGGGGCGGATCGATCATGCGGGTGGCAGGCGACATGGAGGGTGACGAGGACGAGGATGCCTCGGACGAGGACGATGACAGCGACGACGAGGTGGACGGGTTCGAACTGACCCCCACGACTCTGGCTGCGCCGCGGCAACGCGCGACGGCGGGCAGGAAGAAGGCTGCTCGGAAGCCTGACGGGCCCGCGCAGGTGCTCAGCTACCGCCACGGCGAGACGCGGGTGAACAACCCCGAGGTCGGGATGGTCCATGCCGGCACCGATCCGGATGGCGAGAAGACGGTCTGGGCCTACGACCCCCATCTCGACCCGGTGCTGAACTTCGACTCTGCGCGGGCGGGAATCGAGAAGCTCATCGACGACGCGCTGGCCAGTGACGATCCCGAGCGGATGAAGGACGCGCTGCAGGAGTTGAAGCGGCTGCAGGCGCCCTATCTCAACTGGACGGGCAAGGCGGAGCGGACGAGCGTCGAGGTCGATACCGTCTCGCTCCATGTCCACGAACGGGTGGACCCGGCGACGATCCTCGCCAACGCGGCAAAGCGGCTGAAGGGCAAGGACGCGCCGACGCAGTGGCAGCAGCCGGACCTGTTCGCGGCGCCGTTCGAGAACCTGCCGCTGCGCCAGGCGCTGGATTTCTATCACCATGAAAAGGTCTGGTCGAACCGGCTGGTGGCGGGCGACAGCCTGCTGGTGATGAACTCGCTGCTGACCAAGGAAAGCATGACTGGCCGCGTGCAGATGATCTACATCGACCCTCCCTATGGCATCAAATACGGCTCGAACTTCCAGCCCTTCACGAACAAGCGCGACGTGAAGGACCGCGCTGACGCCGACCTCACCCAGGAACCCGAGATGATCAAGGCGTTCCGGGACACCTGGGAGCTCGGCATCCATTCCTACCTCACCTACCTGCGCGACCGGCTGATGCTGGCGCGAGAACTGCTGACTGAGAGCGGGTCGGTGTTCGTGCAGATTGGGGACGAGAATCTAAACCTGTGCACCGATTTGCTCGACGAGATATTTGGCGCCAAAAACCGAGTCTCGATAATCACGGTTCAGAAGACTGGCGGGCAAGAGACCGAAAAGATTCCAAATGTCGCCGACTACGTCGTTTGGTACGCAAAGGATATTTCGAAGGTCAAATACCACCAGATTTACCGCAACAAAGAAGTGGGCGTGGGCCACGGAAGTGGGCAGCGTTATGATAGAATTCAGCTGCAAGATGGATTGCGCGCCAGTCTGAACGCGAAGCAAAAGAGGGGTGAGCAGGAAATCCCTGAAGGACGAGTTTTTCAGCTCACTAGCTTGATTTCCAGCGGCGTCAGAACGAACACA
Source organism: Actibacterium sp. (assembly GCA_016278285.1). GTDB lineage: Bacteria > Pseudomonadota > Alphaproteobacteria > Rhodobacterales > Rhodobacteraceae > JADQCB01. The sequence continues at coordinate 2,338 of JADQCD010000181.1, forward strand.
ACGGGGGAATGGTCTTTCGAAGGCAAGAAATATCACTCGGGCGAAACCTCCAACTGGAAGACCAGCTACGATGGTCTCGAGCGCCTTCGCAGAGCCAACAGAATTAGCGCTCGCAAAACTACAATCGCATACGTACGATTCATTGAAGACTTCGCGGCATTTCCGATCTCAAATATTTGGTCGGATGTCGCCGGTGCGGCGGGGATCATCTACGTCGTTCAAACAAGCGCCTCAATCGTTGAGCGGTGCTTGCTGATGACCACCGATCCAGGCGATCTCGTGCTGGATCCCACCTGTGGCTCCGGCACCACCGCCTTCGTTGCCGAGAAATGGGGGCGGCGCTGGATCACCTGCGACACCTCTCGCGTGGCGATCACGCTGGCCAAGCAGCGGCTGATGACCGCCAGCTTCGATTACTACGCCCTGCGCTATCCGCATGAGGGGCTGAAGGGCGGCTTCGACTACGAGACGGTGCCGCACATCACGCTGAAAAGCATCGCCAACAACCCCGACATCGACACGATCTACAACGAGGACCACCCGAAGATCGCGGCGGCGCTGGCCGACCTGAATGCCGCGCTGGCCGCCGCCCCCCCGAAGCCGCTCAAGCCCACGCAGGGCGTGCGCAAAGGCAAGCCGGTGGATTTCGCCAAGGGCGACACCCTGCACGAATGGGAGGTGCCCTTCGACTGGCCGGACGATTGGCCCGAGGCCGCCCGCGCGCCTTTCGACACCTTCCACGCCGCCCGTCAGGCGATGCAGCGCCGCATGGATCAAAGCATCAGCGACCATGCCGAGCAGGAGACGCTTTACGACAAGCCCCGCATCGACCGATCAAAGCTGCGCATCTGCGGGCCCTTTTCGGTCGAGGCGGTGCCCGCGCCGACCGTCCTGTCGCTGGACGAAAGCATGCCGCCTCAAGAGGCCGACGAGACCGTCGCCCGCTCAGGCGAGACCTCGCGCCAGTCGCTGTGGCGCGACGAACTGCTCAAGACCGGCGTGCGCGGCAAGGGCGGCGCCATGCTGCGCTTCGCTGAGTTCGAGACGCTGCCGGGGCTGCGCTACCTCCACGCCAGCGGATCGCTGGCCGAGACGGGCGAGCGCGTCGTCGTCAGCTTCGGCCCCGAGCACGCGGCGCTGGAGCAGAGGCAGGTGGAACTGGCGCTGACCGAGGCCGAGACCCTGCGCCCGTCGCCGAAATTCATCCTGTTCTGTGCTTTCACCTTCGACCCGGAGGCCGCAAAGGACATCGACGAGGTGAACTGGCCCGGGGTGACGCTGCTCAAGGCGCAGATGAACACCGATCTGCTGACCGAGGATCTGAAGAAGAAGCGCGCCTCGAACCAGTCCTTCTGGCTGATGGGCCAGCCGGACGTGGAGCTCCGCAAGCGCAACGACGGGCTGTGGGAGGTCGAGGTCAACGGTTTCGACTATTTCGATCCGAAGGCGGGCGACCTCGTCTCCGGCGGCAAGAAGCAAATCGCGATGTGGTCGCTGGACGTGGACTACGACAACCGCTCGCTGATGCCGCACCAGGTGTTCTTCCCGATGGCGGATGCGAAGGGCGGCTGGAACCGCCTGCGCAAGACCGTCCGCGCGGAGCTGGACGAGGATCTGTTGGAACAGTTCCACGGCACCGTCTCGCTGCCCTTCGAGGCGGGCGAGAACCGCCGGATCGCGGTAAAGATCGTGGACGACCGCGGGATCGAGTCGCTCAAGATCATGCCGCTCGAGGGGTAGGCCCATGTCCCTCATCATCAACACGCCATTCGAGTGCCCCGCGCAGCATTGGGTCGAAGGCAAGGGCGGCAAGCTCGAGATCAAACCCGAGCGGCGGCCGGCGAGCTACGAGGTCTTCGACGCGCGCAACAACACCAAGCGCACCGAGGTGCTGGAACTGGTGAACACGATCCGGGCGCGCGTGGATCAATGGCGCGCGGACGGTTGGCCCGGCGTCACCATCGTCACCCGCAAGCTGCTGGAGCACTGGCACGACCGCGATGCGCGCCAGTACCCGTTCTATTTCTGCCAGCTCGAGGCCATCGAGACGCTGATCTGGTGGGTCGAGGGGGCCGAGGCCTACAAGCAGGGCATCGCGATCCCCGGCGATGGCGGGACGTGGGAGCGGCTGTGCAACAAGATGGCCACGGGCGCAGGCAAGACCACGGTGATGGCGATGATCATCACCTGGCAAGTGCTGAATGCGCTGACCTATCCGAAGCGGAACAAGGATTTCAGCCGCGCCGTGTTCATCGTGGCGCCCGGCCTGACCGTGAAGGAACGGCTGCAGGTGCTGTTGCCGAGCGAAGGCAGCTACTACGACGAGTTCAACCTGTGCCCGTCCGAGGCCCTGCGCCAGAAGCTGAACCAGGCGGAGGTGCTGATCGAGAACTGGCACACGCTGATGCCGCTGAAGGAAGCCGACCGATCGGTGGTGAAGAAAGGGCGCGAGTCCGACGAGGCCTTCACCCGACGGGTGCTGGGCAAGCTGGAGTCGCACAAGGACATCATCGTCATCAACGACGAGGCGCACCACGCCTATCGCAAACCGCCCGAGGTGAAGATCAGCAAGAAGGCGGCAGCCGAACAGGGCATCGACCTTGATGAAGCCACGCGCTGGATCGAGGGTCTGGACCGCATCCACAAGACCCGGCGCATCCAGCGCTGTTTCGACCTCTCGGCCACGCCCTTCGCCCCGACAGGGAAGAAGAGCACCGACACGGCGCTGTTCGACTGGATCATCTCGGATTTCGGTTTGAACGACGCGATCGAGGCCGGGCTCGTGAAGACGCCCCGGGTCGTCGTGCGCGACGACGCTGTTCCGGACGCAAAGACGCTGCGCTCGAAGCTCTACCACATCTACCGCGACCCATCCGTCTCCGAGGACCTGAACCGGGCAAAGGCCGAGCCGCATGAGGCGCTGCCGAAGCTGGTGCAGGACGC
>JADQCD010000117.1 GCA_016278285.1 Actibacterium sp.
GGCGGCGGCGGCCAGGAACACGTCGCTGGCCTTCACGCTGATCTTGAATTCATGAAAATCGTTGTCCTGCAGGATGCGGATGTGCTCCAGCCCCGACTCGACCATGGCCTCGGGGCAGGGCTCGCCGTATTTTTCCAGCAGGTGACGCTCAAGCGAGCCGGCATTGACCCCGATCCGGATCGAACAGCCGTGGTCCTTGGCCGCGCGGATGACTTCTTTCACGCGGTTTTCGTCGCCGATATTGCCCGGGTTGATCCGCAGGCAGGCCGCGCCGGCCTCGGCCGCTTCGATCGCGCGTTTGTAGTGAAAGTGGATATCGGCCACGATCGGCACCGGGCTTTCGGCCACGATCTGTTTCAACGCCTTGGCGCTGGCTTCGTCCGGGGTCGAGACGCGCACGATATCGGCGCCGGCCTCGGCGCAGCGCCGCACCTGTTCGATGGTGGCGCGCACATCGGTGGTGGCGGTGTTGGTCATCGTCTGCACCGAGATCGGCGCATCGCCCCCCACCGGCACCGCGCCGACATGAATCCGCCGCGAGCTGCGGCGGTGGATATTGCGCCACGGGCGAACGTGGTTGAGCGACATGGCCCCTCTCCCGATTTGAATTCTCAATGAATCAGATAAGCCCCGACAGGCGGCGCGACAACCGGTCTAGTCCGTCTTGATCGGCACCGTGACCTCGGCAACCAGCGTTGCAAGTTCGGGATCCTCCGAAAGGTCGGCAAGCTGGAAATTGTCCTTGAGCTGTTCCTGCCCCAGGGCAATGTCGCTGACCACCGACGCGCCCTCGCCCGCGGGGCCATAGGCCGTTCCGTTCACCGCGAAATAGATCGCGCCCGCGTAACCGGTGCGCAGTTTCGGCGGCGCCTCGGTCGCGGGCAGGACATAGCGTTCGCCCGCATCCAGGATCTTTTCCAGCAAGACCGTGCCCTCGGCCGATGTCACCCGCACCCATGACGGGCGCGTGGCGAATAGAACGACATCGGGTGCATTGTCGGCAACGACCCGAACCTCGTCGTCCTCGGCCTGGGCGCCATTGGCAGCCCCCTGTCCCGACGGGACGTCGGGCAATTGCCTGCCCGCCTCGGCGATTTCGGTTGCGGCGGGCTGCGCTGCCGCCGTTGCGACGCGCGGCGATTGCGGCACGGGGGCATCGCCCAACGCGCCCAGTGCACCCGGCCGGATCGTGGCGATCGGGCCGTCGCGCGGCACCATGTCCGGAACATCCAGTGGTTCGGGCCGGTAAAGCCGATCCAGCGCATCGGATCGCGCGGCATCCACGCCCGAATTTTCGGCCGTCAAGACCGCATTCGCCCCCTCCAGCGGGTCAATCTCGGCGATCACGCCAGGCGACTGTTCGACCGGGGCAAGCTGAACCTTCTGGATTTCGCGCAGCACGGACCAGCCGCCAAAGCCAAGTGCCCCGATCAGCGCCAGAAGCACCAGGGAAGAGCCGATGGCCCCGGGCTCGATTCCCGAAAACAGCGCCTCGCTCCGCGGCACGAAGAGCGCCTTGGGATCCGACAGCGGATCGCGCGCCGGATCCGGCGCCTTGCGAGCCCGGGTCGGTTTCGGGGACGAGGCGCCCTTGTCCATGCCATGGACGGTGGCGAAATTGCCTTCCCTGCAGAATTCGGCATAAGCCCATTCCGGGTCCAGCCCCAGATACCGCGCGTAGGACCGGACATAGCCCGCAACGAAGCCGGGTGTCTCGAACGCCGTGGGATCTGCGTTCTCGATCGCGGCCACATAAGTGGCCTTTATCTTGAGCTCTCGCTGGACATCCAGAAGTGATTTTCCAAGAGTCGCCCGCTCACCGCGCATGACATCGCCGAGGCTGACGTCATAGTCGTCGAACCCCTTGGGTTCGACCGTTTCCTCGGCCGCGATCGGCGGCTGTTTGCGCCCGATCATATGCCCTGCCTTCTGCCTGCCACGTCCTGTCCCCTGGGCGATTGGCGATTCTCGTTATCCACCAACCCGTTTGGGATTTAATAACATAGCGCAAACGTGATTGCACTCGGATAGGCGGTCAGGCGGACAGTTCGGCACGATTCAGCGCACAATGCGACCACAAGGCGTCCATGGCGCGCACCAGCCTGTCCATCTCGTCGGGGCCGTGAACCGGCGAGGGTGTAAAGCGCAACCGCTCGGTCCCGCGCGGCACGGTGGGGAAATTGATCGGCTGGACATATATCCCGTAATCCTCAAGCAGCATGTCGCTCAGCTGCTTGGTATGGACCGGATCGCCGACGATCACCGGCACGATATGCGATCCGTGATCGATGATCGGCAGCCCCATGCCCTTGAGCCGCATCTTCAGGATGCGGGCCCGGGTCTGATGCTTGTCGCGCCGTTCCTGGTCCGTCTTGAGATGCCGCACCGAGGCCGCCGCCCCCGCCGCCACCGCCGGCGGCAACGAGGTGGTGAAAATGAATCCCGGTGCGTAAGACCTTATCGCATCGCACATTTTATGTGACGCGGCGATATATCCGCCCATCACGCCATATGCCTTGGCCAGCGTGCCGTTTATGATATCAACGCGGTGCATCAGCCCGTCGCGTTCGCAAACTCCGGCGCCACGCGGCCCGTACATGCCGACAGCGTGGACCTCGTCGATATAGGTCAGGGCACCGAACTCTTCGGCAAGGTCCAGAATCTCGGAAATCGGCCCGAAATCGCCGTCCATCGAATAGACTGATTCGAAAGCGATCAACTTGGGTGCCGCCGGATTGTCGGCCGAGAGCAGTTCGCGCAAATGGTCCACGTCATTGTGGCGGAAGATGCGCTTTGCCCCACCGTTGCGGCGCACCCCCTCGATCATCGAGGCGTGATTCAGCGCGTCGGAATAGATGATGAGCCCGGGAAACAGTCTGGGCAATGTGCTCAGCGTCGCATCGTTCGCAATGTAGGCAGACGTGAAGACCAGCGCCGATTCCTTGCCGTGCAGATCGGCCAGCTCGGCCTCCAGCCGCTTGTGATAGACCGTGGTACCCGAGATGTTGCGCGTCCCGCCCGAGCCGGCCCCGGCAGCGTCGATCGCTTCGTGCATGGCGGCCAGAACCACCGGATGCTGGCCCATGCCGAGGTAATCGTTCCCGCACCAGACGGTAATGTCGGCTTCGGTTCCATCCGGGCGACGCCATACGGCCGACGGGAATGCACCCTTGCGCCGTTCAATGTCGATGAAGGTGCGATACCGCCCTTCCTCGTGCAGCCGGTTCAAGGCTTCGTCCAGTCCCGCGGTATAGTCCATCCGCTCGTTCCTCCGTCATCGGCCCTTGTGGCCCGCCGCCAATGCACCCGGTGGCCCGGCGGCATTGCGATGTTGCGTCAGGGGGCGGTTCGAAGCCTGCAAATTCACCGGTCCGGACCTAGACAGTCAGGGCCCGACCCGCAAGATACATTTCGCCGCAGGCTGTGGCCCGGCTGCTCCCCCCTTGGTCTTCCGGAACAGACCTGTCCGCTTTCGCACATGCGGTCATGAACCTTTCCGACCCTGATCGTTACACAATCATCATATTCACGAAACCATAGATGTTTGTCCAGCTTTTGCGTCATGAAAACAGTTTTCCGCCGACCCGACCGGAAAACCGCCCGGCGCACTTGCACACCGCAAGTTCAGATTAGAGGCATCGAATCGGCAAGACAATGTTCCATGTCAAACGGCCCGCGCCCGGAACGCGCGCCCCTCTGGACAGCCCCGCGCCGCCTGTTAGGCTCCGCCACGAGTTCATAACCGACGGAGACGCGCCATGGCCCTCGACCCAGTGCTGGAACGAATAGATGACGACCTGCCGCAATCCGTCGAGCGATTGAAGGCGTTGTTGCGCATCCCGTCGATCTCGACGGATCCGGCCTTTGCGGCGGATTGCGACAAGGCCGCCGACTGGCTTGTCGAGGATCTGCGGTCGATCGGGTTTACCGCAGAGAAACGCCCCACGCCCGGCCATCCGATGGTGGTGGCCCATGCCGACGGGCCGGGGCCGCATGTTCTGTTCTATGGTCATTACGACGTGCAACCGGTCGACCCGCTGGAACTGTGGGACCGCGACCCGTTCGAGCCGGAACTGGAGGACACGCCGAAGGGGCGCGTGATCCGCGGTCGTGGCGCTTCGGACGACAAGGGCCAGCTGATGACCTTCGTCGAGGCTTGCCGCGCCTGGAAAGCCGAGACCGGCGCTTTGCCCGCCAGGGTCACGATCTTTTTCGAAGGCGAGGAGGAATCCGGCTCGCCCTCGCTCGTGCCGTTCATGAAAGACAACGCCGACGAATTGTCATCCGACATCGCACTGATCTGCGACACCGGGCTGTTCGGCGAATCGACACCGGCAATCGTGACGATGCTGCGCGGTCTTCTGGGCGAAGAGATCGTCATCACCGGCCCGTCGAAGGATCTGCATTCGGGCATGTATGGCGGCCCGGCGATGAACCCCATCAGGGTGTTGTCGAGGATCGTCGCGGGGCTGCATGACATCGAAGGCCGGGTCACTGTGCCGGGCTTTTATGAGGGCGTTCCGGAGTTGCCCGACGCGATCCGCGCGCAATGGGATGCTCTGAACTTCGACGCCGGCGCCTTTCTGGGCGAGGTGGGCCTGTCGGAACCGGCGGGCGAACAGGACCGCACCGCGCTGGAAATGATCTGGTCGCGCCCGACATGCGAAATAAACGGCATCAAGGGCGGCTATACCGGCGAGGGGTTCAAGACGGTGCTGCCGTCCACGGCCTCGGCCAAGATCAGCTTCCGCCTGGTCGGCACGCAAGATCCGCTGAAGATCAGGGAAAGTTTCCGCGACTATGTGCGCTCGATGCTGCCGCCCGACTGCAAGGTGGAATTCCACGGCCACGGCGCGTCCGCCGCATCGCAGATGGCAATCGACCACCCCGCATTCGAGAAGGTCCGCAAGGCGCTGAGCGACGAATGGCCGAATCCGGCGGCCTATGTCGGCTCGGGCGGGTCGATCCCGGTCGCCGGCCATTTCAAACGGATCGTGGGCACCGACGCGATGCTGATCGGTTTCGGCAAGGACGACGACGCGATCCACTCTCCGAACGAGAAATACGACCTGGAAAGTTTCCACAAGGGCATCCGCAGCTGGGCGCGAATCCTGGCCGCCCTGGCAGAATGATCGGCGTTTGCGGGCGCATCTGTCGCGCCACTGCTGCGGCGGCGCGAATTCGGAAATGTCGTGAAAGTGGCGCGGTTGACGGGGCTCGAACCCGCGACCTCCGGCGTGACAGGCCG
>JADQCD010000190.1 GCA_016278285.1 Actibacterium sp.
CGACCCGCAAGCCAGGAGACCTGCCGAGGTGATCACCCTTTCCCATGCGCGGGGTGCGCATCGGAGGCGGACCTTCCGCAGAGGTGACGAAAAACCACTGTCTGCGGCGGGGCCCGTGCCCATCCCGGACATTCGTCAAATCGTCGCCGGGACCGCCGGCGCAGGCCGCGAGGGCAACACAATGAAGACACCACTGACCGCCGTATCCGCACTGTTCGCCGGGATGGCGCCGCTGGGCGCAAGCGCCCAGGACGTGATCATGCTGGACGAGATCACCGCATCGGCAAACCTGGAATCCATCGCGATCGAACGGTCCGGCAGTTCCGTCACGGTGCTGACCGGGGACCAGATCCGCGCCAGCGGCGAAACCCGGGTGACCGACATTCTGGCACGGCTGCCGGGCGTCGATGTCACCACCACCGGGCCGATGGGCACCCGCACCGGCATCACGTTGCGCGGGGCAAGCCAGAACTATGTCTCCGTTCTGGTGGACGGGATCGAGGTGACGGATCCCTCGATCACGCAGGTCGCTTTCGATTTCGGCACGCTGGCGGCTACCGACATCAGCCGCATCGAAGTGCTCAAGGGGTCGCAATCGGCGCTCTACGGCTCCGAGGCGATCGGCGGCGTGATCCAGATCACCACCAGGCGGGCCAGCAAGCCGGGCACCGAACATTCCGCGGCGCTGGAATATGGCAGCTACGCATCGCGCGCGGCCAGCTACAGCTTTGCCACGATGGGCGACGACCACGAACTGGCCTTCACCCTGAGCCATGTCGCCACCGACGGGTTCTCGGCCGCGGACGAGACTGCCGGTAACACCGAGGCGGACGGCTATCGCGCGAACCGGCTGTCTTTTTACGGCCATCGCGACCTGGAGGGCGGCACGCGGATCGGTGTTTCGGGCTTCGCCGAGACCAATTCGGGCGATTTCGACGAATCCGGTGGTGCGGGGGGCGACGGGGCGCCGCCCTATGACGAATATAACGACAACCGCAGCCACGGCCTGCGCGGCTTTGCCGAGTTCTCGACGGGCGGAATCGATCACGCGGTGAACCTGACCTGGTTCGATGCGCATCGCGTCAGCACATATGAAGGTTTCCCGGCAGTCTATGACGGCACGCGCGCCAAGATCGCCTACCAGGGCGGAACCGATATCGGTGCTGCCTCGCGCCTGGTCTTCGGCGCCGACTGGACGCGCGAGACCGCGCAGGACAATTTCGGTTTCTCCGGTGACAATACCGTTGCCGGGCTGTTCGGCGAATTCAGATGGTCCCCGACGCAGGATTTCGATCTGACCGCGTCCTTGCGCCATGACGATCATTCGCAGTTCGGTGGCCATACCACCGCGCGCCTGGCCGGGGCCTATCGGCCCCGCGCGGATTTGACAATCCGCGGCTCGGTGGGCAGCGGGTTCCGCGCCCCATCGCTCTATGAGCTCTATAGCGGTTACGGCGACCCGACCCTGACCCCGGAAACCAGCCTGTCGGCGGATCTGAGCGTCGAGAAGACATTCGGCGAAGACGGCTTTCTGCGTGTGACCGCCTTCACGCTGGAGGTGGACGACCTGATCGATTTCGATTTCGGCGCGGCCGGTTGCGCCTTCGGTCCGGGCTGCTATGGGCAGGTGCCGGGCCTGTCGCGCCGAACGGGGCTGGAACTGGAAGCCGGTTTTGCCCTGAGCGATGCAGTTCGGATCGACGGCTCCTATACCTATACCGACAGCGCGACCTCGGCCTCGTCGTCCTGGGGGGCGGTGCCGCGCCATGACTTCGGATTGTCGGTCACGGCCGATATCACCCCGGCGCTGTCGGGGACGCTGAACGCGCAATTTGCTGCCGACCGGCAGAACGGGCTGCCCGATTACGGCGTGGCGAATGCCACGCTGACGCGCGATTTCGGAAGCGGGGCAGAGGGGTATCTGCGGGTCGAAAACCTTTTCAACGCGGAATACCAGACGGTTCCGGGCTATGGCACATCGGACAGGGCATTCCATGTCGGCCTTCGCAAAAGCTTTTAGGCGGCGGGCCGTCGCGCTGGGCGTCTGGCTGGGCGCGGCGCTGCCCGTGGCGGCAGCGCCCGAACGGGTGGTTTCGCTTAATCTGTGCACCGATCAGTTGGCCATGCTGCTGGCTGCACCGGGTCAGCTTGTCTCGGTCTCGTTCCTGTCGCAACGCCCGAGGGTTTCGGCGATGGCCGATCGGGCGCAGGACTTTCCCGCCAATCACGGCCGCGCCGAAGAGGTGTTCCTGATGCGCCCCGACCTGGTGCTGGCGGGAAGCTACACCTCGCGCGCGGCGGTGCGGATGCTGCGGCGGCTTGGCGTCGAGGTTGCCGAATTCCCGCCAGAGCGCAGCTTTGCCGACATCCGCGCGCATCTGTTGCGAATGGGCAGGCTGCTGGGACAGGGCGAAAGGGCGAAGGGGCTGGTTGCTGCCTTCGACGCCAGGCTGGCCGATCTGCGGGTGACCGGCGGCACGCGGCCCAGCGTCGCGCTCTACGGGCCCAACGGGTATACCACCGGCGCGGGAACCCTGGCCGACGACATCCTCGACGCCGCCGGGTTCGCCAATATCGCGGCCAAGGCCGGGTTGCCGGGCGGCGGCACCCTGTCGCTGGAACGGCTGGTGATGCTGCGCCCCGACCTGATCGTGACCGGTGCGCGCTATCCCGGCGCGTCGCAGGCCGAGGCGTTGCTGGATCACCCCGCGCTCGCGGCATTGCGGGCGGACCTGCCCGAGGCGCCGGATACGGGGCCGGAGTGGTCCTGCGGCACACCTTTCGTGCTGGACGCCGTGGCCGAGATGGCCGCCGCGCGCGCTGCGTTGGAGCCGCGCAAATGAGCATGTCGCGCGACGTCAGAGGCATTGCCCGATGCTGAATTTCCGCCTCTTGCTCGTCCTGCTGTCGGTGCTGGTAGCGGCGCTGTTCGGCGCGTCGCTGTTGATCGGCCCGGCGGGGCTGGGCGTGGGAACCAGCCTGCGCGCGCTTCTGGCCGGTCAGGGTGAGGCCGCAGTGCTGGTAATGCGCGAGATCCGCCTGCCGCGCGCGCTGCTGGGCGTCATGCTGGGCGCTTCGCTGGGGCTGTCGGGGGCGGCGATGCAGGGCTATCTGCGCAACCCGCTGGCCGAGCCGGGGTTGATCGGCGTGTCCTCTTCCGCCGCGCTGGGCGCGGTGATCGCGTTGCAGACCGGTCTGGCCGCGATGGTCGCGCTGGCGTTGCCGCTGATGGCGCTGGCCGGTGCGGTGCTGTCGGTGCTGCTGTTGCTGATGCTGGCCGGCGCGCGGGGCGCCTCGCTGACGCTGATCCTGGCCGGGATCGCGGTCAGTGCCTTCGCCGGGGCGCTGACCTCGCTGGCGCTGAACCTTTCGCCGAACCCCTATGCCGCTGCCGAGATCGTGTTCTGGATGCTTGGGTCGCTTTCCGACCGTTCCTTCACGCATGTCTGGTTGGCACTGCCCTTCATGGCGCTGGGCTGGGTGTTGCTCGCGCCGCTGGGCCGGGGGCTGGACGCGCTGACGCTGGGCGAGGACGCCGCCGCCGCGCTGGGCATCCGGCTGACCCGGCTGCGCCTGTCGCTGGTGCTGGGCACGGCATCCTGCGTCGGCGCGGGCGTGGCCGTGGCCGGCGCGGTGGGCTTCGTCGGCTTGGTGGTGCCGCATCTGCTGCGCCCGGCGGTGGGCGGGCGACCCGGGCGGTTGTTGCCCGCCTCGGCGCTGGGCGGGGCTGCGATGCTGCTGGCCGCGGATATTGCCACCCGCCTGATCGCGCCAGAGCGTGACCTGAAGCTGGGTGTCGTCACCGCGCTGGTCGGTGCGCCGCTGTTCCTGCACCTGATCTACAAGACGCGGAAGGAGGGGATGTGGTGAGCCTGCTTGCGCTGGAGAAGCTGACAGTGCGCCGCGGCGAATGTCCGGTGGTCGACCGTATCTCGCTGTCGGTGGCGGCAGGCGAGTTCGTGGGCCTGATCGGGCCGAACGGCGCGGGCAAGACCACGCTGATGCGCGCGGCCCTGGGGCTGTTGCCGGCGCTGGGTCACAGTTCGCTTGCCGCGCTGCCCGTGGCGACCCGGGCCCACGCCGCCGCCTGGTTGCCGCAAACGCGCGAGGTCGCCTGGCCGGTCTCGGTAGAAACCCTGGTGGCGCTGGGGCGCACGCCGCACCTGCCGGCAACGGGGCAGATGCGCGCGGCAGACCACGCCGCCGTCGAGGCCGCGCTGAAACGGATGGCGCTGGAGGGCCTTCGCTTCCGCAGCGCCGCGCAGCTGTCCGGCGGAGAACAGGCCCGCGTGCTGATCGCCCGTGCGCTGGCGCAGCAGGCCCCGCTGCTGCTGGCCGATGAACCGATCGCGGGGCTGGACCCGGCGCATCAGATCACCACGATGGAGGTGTTCGCCGGACTGGCCGCCGAAGGGCACGCGGCGATCGTTTCGCTGCACGACCTGGGGCTGGCGGCACGCCACTGCACGCGGCTGATCCTGCTGGGGCAGGGACGGTTGGTGGCCGACGGCCCGCCGGGCGATGTGTTGACCGGGGCCAACCTGGCCGAGGTCTTCGGTGTGCGCGCCTTCTATGCCCGCACCGAGGACGGGCCGGTATTCCAGCCGCTGGAGGTGGTGCGATGATCGCCGCTGTGGCAGGACGCGAAACAAGGAGGACGGCATGACGGCCCTGAGCGAATTTCTGGCACGCGGCGGCCCGGCGATCTGGGCGATCGCGGCGCTTTCGGTGCTGACGCTGACGCTGATCCTGTGGAAGGTCTGGCGCCTGCTGGCGATGGGCGCCTGGGCGGGGCAGCGCGCCGAACGCGCGGTGGCGGCTTATCAGGCGGGTGACCGGCCCGGTGCCGAGGCCGCCCTGGCAGGCCGTGCGGGCATGCGCGCGCGGCTTGTGCGCGCGGCGCTGGCCGCGCTGGAACAGCTGGGCGATGCCCCCGCACGCGAAGAGGTCACGCGCGTCGCCAGCGCGCTGCTGACCGAGGCGCGCGCCGGGTTGCGCGCCCTGGAACTGATCGCCGCCATCGCGCCGCTTCTGGGGCTGCTGGGCACGGTGATGGGCATGATCGAGGCGTTCCAGGCCTTGCAGCAGGCCGGCGCGCGCGCCGACCCTGCCGCGCTGGCCGGTGGTATATGGCAGGCGTTGCTGACCACCGCGGCGGCATGGCGGTGGCGATCCCCGCAGCGATGGCGCTGAGCTGGTTCGAGG
>JADQCD010000094.1:0-3769 GCA_016278285.1 Actibacterium sp.
GCGCCTTGGCGTCCTCGATAGCGGCCAACACCACCGGCAAGGCGGCGTGTTCGCCCGCCCGGCTGAATTTCACCGCCGGGTCGGGCGTCCAGATCAACCAAGTGTCATCCGGCGCGCAAACCAGCTTGCACCCGCGTATCCGCAAGGGCCAGCGCAGGAAGGTGAACCCCGCAAAGATCCGAAAGCCTGCTTTCGTCACAACCGGCGGCGAATGCAGCGACACGTCAACGATCTTGCAATCCAGGCAATCCAGTTCCATGTCGCTGCACCGCATCAGGCGATCTTCGCCACAAGGAAGGCCACACCAGCCGCCTTGCGATCGACAACGCGATTCCAGTTCGCGGCCAGGGCCAGTTCGGCAATGGTCGGGCTTTCATCCGCAACGCTGCCCTCGTTCCACTGGAACCCGGCAGGATGCACCGCGAGATTGACGCGGCTGTGCAGGATTTGCTGCCCGCCGCCATTACCGGACCCCGGCTTGTTCTCGATCTCCGTTCCCTCGGCCACGCGCGGCGCTGTCATGCCCCAGCCCACGGCCCCGGGCGTGAACAGAACGGACGTGTATTTGCCAGTATCCACCGGAAGAAGATCGTCAACGACAACCGCCATGCCCCGGAAAGTCTGGAACATGCCGCCCTGACTGTCCGGAATCGTGTCGATCAGATCGGCCTTGAGCGCGACCTTGTAGGTATCGGAGTGCATCGCGATGCCCGCTACCGCGCCCATCTGGTCGCCCAGGGTGCCCGCCGCGTCGATCACCGCCGATGCCGAAAACACCGCCGCCGCGCCCGTCCCGGCGGAAATGTCCACCACCATGTCGCCCGCGTCGTTCGCCACGTTGTCGGCAAGGATGCCGTTCAAACTGGCAATCAACCGGCGCTGCGTCTGGCGCGTCCAGTATGCCGCCGCCCGGTCCCGGATGCGCGGCAACGCATCATCGCCAGAAAGTTCGCTGGCAAGGTTCATCGCAGACCAGCTATTGTGCAGAAACGATTTGCGCACGATCTGCTTTTCACTGGTCAGCTTGCGCGGCGTTGCCTCAACCGCCGGATCGTCATTGGCGATATTCGCTTCATCGTCCGCAAGATCATTCCAGAACGGCACTGTGAAGCTATCCGCCCCCGCCGTCAGCTGATCCTCGATAGCTGCATTGCGCGCAACGACGCCAGACTGCACAAGCGCGCTCGCCTCCATCGTGTTCTGCACAACATAATCGGTGAATTCACTCGGAACCACCACGTCAGTAAGTCTTGTAACGGCCATAGCCGACACCTCATCATTCTGATTTCAGGGAAATGACAGGCACCCACAAGGTGCTTTCGGTGCCGCGCTGCGGCCTTGTAGCGCGCCCGGTTCGGCCACAAGCCAACCTTGGCGCGCAGCGATATGTTACCTCAAACCGAACGCCGGAGCAACCTTCCCGCCCTTCTCGGCGCGCTCGGATGCCACTGCCCCGGAAGTGCTGGCAGGCGGTTTTCCACTGCCCCCGACACCAGAGGCGCGCAGGATTTCGTCAAAGCCCCCGTGTTCGGTCAGCGCCTTGCGAATATCCTCGGCAGAGAATGCCGCTTCACGTTCCTTGCCGCCCTCAGCGATCATCACCGGCTCGCCCTCTTTCGTGGTGAACCTCACCGCGCCGTCGTCGCCCAGCACAAAGTCAAAATGATCCTTCACCTCGGGCAAGGCATGGCGCAGCTTGATGGTAAAAAGATCGCCCATGATCTGCTCCACCGGATCGTCAAGCCGAACCCGGTGCAGATCGGCCTCGGCAGTATCCGCACGCGCCTGCGCGGCGTCACGCTCGCCCTCCAAATCGGCAACCCTGGCCTTCAGCTTTTTCACCTCGCCCAGAAGTTCATCGCGCTTGGCGATCAGCCCCTGCACGTCGTCTTTCTTGTCATCATCCGACATGGGTTTTCCTTTCAAAGCCTGAGTTCGGTGTGCGTCATAAATTGGCGCGGCGCCTTCACCACCGCCACCAGCCCCGCAACCGCGTTTGCGAGGTCATCATGCCCGCCGGGCGGGTGGTCGATCATATCCCGCCCACTGCGCCCCGTGCGGCGTTCCAGCGCCGCCATCTGGCGCGCAAGTTTCTGGTCGGGCGGCAACTCCACCCGGCCCGAGTTCATCGCGGCCAGCAATTCGAGATAAAGCCCGTTCCGGTCGAGTTCCGACACCTCGTAACGGATGCCGTGTTTCAGGAATTCGTCGCGCGGCCACCGGCCCGCATACCTGTCACCCGTCACCCGCTTGATCCCGTAGCTGCGCAGAACGCCCGCGTGTTCCTTGGCAATCTCGGCGGGCGAGCCATGCAATCCCCGCACCGCGTCCACCACCACCGCGTCACCTTCCCGGTGCCCGATTGCGAGGGTGAATTCATCCTGCCCACCGCCTGCCGGGTCAGTGAAGGCAACGTAATGCGTGCCCCGCGCTGCTGGCAGTTCCCTTGGCTTGGGTCGCTGCGCCCGCTCGATCAAGTCAGGGTCGATCAGGCTGGCAATGTCGCTGCGAAACTGCGCCAGGTATTCCGCACATGCCCGCGCCGCGTCATCCTTCATCGCATCGTCAACGACACGCTGCGGCAAGGTCGGGTTCATCGTCATGGAAGGGGCTTGCGCCACCAGAACCGGGCTGTCGTGCCCGAAGTGACGACGGTATTGATTCCACAACACGCCTCGCCGGGCATAGGGCGATGATAGGGCAATCAGCTTGCCCCCGAGTGTCGCCAGGGCCGGGCGCAGCGCCGCAATGATCTCCACATCGGGATTGGCCCCCTCGACGTGCCAGAAGGCGATTTCGTCCAGTATCGCCGCGCTCAGGGTGTAGCCCCGCACGGCCCGGTGCGATGCCGTGTGAACCTCGATAGCGGCCCGGTTGCGAAACTCGATTGCCTCGGAATTCTCGCGCAGCACCATGCGGCGCAGCATCGGGTTTTCGCTCACAAGCCCCGAGATATATCGCATCACCGCGCGCGCCTGCCGCCGGTCGCTGGCAATCACCATGCAGGTTGCCACCTCGCCCGGTGCGAGCCTGTCCCGGTGATCGTGGAAGCACGCCTCGAAGATCGCCAGCAAGCCCGCCACATGGCTCTTGCCGCCCCTGCGCCCTACCGCAAGCCAAAGCTCGTGAGCGGCCTCCTGTGGCGTCTCTGTGCGGCCTGTGATCGCCTTGAAGGTGTCTGCTTCGGGATCGTTCAGGGGCAGGCCATAGAAGCCCCCCAGAAGCGCGCGCCACGCGGCGAAACTGTCACCGCCGAACGTGCCGCCGAATAGCTGCCGATCGGTCATGGCGTCGGTTATCGTGACGGTCATTGCGGCCACCTCACATGCCCTAGCAGATCGCGAATCAGCCCCAGCGCCTGCGGGATCGTGAGCGGCACACGCGCTACCTCGACGCCATCGCGCCAGACATGCATCGCCGGGCCGGGCCGGATCGTGATAAGCATCTTGCCCGCGCTATCCATCGGCCCGCGTCTTTCCGTTGATGTAGTCGCGCAGATCGGGCGTCACGTCGCGGGCTTTGCGCTCAAGCCCCAGATCGGAAAGCAGGCGGCGCAGCGCATTGGAAATGGTGGCATAGCCCTGCGCGTCGAAGTCCTCCCCGTTGGCAAGTTCGGCCTCGCGTTCCTCGCACCAGCACGCCAGACAGGCGGCGCGGGCGATAAGGTGTTTCTGCGCCTCGGTCAGATCGCCGCCCAGGTCATCCTCGATCCCGCTTGTGATCTCCCTGAACCGCCGGGCCATCAGGCTGCGCCCGTCCACACCGGCCA
>JADQCD010000094.1:3869-5197 GCA_016278285.1 Actibacterium sp.
TGAAAGCCCCTCGATTTGAGTTCCTTGCGCAGCGTGTGCTGTGTCCAGGCATGAAGCCCTTGCCTCTCGCACCAGAATTTGAAGCGGTCATGCAAATCGGTGGTTGTCACAAACCCCGCCGGGTCTTTCACCGTCTCGTCGGCCAGAAATTGCCCCAGCGTGTCCTCGTCGTCCATGTATTCGGTTGATGCCGCCACCACCTTGGCGGGCACGTTCAGCCCCTTGTCGAGCCATTGCTGCGCCCCCTCGATAGCCCATCGCAGGATTTCCGGCCCTTCGGCCTTCAGCTTGTCGGGCAGGCTCTTGTCGCGTCTCTCCGGCGGTATGGTGACGGTAAAGGGCAGCAGCGCCACGCGGGCGCGGATTGCCTCATCTACCCCGCGAAAGCTGGGCTGATTGTTGCCCGCGATGATGAGAGTCAGTTGCGGGTCGAAGTCGAAAAAGTCGCCGCGCATGAAGCGGGCTGTCATGCGATCCCCGCCGGTCAGATCCTTGATAACGGATTCATCCCATGTCTTGCCAACCGGCAATTCGCTGCCCGCCACCAGCCGCGCGCCTTGGAGCCCGGCCAGCCCGGTTGCGTGTTTCTCGCCATGGGTATTGAGGAAGGTTTCAGCCGCCGCGCGCCGGGCGTAGTCGCCCCAGATATGTGTCAGGGTATTGAGGAAAGCCGATTTCCCGTTGCGCCCCGTGCCGTAGAGAAACAGCAGCTTGTGCTCGGTGGTCAGCCCGGTCAGGGCATAGCCCGCCGCGCGCTGCATGAAGGCCACCAGATCGGCGTCACCGTCGAAGATTTCATTCAGGAAGGTGAGCCACCGTTCCGGGTGTGATCCGGGCGCAGCGGGCGCGCAGGCGGTCAGCTTGGTTATCATGTCTCCGCGCGCGGCCTGTCGCAATTCTCCGGTGCGCAGGTCCACCGTGCCGCCGGGCGTGCCCAGCAGCAGGCGGTTTTCGTCGAAGGCTTCGGCCCGCGCCACGCTTGCCGGGTTCGATCTGGCGAGGCTTTCAACCGCCGCGACGGTGTTCTTGCTACGCATGGTCCGGGCTTGATCCTTGGCCCAGCGGCGCAGCTTATCGCCTTCCCCTTCCTTTTCCGCGTCGAGTGCCGCGGCCTTTCGCTCGGCCCAGTCGGTCAATTCCTCGGCCCTCTGGCGCAGATAGGCGCGGGCGCGGGTCAGGTGGTCCAGCTTGTCGTCGGTCTGCCAATGGGTGCCCGCCCAGAAAACCCATTTGCCCCAGGTTGCGACGTGCCGGGCGTTCCGGTCCCAACTGCGCGCGCCCAGATCGGTGGCAAGAGCGTCTTGGCTCAGGTCGATATCGTCTGGCGC
>JADQCD010000179.1 GCA_016278285.1 Actibacterium sp.
CCTTCCGGCCTGGGGATTTTAAGTCCCCTGTGTCTACCATTCCACCACGCGGGCATGGCCGGACCATAGCCCTCGCTTTTTTCGAATGGAAGAGAGCGGCCTGCCCGGCATCACATCCCGCCCTCCTTGACCGCCTCCATCGCCACATAGGTCGAGGTGTTGGCGACATGCGGCAGCGCCGAGATCCGTTCGGCCATCACCCGGCGATAGCTGGGCATGTCACGGGTGCGGATCTTGAGCAGATAGTCGAAACCGCCCGCGATCATGTGGCATTGTTCCACCTCGGGAATCGCCATGACCGCGCGGTTGAACGCGGCCAGCGCGGCCTCGCGCGTGTCAGTCAACCGCACCTCCATGAAGGCCACATGCGCAAGGCCCATGCGGATCGGGTTCAGCATCGCCCGATAGCCGGTGATGACGCCTTCGGCCTCCAACCGCTTCAGCCGCGCCTGGGTGGGCGTTTTAGAAAGGCCGATGCGGCGGGCCAGCGCGGTGACGGGAATGCGCCCCTCGGTGGACAGAACCCGAAGAATCGCATGGTCGAACCGATCCAGAGAATCCGCCCTGGTGGCCTGCCTTTCCGCCTCAACTTCGGACATTTTGCCTATCTCTATGCGCAAATGAAGCCAACCTGACTTTGAATACCGCGATATACTGCGCAAAACAACGGAGTTTCCGACATGAGCGATCACGACCTTCGTGCGCAGGTTGATGCCGACACCTATTCCGACGAAGGCACGGTGCTGCGGCGTCTGCTGGACGAGGCGCGGCTGGACGCGGCCGCCCGTGCGCGCATCGGCGACAGCGCGGCCACGCTGGTGCGCGACATCCGCGCCAGTGCACGCCCCGGCCTGATGGAGGTGTT
This sequence comes from Actibacterium sp., assembly GCA_016278285.1. Classification (GTDB taxonomy): domain Bacteria; phylum Pseudomonadota; class Alphaproteobacteria; order Rhodobacterales; family Rhodobacteraceae; genus JADQCB01. The sequence goes on from JADQCD010000179.1 coordinate 866, forward strand.
CCTGGCCGAATACGGGCTGTCCACCGAAGAAGGCATCGCGTTGATGTGCCTGGCCGAGGCGCTTTTGCGTGTGCCGGACGCCGACACCATGGACGCGCTGATCGAGGACAAGATCGCTGCATCGGACTGGGGCAAGCACATGGGGCATTCGTCCTCGCCTCTGGTCAACGCCTCGACCTGGGGGTTGATGCTTACCGGAAAAGTTCTGGAGGACGCGGACTCGGGCCTGATCGGCACCTTGCGCGGTGCCGTGCGGCGTCTGGGCGAACCGGTGATCCGCACCGCCGTGGGCCGCGCCATGCGCGAGATGGGCCGCCAGTTCGTGCTGGGCGAAACCATCCAGTCCGCCATGAAACGCGCCGCGGGGATGGAGGCCAGAGGATACACCTATTCATATGACATGCTGGGCGAGGCGGCGCGCACCGGCGACGACGCGGCGCGCTATTTCCGCGCCTATGCCGAGGCGATCGCGGCGATCGGCACGGCCGCCACGCATGGCGACGTGCGACGCAATCCGGGCATCTCGGTCAAGTTCTCGGCGCTGCATCCACGATACGAGGTGGCCCAGGCCGACCGCGTGATGGCAGAGCTGGTGCCGCGCGTCACCGAACTGGCGCTCAAGGCGAAACAGGCGGGCATGGGGTTCAACGTGGACGCGGAAGAAGCCGACCGCCTGTCGCTGTCGCTGGACGTGATCGAGGCGGTCGCAAGCGACGAACGCCTGGCCGGCTGGGACGGGTTCGGCATCGTCGTGCAGGCCTACGGTCTGCGCGCGGGACGGGTGCTGGACTGGCTGCACGACCTGGCCGAACGGCTGGACCGGCGGTTCATGCTGCGCCTTGTCAAGGGCGCCTACTGGGACACCGAAATCAAGCATGCGCAGGTGATCGGTGTCGACGGCTTTCCAGTCTTCACCCGCAAGCCGGCCAGCGATGTCAGCTATATTGCAAATGCGCGCAAGTTGCTGGAGATGACCGACCGGATCTATCCGCAATTCGCCACCCATAACGCCCATACGGTGGCCGCGATCCTGGAAATGGGCGCCGACCGGACCGCGTACGAGTTCCAGCGCCTGCACGGCATGGGCGAGCGGCTGTTCGATATCGTGATGGAGCGCCACGCGGGCACCCGCTGCCGGATTTACGCCCCGGTGGGCGCGCATCGCGACCTGCTGGCCTATCTGGTTCGGCGGCTGCTGGAAAACGGCGCGAACTCGTCCTTCGTCAACCAGATCGTCGATGAGGATGTTCCCCCCCAAGAGGTCGCCGCCGATCCGTTCGCCGAGGTCGAGACGCATCTCGACACCCCGGAGAACCCGGTACTGCAACGCGCGCCCGCCTTGTTCGATCCCGACCGGCGAAACTCCAGAGGCTGGGATCTGGCCCACGCCCCGACCCTGGCCGCCATCGACGCCGCGCGCGGCCCGTTTCGCGAGACAAGGTTCGAGGCCGCGCCGATCATCGCCTCCAACGTGGCGCCGGGACCTGCACAGCCGGTCGCCAATCCCTCGAACCCCGCCGACATTGTGGGCGAGGTGCGCCAGACCACGACCGAGGGCGTCGCCGGGGCGCTGGCCGCCGCGACCCTCTGGGATGCCACACCGGACGAACGCGCCCGGGTATTGAACCGCGTGGCCGACCTTTACGAAGAGAATTTCGGCCGCTTTTTCGCCATCCTGGCGCGCGAGGCGGGCAAGTCCCTTCCAGACGCGGTGGGCGAGCTGCGTGAGGCCGTGGATTTCCTGCGCTATTATGCCAGCCAGATCGGAACGCTGGATCACCCGGCGCGCGGCGTTTTCACCTGCATCTCGCCGTGGAACTTTCCGCTGGCGATCTTCACCGGCCAGATCAGCGCGGCGCTGGCGGCGGGCAATGGCGTGCTGGCCAAGCCGGCCGAACAGACCGCCCTGGTCGCCCATGAGGCCGTGCAACTGATGCACAAGGCCGGCGTGCCGCGAAAGGTGCTGCAATTATTGCCGGGCGATGGCGCGACGGTGGGCGCGGCGCTGACCTCGGATGCGCGCGTTGCCGGCGTGGCCTTCACCGGCTCGACCGAAACCGCGCGGGCGATCCGGCGAGCGATGGCGGAAAACCTGGCGCCCGGCGCCCCCCTGATCGCCGAGACCGGCGGCCTGAACGCGATGATCGTCGACAGCACCGCGCTGCCGGAACAGGCGGTGCGCGACATCCTGCAATCGGCCTTCCAGTCGGCCGGCCAGCGTTGTTCGGCGCTGCGTTGCCTTTACGTCCAGAAAGACATCGCGAAGGACTTCGAGAAGATGCTGTTCGGCGCGATGCAGGAACTCGCGCTCGGGGATCCCTGGCACCTTTCAACGGATGTGGGGCCCCTGATCGATGCCGACGCGCATGCCGAGATCGCGGCCTATGTCGAAACCGCCCGGCGCGAAGGACGCCTGCTGTGGGAAACCGAGGCCCCCGAGGGCGGGCATTACCTGTCGCCCGTTGCCATCCGCGTGCCCGGCATCGAGGCGCTGGAACGCGAGGTGTTCGGCCCGGTGCTGCATATCGCCCATTTCGACGCCGACAATCTGGATGGCGTTCTGGACGACATCAACGCGACCGGCTATGGCCTGACCTTCGGCCTGCACAGCCGCATCGACGACAGGGTGCAGCAGATCGCCGACCGGCTGAAGGTGGGCAACCTCTATGTCAACCGCAACCAGATCGGCGCGATCGTCGGCTCGCAACCCTTCGGCGGCGAGGGGCTGTCGGGCACAGGCCCCAAGGCCGGCGGACCAATGTATCTGACCCGCTTCACCGCGCAGGATCGTCCGGCAGCCGAAGGCACAGGCGGCCAGGTCGATCCCGTCGCGATCCAGGACGCGCTGGACGTGCTGACACCCTCTGGCGCGCCGCTGTATTCCGAGATGCTGCCCGGCCCGACGGGCGAGGCGAACCGCCTGTCGGTCTATGTCCGCGCCCCGCTGGTCTGCCTGGGCCCCGGCGCGGCCACGGCAAGGCGCCAGGCGCAGGCCGCACAGGCGATGGGCGGGCTGGCGGTCGCGGCGGCCGGTTTGCCGCCCGAGGCGTTGGCGCGGCTGCGCGGCTTTTCCGGCGCCGTGTTCTGGGGCGACGATTCCGAGGCGCGCGCCTATGACCGGGCGCTGGCCGGGTGCGACGGCCCGATCCTGCCGCTGATTACCGACGCCCTTGACCCCGCCCGCCTGCGGCTGGAGCGGCACCTTTGCGTCGACACCACCGCATCGGGCGGCAACGCGGAACTGCTGGCGCGGGCTGCTTCGGCTTGACGGCGCGCGGATCGGGCCTAGCGTAGCGGCATGTTCCCGATCCGCGATCACAACCCGTCGCAGCAAGTCCCCTATGTCACATACGGGCTGATGGCGGTGAATATCGCGGTCTACCTGTTAGCCTTGCCGCTCTATGCCGATCCGGTGCAGTTGCAGCGGTTTTTCTATCAATGGGCCCTGGTCCCGGCGGCAGTGTCAGAGGGGTATCTGCTGCACGGGTTCTTTACCTCGATGTTCCTGCATGGCGGGCTGATGCACCTGGCGGGCAACATGCTGTTCCTGTGGATCTTCGGCGACAATCTGGAAGAGGATTTCGGACGTATCCGGTTCCTGGCCTTCTACATCGCCAGCGGGCTGGCTGCGGCCTTTGCACAGTATTTCTTCGCCCCCTTCTCGCGGGTTCCGATGGTCGGCGCATCAGGGGCCATTGCCGGGGTCATGGGGGGGTATCTGCTGATGTATCCCAAGGCGCGGGTGGACGTTCTGCTGATCTTCATCGTGTTCTTCCGCATAATCCCCGTGCCAGCGTGGCTGATGCTGGGCCTGTGGTTCCTTTTGCAGGCCTTCAGCGGGGCAGCGGCCAGTGGCGGCGAAGGCGGCGTGGCCTATTGGGCGCATACAGGGGGGTTCCTGGCCGGGTTGGCGATGGCGCTTCCGGTCTGGCTGGCGCATGGGGGCTTTGCCTGGTGGCGGATGAATGACGGCAAGCCGCCGCATCCCGAAGCGACCTATCGGCAAAGCCGGATACCGGTCGTGCGCCGCCGGCGTTGAACACAGCCACGATTCAATCCCTGACCGGCCGGCCATCAGGCGTTGCGGACAACTTTCGCAAAGCTGTCGAAGATCGCCCCGTTCGCCGCAATCAGGTCGCCGGTCTCCAGCATGTCGCGCCCTTCGTCGATCGGGGCGACCATTCCGCCGGCCTCACGCACGATCAGGATGCCGGCGGCAATGTCCCAGGCGTTCAGCCGACGTTCCCAGAACCCGTCGTAGCGCCCCGCGGCGACATAGGCCAGATCCAGCGCCACGGCCCCCCAGCGGCGCACGCCGGCGCATTGCGG
>JADQCD010000015.1 GCA_016278285.1 Actibacterium sp.
CTATCCCCCGCGCGAACCCGGAGCAAGGGACGCATCAGCGATGGCCAAGGACAAGAAACCCCCGCGCCCGAAGGCCGAGACGCCCAAGGGCTTTCGCGACGATTTCGGCGCGGACGTGACCGAGCGCAAGGCGATGCTCGACACGATCGCCGATGTCTATCACCGCTACGGTTTCGACCCGCTGGAGACATCCGCCGTCGAAACGCTCGAGGCGCTGGGGAAATACCTGCCCGACGTCGACCGCCCCCATGCCGGCGTCTTCGCCTGGCAGGAGGATGATGAGGGCGACAAGGGCGACTGGCTGGCGCTGCGCTATGACCTGACCGCGCCGCTGGCGCGGGTGGCCGCGCAATACCGCAACGAGCTCGCCTTTCCCTATCGCCGCTACGCGATGGGTCCGGTCTGGCGCAACGAAAAGCCGGGGCCGGGGCGCTATCGCCAGTTCTATCAATGCGATGCCGACACCGTCGGCGCCGCCAGCGTCGCCGCCGACGCCGAGATCTGCGCGATGCTTGCCGATACGCTAGAGGCGGTGGGGATCACGCGCGGGGACTACCTGATCCGGGTGAACAACCGGAAGGTGTTGGAGGGAATATTGGACCAAGTGTTCGGTTTTGGCGAAGGAACCGAAGACGCTGTACTTGGCGCGGTCTATGACAGGGAAAAATACAAAGACGCCATCCTACGCACGATCGACAAATTCGACAAAGTCGGCGAAACGGGGGTGCGCGATCTTTTGGGAAAAGGGCGACTGGATGCCTCAGGGGCCTACATCGACGGTGTTGGTTTGGCGCCGCATCAGGCAGATCTGGTCGTCGGTTTCCTGAAATCCCGGGGCGTGAGTAATCAAGCGACCATACAACAGCTTTCCCAGTTGGTCGGAGAATCCCGGAAGGGTTCGGACGGCGTGGACGAACTTCGCGAGATTGCTGCATTGCTGCACGCCCAAGGGTATCATGAAGACCGCATCGTCATCGACCCCTCCGTGGTCCGCGGCCTCGGCTACTACACCGGTCCGGTTTACGAGGCCGAGCTGACGTTTGAGATCCTTGACGACAAGGGCCGCCCGCGCCAGTTCGGCTCGGTCGCCGGGGGCGGGCGCTATGACGACCTGGTGAAACGTTTCACCGGGCAGGCGGTGCCGGCCACGGGTGTTTCCATCGGCGTGGACCGGCTGCTGGCCGCGCTGCGCGCCAAGGGCCGGATCGACGGCGCCACCGCCCGCGGGCCCGTTGTCGTCACGGTGATGGATCGCGACCGGATGGCCGACTATCAGGCAATGGCCGCCGAGTTGCGCAGCGAATACATTGATCCGAATGATCCCAGTAAGGGGAAAATCCGCGCAGAGGTCTACCTTGGCAACCCGAAGAACTTCGGCAACCAGTTGAAATACGCCGACAGGCGCGGCGCCCCGGTCGCCGTCATCCAGGGCGGCGACGAAAAGGAGCGCGGCGTGGTCCAGATCAAGGACCTGATCCTGGGCGCCAAGATCGCCGAGAGCGCGACGCTGGAGGAATGGAAATCCCAGCCCGCGCAGTTCGAGGTGGCGCGCGGGGACATGCTGGCCGAGGTGCGCCGGATCATCGACGGGGAACGGTCGTGATCGTCGACACATCTCCGGCGATCCGGGCCGAGGCCGAGCGGCTGTTCGCCTATTTCCAGTCCGCCGGCGCGCAACCGGTCGAAACCGACATTTTGCAGCCCGCCGAAACCCTGCTGGACCTTTACGGCGAGGATATCCGCGCCCGCGCCTATGTCACGTCGGACCCCCTGCGCGGAGAGCAGATGCTGCGCCCGGATTTCACCGTGCCCGTGGTCCGAATGCACATGGCCGACGGCGCCCTGCCCGCCCGCTACACCTATATGGGCAAGGTGTTTCGCAAGCAGGAACATCATCAGGGCCGCCCCACCGAATATTTCCAGGTGGGCTATGAGGTGTTCGACCCCGCCGATCCGGCAGCCGCCGATGCCGAGGTCTTCGCCCGGTTCAGCGACGTCCTGGCCCCGCTGGGTCTGCGCGCCGCGACGGGCGATATCGGCATCCTGCTGGCCGCCGTCGACGGGCTGACCACCACGGAACGGCGCAAGGCCGCGTTGCGCCGGCATCTTTGGCGGCCCCGCCGGTTTCGCGCCCTGCTGGAACGGTATGGCGGGCGCAGCCCCATGCCCGAAAGCCGCGCGCGCCTGTTGCACAAGGTCGGCAAGGACGGGCTGAACGCGGTAATCGACCAGGCCGGCCCCGAGATCGGGATGCGCAGCCGCGCAGAGGTGGCAGCCCGTGTCTCGGCGCTGATCGAGGATGCGGCGACTCCGCCGATCGCCACCGGCGAAGTGGAGATCCTGGAACATATCATGGGCCTGCGTGAAACCTGTCCCAACGTCCTCGAACGCTTGCGCGACATCGCAGTGGACCTGCCGCAGATCTCGGCTGCCGTGACCCGCATGGAACGGCGGCTCGACGCGCTTTCGGCCCGCGGCACGGATGTCGGCGCCCTGGAATTCGAGGCTAGCTTCGGCCGCACGTCGATGGAATATTACGACGGTTTCGTTTTCGGATTCTTTGCCGAGGGTCGGAGCGATCTGCCGCCGGTGGCCACCGGCGGGCGTTATGACGCGCTGACGCGGATCCTGGGCCAGGGTCGAACGATCCCGGCGGTGGGCGGCGTGGTGCGGCCAGGCGTCGTTCTGTCGGTGACGGGGGGCGGGGCATGAACCTGAAGCTGGGCGTGCCGTCCAAGGGGCGGTTGATGGAAAAGACCTTCGACTGGTTCGCCGAACACGGCATAGACCTCAGCCGGACCGGTTCGGAACGCGAATATGCCGGGGCCGTCAAGGGGGTCGAAGGGGTCGAGCTGGTGCTGCTGTCGGCGGGCGAGATCCCGAGGGAACTGGCGGCGGGCCGGATTCAGCTGGGCGTGACGGGCTCGGACCTGGTACGGGAAAAGATCGCGGATTGGCAGAACAAGCTGCGCGCGCTCGAATCTCTGGGATTCGGCCATGCCGACCTGATCATCGCGGTGCCGCGGTTCTGGGTCGATGTCGACACGCTGGACGACCTCGATGCCGCCGCCGCCGCCTTTCGTGCCGAACACGGGATGCGGCTGCGGATCGCAACGAAATACCACCGGCTCGTGCGCGATTTCCTGCGCGAGGCGGGCGTTGCGGATTATCAACTGGTCGACAGCCAGGGCGCGACCGAGGGCACAGTCAAGAACATGACCGCCGAGGCCGTCGCCGACATCACCTCGACCGGTGAAACGCTGCGCGCCAACCACCTGAAGATCCTGTCCGACGGATGCGTGCATCGCAGCCAGGCAACGCTGTTCCGCTCTGGCCAGAACGGCTGGGACGATGAAATGCGCGCGGCATTCGAGACCCTGGCGCACCGGCTGAAGCTGGAGCGTTGAGCCCGGAAGAGGCGCACGGCGCGGCGCGGCCGGTTCGGCCCGGCGCCATGTCATCGCGGGGGGGTTGAACCGGAACGAAAACGGCTCAACTTTGTAAGGCCGCTCAAGGATTCCGCCGATGCCCTATGCCCATTCCGACAAGACCATGCCCATCATGCACACCCCTGCCCCCGACGTGAAGTCGCGCGAAAAGCTGGAGGGCGGGCGACATTTCGTCATGCATACGGAATATCAGCCCGCCGGCGATCAGCCCACGGCGATCGCCGAGTTGTCGCAGGGCGTCACCAGCGGTGAACGCGATCAGGTGCTGCTGGGCGCGACGGGCACCGGCAAGACCTTCACCATGGCCAAGGTGATCGAACAAACGCAGCGTCCAGCCATCATCCTGGCGCCCAACAAGACGCTGGCGGCGCAGCTTTACGGCGAATTCAAGCATTTCTTTCCCGAAAACGCCGTCGAGTATTTCGTCAGTTACTACGACTATTATCAGCCCGAGGCCTATGTGCCGCGCTCGGACACCTATATCGAGAAGGAATCCCAGATCAACGAACAGATCGACCGGATGCGCCACTCGGCCACCCGCGCGCTGCTGGAGCGTGACGACGTCATCATCGTGGCCTCGGTCTCGTGCATCTACGGCATCGGTTCGGTCGAAACCTACGGCGCCATGACGCAGGATCTGGTTGCCGGACAGGAATACGACCAGCGCAAGGTCATGGCCGATCTGATCGCCCAGCAATACCGCCGCAACGACGCCGCCTTTCAGCGCGGCAGCTTCCGGGTGCGCGGCGACGTGCTGGAAATCTGGCCCGCCCACCTGGAGGACCGCGCCTGGCGGCTGTCCTTCTTCGGCGAAGAGCTGGAGGCGATCACCGAGTTCGACCCGCTGACGGGACAGAAGACCGACACGTTCGAGCGGATCCGCGTCTACGCCAACTCGCACTACGTCACGCCGAAGCCGACGATGAAACAGGCGATCATCGGCATCAGGAAAGAGCTGCGCCAGCGCCTGGACCAACTGGTCGCCGACGGCAAGCTGCTGGAGGCGCAGCGGCTGGAGCAGCGCACCAATTTCGACCTCGAGATGCTCGAGGCGACCGGCGTGTGCAACGGGATCGAGAACTATTCGCGCTACCTGACCGGCCGCGCGCCGGGCGAGCCGCCCCCCACCCTGTTCGAATTCATTCCAGACAACGCCATCGTCTTCGCCGACGAGAGCCACGTCTCCGTCCCGCAGATCGGCGGCATGTATCGCGGCGACTATCGGCGCAAGTTCACGCTGGCCGAGCACGGCTTTCGCCTGCCCTCATGCATGGACAACCGCCCGCTGAAATTCGAGGAATGGGACGCCATGCGCCCGCAATCGGTGTTCGTCAGTGCCACCCCTGCCGCGTGGGAGATGGAACAGACGGGCGGCGTCTTCACCGAACAGGTGATCCGCCCGACAGGTCTGCTGGACCCGCAGGTCGAGATTCGTCCGGTGGGGATGCAGGTGGACGACCTGCTGGACGAGGTGCGGCGGGTGAGCAAGGCAGGTTACCGCACGCTGGTCACGACGCTGACCAAGCGCATGGCCGAGGATCTGACCGAATACATGCACGAACAAGGCATCCGCGTGCGCTACATGCATTCCGACATCGACACGATCGAGCGGATCGAGATTCTGCGCGACCTGCGGCTGGGTGCGTTCGACGTGCTGGTGGGCATCAACCTTCTGCGCGAAGGGCTGGACATCCCCGAATGCGGGCTGGTGGCGATCCTGGACGCCGACAAGGAA
>JADQCD010000039.1 GCA_016278285.1 Actibacterium sp.
ATGATGATCATGGGCGAGATCTGCACCCGTGGCTGCACCTTCTGCAACGTGGCCACCGGGCGGCCGGACGCGCTGGACGCGTTCGAACCGGGGCGCGTGGCCGACGCCGTCAAGAAGCTGGGACTCAACCATGTCGTCATCACCAGCGTGGATCGTGACGACGTGGACGATGGTGGGGCCGAACATTTCGCCCAGACCATACGCGCGATCCGCCGCCAGGCCCCGGGCACGACAATCGAGATCCTGACCCCGGACTTCCTGAAATGCGGCCCGGAAGCCCTGGAAATCGTGGTGAAAGCCGGCCCGGACGTATTCAACCACAACCTGGAAACGGTGCCGGGGCTTTACCCCTCGGTCCGGCCCGGTGCGCGCTATTTCCATTCGTTGCGCCTGTTGCAGCGGGTCAAGGAGATCGACCCGTCGATGTTCACCAAGTCCGGGATCATGGTGGGGCTGGGTGAAGAGCCCGAACAGGTCCGCCAGGTGATGGACGACATGCGCGCCGCCGACGTGGACTTTCTGACCATCGGGCAATATCTGCAACCCACGCCCAAGCATCACGCGGTCGATCGGTTCGTCACCCCCGATGAATTCGCCGCCTACGAAAAGGCGGCCTTCGGCAAGGGGTTCCTAATGGTCTCGGCCACGCCGCTGACGCGATCATCCTATCACGCGGGCGAGGATTTCGCACGGCTTCGCGCAGCGCGGCTGGCGCGTCTGGGCCTGGCCTGATCGCGGCGCCGTGCCCGCCGGTCTTTCATCTTGCCGCAAATACTCCCGGGGAGTTTGAGGGGTGGAACCCCTCATGCCTGTTGCAATGGCCGGGACGGCGGCGGTTCGGGCAGGGCCGTCATGCTTCACTCGACCGCGGGCACGGCCTTGAGGTAGGCGGCGATTGCTTCTCGGTCGGCGGCGGGCAGATGCGCCATGTTCTTCACGACAGAGGCCATTTCGCCACCGGCGCTGTCGAATTGCGGCGTAAATCCCGTTTCCAGGTAAAAGGCGATATCGGTCGCCGACCAATCCAGCCCGCCGGGGGTGATGTTCGGCGTCTCGCCCTCGCCCGCGGGAATCGCCGCACCGCCCAACCACTGATCGCGATTCAGGCCGCCAAGCGGCCCGCGCGGGGTGTGGCATTCGCCGCAATGGCCCAACGCCTCGGCCAGATAGCGGCCCCGCGCGATCTGTGCGTCGGAAGGTTCGGGCAGAACGAAGCCCTTGCCGGCATACAGCAATTTCCAACCGCCCAGCAGGGGTCGGATGCTGAACGGAAAGCGAAGATCATGCGGTTGGTCGGGCGTGGTTTCGGCCGGCAGCGTGTCGAGGAATGCCTTCAGATCGACGATATCCTGCAAAGTGGTGTTGGCATAGGCCACATAGGGAAAGGCGGGATAATAATGCCGCCCCTGCGGTGAAAGGCCCCGTTGCATTGCATTGGCCAGGTCCAGTGCGCTCCACGTGCCGATGCCGTGCTCGGGGTCGGACGAGATGTTGGGCGCTACGAATGTGCCGAACGGGCTGGGCAGGCGCAGGCCGCCGCCCAGCTTCAACCGGTCTTCGCCTTCGGCCTCGGGCGCGGCATGGCACGAGGCGCAGCCGCCTGCCCAGAACACCTGTTCGCCGCGCGCGGGATCACCGGTCAACCCGGCCAGGGAGTCGGCGGGCAGGGGGGTCGGCCGCGTCACGGCCCAGGCCCCGCCAAGCCCGATCATGCCCAGCAGCAGAAGCACGGAAAGGATTCGGCGCATCGTGACGATGTCCTTCTGCTAATCGGAACGGGGGGGGGCGGGCCCGCCGTACCCGCCCCGGGGCAGTCTCAGTCGTCGGACTGGCGGAAATCCTCGTGGCAGGATCCGCAGGCCTTTCCGACCGGGCCGATCGCGCCGCGCAGCGACGCCAGGTCGGTGCCGGCGGCCGCCTGAAGGCCGCTGATCGCTTCGGACAAGGCCGCAGCCTTTTCACCGATATCCGACCCGCTTTCCCATATCGCGGGCAGGGCTCTGGTCTCCATGCCGGACTCGATGCTGGATCCCGGCAGCCAGACGCCGCCCATCTTCAGGCCGTTCACCGCGGCCATGTTGTCGGCGGCGGCCTGGGCGGCTTCGGCGTCATAGTCCCGCTCGCCCTTGGCCATCGCGGCAAGAGTCCCGATATTGTAGGCATAAAGCTGCATGATCGCCTGGCGCCCCTTGATCGCGGCCTTGATCTGTTCATCATTCGGCGCGCTGTGGGATGCGCCGATGGCCGCCCCGGCGAACATGGTCAGGCCAAGAGCGCCGGCCATCATCTTGCTGGAAATCGACATGGAGTCCTCCTTATTCAAAGACTGTTCAAAAAGTGTATCTGTGAGAATAATGTTGACCATTCGCCAATATTGCAAACGGGCTGTTAGTTTATGCACAGGGATAACTGGGACGATCTGCGGTTCGTGCTGGCCGTGGCGGAAACCGGAACGGTCAGTGCAGCGGCACGGCGGCTGGGGGTCAACCACGCCACCGTTCTGCGCCGGGTTGCCGCTTTCGAGGACCGCCGGGGCACGCTGATCTTCGACCGCACCGGGCAGGGTTACAATGTGCGGCCCGACCGTATTCATGTGATCGAGGCCGCGCGAGAGGTCGAAAACGCGGTATTCACGGTCGAACGCCTGACCAAGGGGGCCGAAGCGCCTATTTTCGGGGATGTGCGCATCACCTCGACCGACACGTTCTGTCATGTGGTTTTGCCCCCGCTTCTGATGCCGGTTCAGTTCAAGGCGCGCGAGCTGCGCCTTTCGCTGCTTTGTTCGAACGACCATCTCGACCTGTCGCGGCTTCACGCCGATATCGCCGTGCGCCCCTCGGAGCGGCTGCCCGAAGGGCTGGTCGGCGCCGCCGTGGCCCGGCTGGGATTCGCAGCCTATGCCGTGCCGGGCGCGCCGGATGGCTGGCTGGGGCTGACCGGGGCCCCGGCGCGCAGCAAGGCCGGGCGATGGCTGTCCGAACAGGCCGGTGGCGCCGCCTTCGCCGTGGCCGACAGCTTTCTCGTGCTGCGAGAATTTGCCGCCAGCGGGGCAGGGCGGGCGGTGCTTCCCTGTGTGCTGGGCGACGCGGACGCGCGGCTGACCCGGCTGGAGGGCGCGATGCCCCCGATCGAGGTCGATCTCTGGGTTGCCAGCCATGCCGACCTGGCCGACGTGCCGCGGATTGCGGCCGTGCGCGAGGTGTTGTCCGAGGCTCTTTCGGGCCAGGCCGCGGCGTTGCGCGGACAGCTCTAACGCAGGATGCGTCCACGAGGGGGCGTCTGCGTGGTCAGCCAATCGGGCCAACCCAGCCAGCGCTCGACGGCCACCAGGACCAGGCACAGCGCGATCACCGCCAGAACCAGTCTGACCCGCTTTTCGCCCGGCGGGTTGCGCGCCCAGCGGGACGCCCGCAAAAGCCAGAAGAAGTTCATCCGGTGAACCGCACCGACCCGATATAGGGCAGGTTCCGGTTTCGCTGGGCATAGTCGATGCCATAGCCCACGACGAATTCGTCGGGGATCTCGAACCCGGTCCAACTGGCCTTGATCTCGACCTCGCGGCGCGACGGCTTGTCCAGCAGCGCGATTGTCTCAAGGCGTCGCGGGCCGCGGGCGCGCAGGTATTTGACCACATTGGCCAGGGTGTGGCCGGTATCGACGATATCCTCGACCACCAGAACGTCACGACCCGCGATCTCGCCGCGAAGATCCTTGAGGATGCGCACCTCGCGCGTACTCTGCATCCCGTCGCCATAAGACGACACCTCCAGGAAATCCACCTCGACCGGCAGGTCCAATTCGCGCACGAGATCGGCGATGAATACGAATGAGCCGCGCAGAAGCCCGATCACGACCAGCTTGTCGGTATCGGCAAAACGCGCCTTGATCCCGGTGGCCAGCACCTCGATCCGCGCGGCGATGGTCTTGGCCGAGATCATCTCGTCGATGACATATGACGTCTTGTTCATGGGCATCCCTTGAACTTGCTGATCTGTTGGTCGAAACACGGGGTCAAGTGATAACAGCATTGATGGCCCATGCCGACGCATTCCGAAACCCGAAAACTGCCCTACACGGCCGCGCAGATGTACGACCTGGTGGCCGACGTGGCCGCCTATCCGGAATTCCTGCCCTGGACGGCCGGTGCGCGCATACGTTCGCGCACGGTCCGGCCCGACGGCGCCGAGGTGATGGAGGCAGATCTGGTAATTTCCTTCAAGGTGTTTCGCGAACGCTTCGGCAGCCGCGTCACGCTTTGGCCCGAAGACATGAAGATCGACACCGAATACCTGGACGGACCGTTCCGGCACATGCATTCCACCTGGGCGTTTCGCGACCTTGACGGCGGCGGTTGCGAGGTCGATTTCTTCGTGGATTTCGAGTTCAAGAACCGGATGTTGCAGCGCGTGATCGGGGTCGTGTTCTCCGAGGCGATGCAGCGTGTCGTCAAGGCGTTCGAGGCCCGCGCGAAAGACCTTTACGGCTGAAGCGGGCGCCGACCGTGGCACAAACGTGCCGGCTTTGGTGTTTTTGGTGCCCACAGGCCAGCTGGTCGCCCCTTCGCCGACGACCGCATTGAACGGCCCGTGGACGGCCTGCCGTCGCGCGCTGACCCCGTGGCGCAGCTGTTGTTCGGACATAGGCTTGGGGTAGAACCTGCCGGACGTGCTGACCGGGGAAGGGCCAGGCGACCTTGACCTTGCCGCCGTGGCCGTCTTGGCGGTGCCCCTGTGGGCACTTCCCGCCGATCAGCGGTCAACCGTCGCCGCCCTCTGCGTACACCCCTGACACACTTCCTAGCAGCGTGTGCCAACCAGCCCCGGTTCGCGTGCACCGACGCAGCCGGGGCATTTTTCTTTTATAGCTGCTTGTCGTGTTCTATCGGCAAAGCTTCGTAGGCTTCAATCTGCCAGCCGCCTTGGTAGTTCTTCACCAATCCATCTTGCGGAAGGTCCATGCCGCCAATCGCAGCAACTTGACCCAAGCACCGGCTAAGGTGTCTGCGCAGCACTTCCAGCGCATCAAGGTAGGCTTCCCGAATGTCGGGCGGGCGGTAGAACTCGCCGAAGCGCGGGTGCGGCGGTGCATCGTCGGACCTGTTAAATAGTTCTTCGTAGGTAAGGAACTGCTGTCTGACGTCAGCGCCCATGGGACGGATTTGAGGTTTTCGTAACGGAGGATTT
>JADQCD010000215.1 GCA_016278285.1 Actibacterium sp.
GGTACCGCCCCCGGGTCCGATCCGCTTATTACGGGCGCGTTTATCGCCATAGTCTCTTGCGAGACATTTCCAATGTAGGCTGTCGGGCCGCGGGCTTCAATACCCGCCGCGCGGTGCCGCGCGCCAGGGTGGCGCGCGGCGCGGACGCGGATCAGAACCCGGCCTTGATCTTTTCGAACTCGGCGCTCTGACGTTCGCGTTGCTGCCCGCTGATCGGCAGTTGCGCAAGAACCGGCGCGTCGATCGGGCCCAGCCCGACCGCGGTCAGGGCCTCTTCGCCGATCTGCGCCATTGCCGCGGCGTTGGCCTGGCCAAAGCCCGCGTCCAGCAGCGCCTGGGTCGAGGACGGGTCGAGCATCGCGTTCAGGAAGTCATACGCCTTGGCCTCGACGCCCGGACCGTTCTTGAGGTTCACATAGCCACACAGCCACAACGACGATCCTTCCTCGGCCTCGCGCTGGAAACCAATGGGGAAGCCTTCCTCGACCATCGTCGGCAGGGTCTCGTTCCAGGCCCAGCTGACCAGAACCTCGCCGGTGGCCAGCAGCTGCGACAATTCGGCCGGGTCCACCCAGTAGGTGCGCAGGTTCGGATGCACCTTGCGCAACCAGTCCGAGGCAGCCTCGAACTCGGCGTCCGTGACGTCCTGCCAGTTGGTGACGCCGGTGGCCAGGTAGGCCAGCGCATAGGCGTCATCCACGTTGTCGGGCAGGGTCATGCGGCCGGCATATTCCGGGTTGGTGAACACGTCGAGCGAGGCGACGTCCTCGGCCGGAACCTCTGCGTCGTTATAGGCGATCGCGGTGGACCCGTAATCGGTCGGTATGAAATACACGTCCTCGTTCCCCCCCGTCACGTCCTTGCCGGTCAGGTCCGAGTTGAGATCCTCGTAGGCGGTGATCTTCGAGGTGTCCCACGGCTCCAGAATGCCGCTTTCGACCCATTTGCTGACCGAGCCGGCACAGACATGGCTTACATCGGCCTCAAAGCCCGAGCGCAACTTTTGCAGCGCCTCTTCCTCGTCGCCGAAAAAGGCGAACCGCGGGCTGTCACCGTGCTTTTCGACATAGGCGGCGTGATAGGCGGGATCCTCGAACCCCGAGTAATCGAAAACCAGAAGCTCGTCATCGGCAGCCATTGCCGCCCCCGCCGCCCAGCTTGCCGTGGCGCCGAGCAGAAGCGTTTTAATCATCGACATGTTGTCTTCCCTCCTGTTGGGATCGTTTTTGCCTGTGCTCGACGCTAAAATAGCTCCGTCATTCCCACAAGGCGAAATGGCCGGGCCGTCGAGGGTGTTTGCCGCGCGCACCGGACTGTGCCACTTGTGGGGGCGTCCGAGAGCGAAGGGAGGGCGAGATGTTCAAGGCATTGGTCGTCGAGAAGGACGAGGAAGGCAAGACGAGCGCATCCGTGCAGCAGCTGGACGATGGCCGACTGCCCGAGGGTGACGTGACCGTGGCGGTCGAGTATTCCACCGTGAACTACAAGGACGGGCTGTGCGTCGGGCCGGGCGGCGGGCTGGTGCGCAGCTATCCGCATGTGCCCGGCATCGATTTCGCCGGCACGGTCGAAAGCAGCGACGATGCACGCTACAAGCCCGGCGACAAGGTGGTGCTGACGGGCTGGCGCGTGGGCGAGGTGCATTGGGGCGGCTACGCGCAGAAGGCGCGGGTCAAGGCCGACTGGTTGGTGCCGCTGCCCGCCGGGCTGGACTCGCGCCGGGCGATGGCGGTGGGCACGGCAGGCCTGACCGCGATGCTGGCGGTGATGGCGCTGGAGGATCACGGGCTGAAACCGGGTGACGGGCCGGTGCTGGTCACCGGCGCGGCGGGCGGCGTCGGGTCGGTCGCCACGGCGCTGCTGGCGCATCTGGGCCACGAGGTCGCCGCCGTCACCGGCCGACCAGAGACGGCGGAGTATCTCAAGGAACTCGGCGCGTCCGAGATCATCCCGCGCGAGGAACTGACCGAAGTCACCCGCAAGCCGCTGGAGGCCGAGCGCTGGGCCGGATGCGTCGATGCGGTGGCGGGCGTCATGCTGGGGCGGGTCCTGAAACAGATGAAATACGGCCGGTCGGTCGCGGCCATCGGTCTGGCCGGCGGCGCGGCGATCGAGGGCGCGCTGATCACGCCCTTCATCCTGCGCGGCGTGAACCTGCTGGGCATCGACAGCGTGATGCAGCCATATGACAACCGGCTGCGCGCCTGGAAGCGGATCGCGAAGGATCTGCCGATGGACAAGCTGGAGGCGATGGTCCAGCCGGCCACTCTGGCGGACCTGCCGGGGCTGGGTGCCGATATCCTGAAGGGCAAGGTCAGGGGCCGCGTCGTGGTGGACGTCAACGCCTGAACCCGGCCCGTATGCGACAGGGAATGTCGCTTAAGATACATCGAGTGCCGGTAAAGGTTGTGTGAACGGTCGCGTTCGACCTAGGCTTTCGCAAGGGGAAATGCGCGAAACATTTCTGCTCCCCTTGAAAAACCGTAATGCCCGGTTCGGGACGATAACTGCTGCGGCCGCTCGGACTGCGCGAAGACGAAGGGAGGGACACCCCAGTGTTCAAGAAGATCATGACGCCGGTCGATCTGGCGCATCTGAAAGATCTGCAACGGTCGCTGAAATGCTCGGCTGACCTTGCCAAGCTCTACGGCGCCGAGGTGGTTTTCGTCGGAGTCACGACGCCGACCCCCAGTTCCCTGGCCCACACCCCCGAGGAATATGCCAAGAAACTTGATGCCTTCGCCGAAGAACAGGCCGGGGCTCTGGGGATCAAGGCCTCGGCCCAAATGGTCATCGGCCACGATCCGACGACCGACGTGGACGACGCGCTGCTCAGGGCGACGCGGGATACCGGCGCCGATCTGGTGGTCATGGCCAGCCACATGCCCAACGTGCTGGATTACATCTGGCCGTCGAACGGCGGCAAGATCGCGGAGCACGCGAAATGCTCGGTGCTCGTGGTGCGCGGCACCTGAGCCCTGCACGGAAAAGTCTTTGAACGGAAGCGAACAGGGAGGCTGGCATGGCCGATGACACAGACATTCAGGGTATCCCGCAGCCGGAAGGCCCGTCGGATATCATCGAAACCGATTACCAGATCGGACAGGACAACATCACCACGAAGATCGGGCCGTTCGGCCTGGACATCCACAACCCGGTCTTCGTGATTTCGGGGCTGGTGATTATCGCATTCGTTGCCTACGCGCTCGTCGTTCCCGCACAGGCCGCGAATTTCTTTGGATGGCTCCGTCCGGCGCTGACCAGCACCTTCGACTGGTTCTTCCTGCTGTCGGCGAACATTTTCGTTCTGTTCTGTCTTGTCCTGATCGTCAGCCCCTATGGCGCGGTCCGGCTGGGCGGCAAGGACGCATCGCCGGACTACAGTTACACCGGATGGTTCGCGATGCTGTTCGCGGCTGGGATGGGCATCGGCCTGATGTTCTTCGGCGTGCTGGAGCCTGTCTATCACATGGCGGTATCCGAGCCGCTGGGCGTGCCCTCGCCAATCGCCGAGGACGGAACCATCATCGAGGCGAATGTCGAGGCGGCGCGCCGCATGGGCCTGGCCGCCACATCCTATCACTGGGCGCTGCACCCCTGGGCGATCTATGCCGTGGTCGCGCTGGCGCTGGCGCTGTTCAGTTATAACAAGGGCCTGCCGCTGACGATCCGCAGCGCGTTCTATCCGATCTTCGGCGAACGGGTCTGGGGCTGGACCGGACACATCATCGACACGCTGGCCGTGTTCGCCACGCTTTTCGGGCTTGCCACGTCGCTTGGGTTCGGCGCGCAGCAGGCGAATGCCGGTCTGGAATACATCTATGGCGTCCCCAACAACGTGACGGTGCAGGTGATCCTGATCGCCGCGATCACCGGCGTCGCGCTCATATCGGTGCTGCGCGGCCTGGATGGCGGCGTCAAGGTGCTGTCAGAGATCAACATGGTGATTGCGCTGCTGCTGTTGCTCTTCGTGCTGTTCGCCGCGGGTGCGGTGACGATCCTGGGCGATTTCGTTGCCGGTCTGGGCGCCTACCTCAAAGAGGTCGTGCCGTTGTCCAACCCGTTCGGGCGCGAGGATACAGGCTATATGCAGGGCTGGACGGCCTTCTACTGGGCCTGGTGGATCAGCTGGTCACCCTTCGTGGGCATGTTCATCGCGCGGGTCAGCCGCGGCCGCACGGTGCGTGAATTCATCACCTGCGTGCTGATCATCCCGTCGCTGGTCTGCCTGCTCTGGATGGCGGTGTTCGGCGGCGCCGCGATCGACCAGGTGCTGTCCGATCCGGCCGGCAGCGCAGTCAAGGCGCAGGTCATTGACAGCTACAACCCGCCGCTGTCGCTGTTCGCGATGCTGGAAAGCCTGCCGCTGGCGGCGATCACATCGACGATCGGCATCGTCCTCGTGATCGTGTTCTTCGTTACCTCGTCGGACTCCGGGTCGCTGGTGATCGACACGATCACTGCCGGCGGCAAGGTCGATGCGCCGGTGCCCCAGCGTGTCTTCTGGTGCACCTTCGAGGGTCTGGTTGCCGTCGCCCTGCTGATCGGCGGCGGCCTGGGCGCGTTACAGGCGATGGTGATTTCCACCGGGTTGCCATTCACGCTGGTTCTGCTGGCGATGTGCTGGGCGATCTTCAAGGGTCTGCAGGCCGAGCCGCGGTAGGCCGCGCCTCTTGAACCCGGCGTGAATGCAACGCTAAGTGGAAGCCCCGGCCGGTAAGCGCCGGGGCTTTCGCGCAACCGGAGGTGCCATGCCCACGCTCGATGTCGATTTCGCCCGCTCGTTGTTTCCAGCATTTTCCGAACCCGTGCTGAAGGGGCAGGCGTTTTTCGAGAACGCGGGCGGGTCATTTACCTGCAAGCCTGTGATCGATCGACTGACGCGCTTTTATCATCAGCGTAAGGTGCAGCCCCATGCGCCTTACGAAGCATCGCAATTGGCGGGCGAAGAGATGGACGAGGCGCGCGCGCGGCTGGCCGCGATGCTGGGCGTGGCGACCGACGAGCTGAGCTTCGG
>JADQCD010000112.1 GCA_016278285.1 Actibacterium sp.
GGGCAACATCATCGTCAGCCAGGTCGGATCGCTCAAATGGGCCTTCGCCGCCGTCGCTGGCGTGGTGCTGACAATCATCATCACAGCGGTCATTGCGCTTGCCTTGCGCGTCGTTGACCTCCGGAAGGAGATGTAATCGTGGAAGTCCGTCTGCTCCGCCCCGTGCTGGCGCTATATACCGCGCTGTTCCTGCTGTTCCTTTACGGGCCGATGATCATCCTCGCCATTCTCAGCTTCCAGGGCGAGGGCGGTGGCCCCCAGTTCCCGATACAGGAATGGTCGATCTACTGGTACAAGCATCTTCTCGGTTGGGTCGAAACCTCGCGCGTGTCGCAGCTTCCGGTGGGCGAAAGCCTGGTGCGGTCACTGGTGCTGGCCTTCATGACCACGGTCGTGTCGGTCACCCTGGGCACGATGAGCGCCGAAGCCTTCCGCACCCGTTTCAAGGGGGCCGGGCCGATCTTCTACCTCATCATCCTGGGCATGATGGTTCCGGGCGTCCTGGTCGGGCTGGGCGTGGCCCTTCTGTCGAACTTCCTGGACATCGGCAGGGCCTGGTGGAGCACCTCTTTCGTGCTGCATGTGGTCTATACGTTTCCCTTCGCCTTCCTGGTGATGCTTGCCATCTTCAACCGCTTCGACCGCTCGGTAGAGGAAGCCTCTCTCTCGCTCGGTGTCAGCCCGGCGCAGACGTTCCGGCGCGTGACCTTCCCGCTGATCTTTCCCGGGGTTCTGTCGGCCATGCTGTTCAGTTTCACGCTCAGCTATGACGAGTTCTCGCGCACCCTGTTCACCGCGGGGGCGGACCTGACGCTGCCCCTGTCGATCTACGGGACATTCTCGGTCGCGATCTACCCCAACGTCTTCGCCTTCGGCGTGCTGACCACGCTGTTCAGCTTCACGCTGCTGGTGATTTACGGGCTCCTGATGAAGCGTTTCACCGCGCGCTCGAAGAGCCGCTTCGCCGGCCAGGAGGAAACATGATTGCCCTGGTGACAGGCGCCGGTTCCGGTATCGGCGCGGCGATTGCCGAACGGCTGGGTCGTGATGGCCACGAAGTCGCCGTCAACGACCTGCACCTCGAAGCTGCCGAAAAGGTGGCCGCGGGAATCCGCGCCGCGGGCGGCCAGGCGCGGGCCTATGCCGCCGATGTCAGCGACGAGGCCGCGGTCGGCGCCATGATGGACAAGCTGCGCGAAGAGATGGGCGCACCGGGCATCGTCGTCAACAATGCGGGGTTCGGACATCAGGCGCCGTTCGTCGATATCCTGCCGGCCGAGTTCGACCGCATGTTCGCCGTGCATGTGCGCGGAACCTATCTGGTGACCCGTGCCACCCTGCCCGCGATGCTTGAGGCGGGGAAGGGGATCATCGTCAATGTGGCGTCTCAGCTCGGCCAGATCGGCGGCGTCGAGCTGGCCCATTACTCGGGCGCCAAGGCCGCGATCATCGGCATGACGAAATCCCTGGCGCGCGAAGTGTCGACGCAGGGCGTTCGGGTCAATGCCGTGGCGCCCGGTCCGGTCAATACGCCATTGGTCGAAGCGCTTTCGGAAGACTGGAAAAGCGCTAAGCGGGCCGAGCTGCCGCTGGGACGGTTCGGCGAACCCGCCGAGATCGGTGGCGTGGTCTCCTTTCTTTGTTCGGAGGATGCCGCGCTGTTCGTGGGCCAGACTCTCGGGCCGAATTCCGGGGATGTGATGCTGTGAGGGACGAGATGGACAAAAGAGTTGTAATCGTGACCGGTGCCGGGATCGGCATCGGCCGGGCGACGGCGACGAGATTTGGTGCGCAGGGCGATCACGTGGTCGTTACAGATGTGCTGACCGACGAGGGCGCGGCGACCGCCGAGGATATCGTCAACGCCGGCGGCAGCGCCGAGTTCATGCCGCTGGACGTGCGCGACACGCCCGCCGCCGATGCGCTGGTGGCGGATGTCGCCGCTCGGCATGGCCGGATCGACGTGATCGTCGCGAATGCCGGAATCGCCCACCGTGTTCCCATATCCGAGATGACTGACGAGAAGTGGGACATGACCTTCGACATCGACCTCAAGGGCATGCTGAGGGTGATCCGCCCCGCCTTGCCGGTGATGAAGGAGGGGGGCGCCATAATCTGTCTCAGCTCGATCATGGGGGTCGCCTATGGCTGGGACGAGCATGTCCACTATTCCTCGGCCAAGGCCGGGGTCGTGGGGCTGGTGCGCGGCCTGGCGGTGGAGATCGCCAGGCGCGGCATCCGGGTGAACGGCGTGGCGCCGGGCTATACCCGAACCGCGCAACTTCTCAGCGAGAAAAACAGTCTCGGACCGAAGGCGGCGGAAATCGCGTCTCCGTATATTCCGATGGGGCGTCTGGGCGAGCCTGAAGAAATCGCCAGCGTCATCGGTTTTCTGGCATCTGCCGACGCCTCCTACCTGACCGGGCAGGTGGTGGCGGTCGATGGCGGCCTTTTGCCGGGCCGTTACTGAACCCCAACCAATGAAACAGGGAATATTGACCATGACATCTACCAATCGTCGTAATTTCATGAAAGGCACCGCCGCGCTTGGCGCTGCCGCGCTGGGAACGGGTATGCACCCGTGGACCAGCTGGGCGCGTGCACAGGACCTGTCCAACCAGCAGCTCCGCACGACCGGCCTTTCGACAACGGTGCAGGACCGCATCCTCGAGCAGTTCAAGGAAGCCAGCGGCGTAGGCTCGGTCTCGGGCACGCCGGCGACCTTCCCGGACGCGCAGACCAAGATCCTGTCGGGCTCTTCGGATTTCGACACATGGGAGATCATCGCCGAGCGTCTGCCGGCCCTGATCGCCACCGACAATGTCGAAACCATTCCGGTGTCGGCCGTTCCGAACTGGGCCAATATCCGCGATACCTTCACCAAGCCCAGCCCGAAGTGGGAGACGCGCTCGCAGATCGTCGGCCAGATCTGGGCGGATGACGCGCAGACCGAACTTTACATGGTTCCCGCCGTCTACAACTATGACTCCATCGGTTATAACCCGGAGGTTCTGTCCGACGAGGAGGCCAACACCTGGACCGCCATTTTCGACGAGAAGTGGCGCGGCAGGTCGGGTCTGAACGTGGACCCGCTGATCGCGTTCGGCCAGGCCATCCTTGCCATGAACACCTGGGGCATGCTGGAAGTTCCGAATCCGGGCAACCCCAGTGTAGAGGAGATCGACGAAGCCACGAAGTTCCTGATATCCAAAAAGAATGAGGGTCAGTTCCGCGCCCTCTGGGGGGACTTCGGGGAACTGGTGAACCTGATGGCATCGGGTGAAATGGTGGTGTGCGACGCATGGCAGCCGGCCGTCATGGCCGTCAAGGCGCAGGGCAAGCCAGCGAAATATGCGCGGCCGAAAGAGGGTTATCGCGCATGGGCCATCGGCCCGTCGATGCTCAAGGGCACGCCGAACCGCGAAGCCGTGATCGCCTATGCCAACTTCTGGCTGTCCGGCGAGCCGGGCATCACCGTGACCGAGCAAGGCTACTATTCGCCGTCGACCAACATCAAGAAGGTGATGGATCCGAAGAAATACGCCTTCTGGTATGAGGGGCAGCCGTGGGAAGGCCCGGCCGAGCGCGGCATCAACCCCGGTGACCTGCGCGATGGCGGGTCGCTGGAGGAGCGGGCCGCGAACGTCGCCTACTGGCATCAGTGGCCCGATGAGTACGACCACCTGATCCGGCGCTGGGACGAGTTCCTGAACGCCTGATTCAAGGCCCGGGCGTGCAGCATGGCTGCTGTGCGCCCGGCGCAACACGCACCAATTCCCGAGGCAAGGTGGAAATGCTCTACGATCTCGAACTCAAATCGGTCGGCAAGACCTATCCTGACGGCACGGTCGCCGTGTCGGATTTCGACCTGAAGGTCGAGAAGGGTGAATTCGTGGCCTTCCTTGGGCCATCTGGCTGCGGCAAGTCCACCACGTTGCGGATGATCGCCGGCTTCGAAGAGATCACGAATGGTGAAATCTTCATCATGGGCAAGAACATCTCGCACACGCCGCCGGAAAAGCGGCCGACTTCCATGATCTTCCAGAACTACGCGCTGTTCCCGCACATGACGGTGCGCCAGAACATCGCCTTCGGGCTGGACATCAAGGGCATGCCGAAGGCCGAGAAGGATCGCAAGGTCGATCGCATCCTCGACATGTTCGACCTGACCGAATTCGCCGATCGCAAGGCCGACAAGCTTTCGGGCGGGCAGCGCCAGCGGATCGCGCTGGCCCGGGGCCTTGTGGTCGAACCCGAGATCCTGCTGCTGGACGAACCCCTGGGGGCGCTGGACGCCAACCTGCGGCGCATCATCCAGAACGAGCTGAAACTGCTTCAGCGCGATCTGGGGATCACCTTCATATTCGTGACCCACGCCCAATCGGAAGCACTGGGACTGTCGGACCGCGTCGTCGTCATGTCGAACGGCGTGGTCGAGCAGATCTCGGCGCCGAAGGAGCTTTACACCCGGCCGGCCACGCCTTTCGTGGCCGAGTTCATCGGCTCCAACACGATCATCGAGGGCAGGCCCGTGCCGGGCGGCGACCAGGGATTGCAGCAGATCGAAACGCCATACGGCCCCATTTCGGGGGTCGGCCCCGCCGGTGCCAACCTGGCGGTGATCCCCGCCGAAGCCTTCAACCTCGGTCTGCGCAATACGCCGGGCGAGATCAGGCTGGAGGGAACCATGACCGCCAAGCAGATTGTCGGCTCCATCGGATATCTTCGGGTCAAGCTCAGCGACGGACGCGAGATTGACGCGGAAACCCATGCTGGCGCGTTTGAAACACAAAGCTATTCGCCCGGTTCACCTGTGACCCTCGGGGTTGATCCCAATTCGGTCACGCTGATCCATCACTGACCCAACAAGGAGACTACACATGGCAAAGGATATTCAGGTCGGCTTCGGTATCGACGTGGATGCGGTCGCGG
>JADQCD010000002.1 GCA_016278285.1 Actibacterium sp.
CGATGGCCTTGAAGACCTGGTCGGCGGGCAGGCGGAAGGTCTGGCCGGTGGGGGTCAGGTCGTCGTCGGCATATTCGAATTCGACCTCGCGCACCGTGCCGTTTCCGTGGATCGCCACGGGCTGCGCATTGGTGATGATCCGCACGCCCCTGGAGGCGGCAAGATCCTGCTCGAAACGACTGGCGTTCATACGGTCGCGCCCACGGCGATAGACCAAGGTGACGTTGAGCGCGCCCAGAAGCCGCGCCTGTACCCCCGCGTCGATCGCCGTCATGCCGCCGCCGATCACCACGACGTCGCGGCCCACGGGCAGTTTCGACAGATCCGAGGCCTGGCGCAGTTCGGCAATGAAATCGACGGCGTTCTCGATGCCGTCCTTGTCCTCGTCCGCAAGCCCGAGCCCGTTCACCGCGCCCAGCCCGATGCCGAGAAAGACCGCGTCGGATTTGGCCCGCAGATCCTCCAACGCCAGATCGCGGCCGAGACGCCGGCCGGTCTCGACGGCAATGCCGCCAATCCGCAACAGCCACTCGATCTCTTCCTGGGCGAAGTTGTCGACGGTCTTGTAGGCGGCGATGCCGTATTCGTTAAGTCCGCCGGGCTTGTCGCGGCCATCGTAGAGCGTGACGTCATGGCCGTGCATGGCAAGACGATGCGCGCAGGCCAGCCCCGCGGGCCCCGCCCCCACAACGGCGACGCGCTTGCCGGTCGGCGCGGCGCGGGTGAAGGGATGGCTGTTTTTCACCATCAGCCTGTCGGTGGCATGGCGCTGAAGACGGCCGATCATAACCGGCTTGCCCTCGGCCGCCTCGCGCACGCAGGCCTCTTCGCAGAGCGTCTCTGTCGGGCAGACACGGGCGCACATTCCGCCGAGGATATTCTGGGTCAGGATCGTTTCGGCCGCGGCCTCGGGCGTGCCGGTGGCGATCTGGCGGATGAAAAGCGGGATATCTATTGCGGTCGGGCAGGCCTTGATACAAGGCGCGTCGTGGCAGAAATAACACCGGTCGGCCGCGACCAATGCCTCGTGATCGCCGAGCGAAGGGTGCAGATCGTCGAAATTTTCGGCATAGGCATCCGGCTCGAGCCGGCCGGCCGTGATGCCCGGGGTCATCATGTTTCGCGTCACGTTGTCCTCCACTGGTTGGCCATGGCTTTTGATCCACTATGCCACAGGTTTATTTTTTATCAATTGGTAAAAACAGGATCGAACGGCGAGCCGCGCGCGGGTGGAGCCTCGGCGGCGAACTGCGCGGGCCGGACCCATGCCCGATTCCGGGTGACGCGGCCTGATCAGGCGACGCCGTGCCATCACGGCGGCCGGAACGAGCTTGAAGAGCATCTGCCTTGCCGTGTTCCGCGAGAGCGCGTCCTTTGTCCGGACGAACCTGTTCCGAACATGGCGAACGCGGTCTCAATCGGGTTGACGGTGCGCCGGGCGCACGCGGCCCCGCCGGCGTCGGATCTGCGTGATGCCGGAAGCGCAGGTGCCTTGCCCGCGATTCCCAAACCGCCCCAGGTGTCGTTTTTGCTACCCCAACCCCGCCGGGATCGCCATACTGATGCGGCACTTACGAATCGAGATACACCAAGCCCGACGATCACTCTCGCACCTCGCTGACCTTCCGTGCGCCCACGTCCGAGGACGGGGCGGATGTGTGGGATCTGATTCAAAAGAGCGGCCCGCTCGACGAGAATTCCATGTACTGCAACATCGTGCAGTGCGACCACTTCGCGGATACCTGCGTGATTGCGGAACTCGACGGAGAGATCGTCGGCTGGATCTCGGCGTTCATCCCGCCCGACGCGCCGGACACGTTGTTCGTTTGGCAGGTCGCCGTCGGCGAAGCCGCGCGCGGTCGCGGCGTGGCGAAGAAGATGCTCATGGAACTGTTGGAACGCCCCGTTTGCGTCGACGTGAAACAACTCAAGACAACGATCACCTCGGATAACGAGACAAGCTGGGCGCTGTTCAACAGCTTCGCCGACAGCATGGACGCGGAACTGGAACACGAACCGCACTACGAGGAAGATGCGCATTTCGGCGGCAAGCATGCGACCGAATACATGGTCACCATCAGCGAGGTCGACCGCCAAGCCGCCGACGATGCCTCGCCCCCATCCGCCTCATCGGATAAAGGGACAACCGATGCAAATTGACATCTTCGAGCGGCGAGAGTCGCAGGTTTGCCGCAAGGGTGCGCATCTGCACGATCGCCTGTCGCGGATTGTGGAACTGGTGCCGGGGGCAGAGCTGCGCGGGCGCGGAATGCCGGGGGCAGAGCTGCGCGGGCGCGGAATGATGCAGGGCATCAACGTGGGCGCGGGCGAGGTGGCGGGGCGGATTTGCGCAACGGCCTTCCAGCGCGGTCTTATCATCGAGACGTCCGGCGCCGACGACGAGGTGGTGAAATTTCTCGGGCCGCTCACCACGCAAGATGAGGTGCTCGATGCGGGACTCGACATTCTTGAGGCCGCCGTGCGAGACGTTGCCTCCGAAACCCATCAAACGGCGGAGTAGGCCCATGATCGCCAGCGGATTTCTGGGAACTCGGGAAGGGCAATCGCGCGAAGTCCGACGCCGAACGGACAAGCGACCGCATGCTGCCGGCCGATGAACCGATGGTGACGGCCTGCTGTTTCGCCCCGCGGGTGACTGGCATCGAGGGCCGCCGCGCGAACGACTTCTTCGAACCCGCTGATCGAGAAATCGAGAGACCATGACCACAGGACATACCGTCGAAAAGATCGGCGGCACTTCCATCAGCCGCGCCGACGAACTGATGGACACGCTTTTCATGAAGGACGCCGAGGGCGGCCCGTATGGGCGCGTCTTCGTGATTTCGGCCTTCGGTGGGATCACCGACCTCCTGCTCGAGAACAAGAAATCGGGCGAGCCGGGCGTCTACGGGCATTTCGCGTCCGCGGAATCGGACATGAAATGGAGCGAAGCGCTCGACCGCGCGGCGGCGCGCATGGCCGAGGAGCATGGCCGGTTGCTCGACCATCCGGGGGATCGGCAAGAGGCCGACGACTTTCTGCGCGACCGGATCGAGGGCGCTCGTTCCTGCCTGCCTGATCGACCTTCAGAGGTTAACCTCTTACGGGCATTTCCGTCTTGGCGAACAGATGCTGACGATCCGCGAGTTGCTGTCCGGGCTGGGGGAGTCGCATTCCGCCAAGGTGGTCACGCTCATGCTCAACCGGCGGGGCGTCGACGCGCGGCTTGTCGATCTTTCCGGTTGGCGGGACGAGAGCCATCCGGATCTCGAAACGCGCCTGACCGATGCGCTGGAGGGGATCGATTTCGATCGGGAACTGCCCATCGTCACAGGCTATGCTCAGTGCCGCGAAGGGCTGATGCGTGAATACGACTGGGGCTATTCCGAGGTCACCTTTGCCCATATCGCCGCACTCACCGGCGCGCGAGAGGCGGTGATCCACAAGGAATTCCACCTCTCCAGCGCCGATCCGAAAATCGTTGGTGAAGACAAGGTCGTCCGCATCGGGCGCACGAACTATGACGTGGCCGACCAGTTGTCCAATCTCGGCATGGAGGCCGTGCACCCGAACGCCGCCAAGATCCTGCGTCAGGCCGGAATCCCGCTGCGGGTGGCCAATGCCTTTGATCCGGACAATGTCGGCACGCTGATCCTGTCGGATGTCGAGATCCCTCCAAGGGTCGAGATGGTGACCGGCCTTCCGGTCGCCGCCCTGGAAGTCTATGAGCCCGACATGGTGGGCGTTAAGGGGTATGATGCCTCGATCCTGAAGGCGTTGACGCGCAACGATGTCTGGATCGTGTCGAAAGCGTCCAATGCCAACACCATAACCCATTACGTGGACCCCAAGCTCAGGGCGCTTCGCCTCGTCGAGGGCGAGATCAAGGATGCCCATCCGAACGCCGAGATCAACATCCGCAAGGTCGCGCTGGTCAGCGCGGTGGGCCATGGGCTTTTGGGGCTGAACGTGCCGGCGCGCGGCCTGCAGGCGCTGGCCGAGGCTGGCATCGACAGCCTCGGGGTGCAGGCGATCGCGCGCGGCGTGGACGTGCAGTTCCTCGTGCCCGAGGATCGGCTGAACAACGCGATCATTGCCGTTCACAAGGCCCTCGTCGAGGCAGGGTAGTCTGCCCACTATTCTTCGTAGCGTGTCACACGGCGTGTCTCGGGATTGTTGCAGCGAAAGATTGATCGCGGATCGAGGTTGAGCCTTCGAATGCCTGCATCCGGTGACCTGCCCCCACAAAACCGGGCCAATCAAAAGGAGAGTTTGTTCTTGTAACGTTCGCAACAACGAGGAGAACAGACGATGCGCAAATCACGTTTCACCGAAGAGCAGATCGTGGGGATTTTGCAGGAGTATGCCGCCGGGGCGAAGGTCTCGGAGCTGTGCCGCAAGCACGGCATGTCAGACGCCACGCTCTACAGGTGGAAGAGCAAGTATGGCGGCCTGCAGGTTTCCGAGCTGCGTCGGCTGAAGGATCTTGAGGCCGAGAACGCCGAGCTGAAGCGTCTCCTGGCCGACGCGATGCTGGACAACGTCGGCCTGAAGGGGCTGCTGGCAAAAAATGTATGGTCCGCCCCGCGGTTGCAAGTCGCGTGGTGACGCTTTGGCTTGCGTAAATGTATCCGGCCTCTGATCAGTGGGCTGGTTTTTCCAGCCAGGCCTTGATGAGATCCGCACCTCGGGTTCCAGATTACTTGCTCCGGGGTCGTGTCCCGTTTTTTTGCACGTGGCTTACCCGTGGTCGATCAGCCGTTTGGTCATCACATCCCTTGCAATCGGTCATGGACGGGGTCGGGTCAGGTCATGCTGCCGCTCCCTTTGTCCGCAGGTAATTCTCGCCGGGCCTCGTCAGGATATCCGGATATCCTGGTCGTCGACAACGGCCCGGAACTCCGGGGACGCGCGCTCGATGG
>JADQCD010000219.1 GCA_016278285.1 Actibacterium sp.
GGTGCGCGCCTTCTTGATCGGCGCGAAAAGCAGCCAGAGGTCGGGCGGCATCTGTTGCGGCCGGGTCTGCTTCAGGCAGGTCAGCGCGCCGCCTTTCTTTCCCGCCGCCGTCACCTCGGCCCGCCATTCGCCGGATTTTCCATCAAACACCAGGATCTGCGCCCCCTGGGCAAGCCGCATTACGCCGAAAAGGTAATGCGCCTGGTCGCGCGACAGGGGAATGGTTTGCCCCTCACCCGGAGGGTGCTCTACAAATAGACGGACTTTCGATGACGAACCTGTGCTCATGGGGGCGGACGATATGGCCAGCAAGACCGGAACGCCAGAGGGCGAAGGCCAGGTTTACGACGCGGTCAGGGGAAACTGGGTGGACCGGCTGGCGCCGTCCGCCGCGCGCCCCTATCTGCGGCTCAGCCGGGCGGACCGGCCGATCGGCACATGGCTGCTGTTGCTGCCGTGCTGGTGGGGCGTGCTGCTGGCGGCGGCGGCGACCGGTTGGCGGTGGTTCGACCTTTGGATCATCGTCGGCTGTGGCGTCGGCGCCTGGCTTATGCGCGGGGCGGGCTGCACCTGGAACGACATCACTGACCGCGGCATCGACGGCCAGGTCGCGCGCACCCGTTCGCGCCCGATCCCGTCGGGTCAGGTCAGCGCACGGCAGGCGGCCATCTGGATGGCGGCGCAGGCGCTGCTGGCTTTCGCCATCCTGCTGACCTTCAACCTGAACGCCATCATCCTGGGCATCGCGTCGCTGTTGCTGGTGGCGATCTATCCCTTTGCCAAACGGTTCACCTATTGGCCTCAGATATTCCTTGGCCTCGCCTTCAACTGGGGTGCGCTGCTGGCCTGGACGGCGCATGCCGGGCATCTCGCCCTGCCGGCGGTGTTCCTGTATCTGGCCGGGATCGCCTGGACGATCTTCTACGACACGATCTATGCCCATCAGGACAAGGACGATGACGCCCTGATCGGCGTCAAGTCCACCGCCCTGCTGTTCGGCGAAAACACCAGCGCGATCCTGCGGTTGTTCATGATGATGTCGATCATTCTGATGAGCGCGGGTGTCGTCATGGCGCTGCTGCCAGACGCGACCCTTTTCGAGTTGCTGCTGGGTATTGCCGGTGCCTGGGCCTTCGGTTGGCACATGGCCTGGCAATTGGCACGCCTTGACATCGGGGATGGCGATACATGCCTGATGCTGTTCCGGTCGAACCGGAACGCCGGCCTGATCCCTGCGCTGTTTTTCGCCGCAGCCGTGCTGCTGTGATTGCGGCCCGTCACCGAGGCGTCTAGACAAGGCCAAACTTCACGAACGGAGCGATACGGCACCGATGCGTCCTGCCCCGAAACTGATTGCCGCCGCCACGATCGCGCTGGCCGCGATGCTGGCCCTGGCCACTGCGGTCTTTGCCGCGCAGCTGATCGAAGGGCACACCAGCACCGAAATCCGTCGCGCCCTGGCCCAGCAGGAACTGTCCTGGCCCCGCGTCGAGGCGGACGGCCTGCTTATTCACCTGACCGGCACCGCCCCGGATGAGAAAGCCCGGTTTCGCGCGCTAACCGTGGCCGGGGACGTCGTGGACCCCTCGCGCGTGATCGACGAAATACAGGTCGCCCCGTCCGAGACCGTCGATGCGCCGGAATTCGCTCTGGAACTGTTGCGAAACGGAACCGGCGTATCCCTGATCGGCCTGGTTCCGGCGGGGCAGGACCGCGCCGCGATTTCCCGCGCGGTGGCGCGGGCCGCAAAGACGGATGACGTTGCGGACATGCTGAACACAGCCGATTATCCGGCGCCTGAGGGCTGGGCCGAGGCCCTGAACTACGGGCTGGAGGCGTTGACCCTGCTGCCGCGGGCCAAGATCTCGGTGCGCGCGGATCGGGTGACGATCACCGCCATCTCGGACAGTGCGAACGCCAAGAGCAAACTTGAGAGCGAACTGGCCCGAAAGGCGCCCGAAGGGCTGCGGGTGGCGCTGGATATCTCGGCGCCGCGACCGGTGATAACGCCCTTCGTCCTGCGCTTCGTGACCGGAGCCGATGGGGCACGATTCGACGCTTGTTCGGCCGACACGCCCGAAGCGGCAGAGCGTATCCTGGAGGCCGCCCATTCCGCCGGGCTGGAGGGCAAGGCGAGCTGTGCCATCGGCCTTGGAGTGCCGACACCGGACTGGGCCGCGGCGGTGGAAACCGGCATCAATGCACTGGCAGAGCTGGGCAGCGGAAAGCTGACCTTCTCGGACGCTGACGTGTCGCTGGTGGTCCCGGCAACTGTGCCCCAGGCATCGTTCGACCGAGTGGCGGGCGAGCTTGAGACGGACCTGCCCGATGTGTTTTCGCTGCATGCCGTGCGGCTTGAACCCGAGGATGAAGCCAAAACCGAGCAGGAAAGCGCCCCGCCGGAATTCGTCGCCACGAAAAGCCCCGAGGGCCAGGTGCAACTGCGCGGTCGGATCACCGATGAACTCACCCGGAAGGCGACCGAAAGCTATGCAAGGGCGCGGTTCGGCATTGACAATGTCTATCCTGCCATGCGCCTGGCGCCTGATCTGCCCGAGGGCTGGCCGATCCGTGTTCTGACCGCGCTTGAGGGGCTGTCGGAACTGAATAACGGGCGCGTCATCGTGCGCCCCGACATGATCGATTTGAGCGGTGTCACCGGAAAGCCCGAGGCCCGGGCACAAATTACGCAGCTGTTTGCCGAGAAGCTGGGCGGCACGGGGAATTTCGCAATCGATGTCACTTACCGCGAAGAGCTGGATCCCGAGGCGGCCAAGCCGACGCCCGAGGAATGCCTGGCAAGGATTCGGGCCATTCAGGCGGAGCAGAAGATCACGTTCGAACCCGGCTCGACGACGCTTCAGGGGGATTCTCTGGATGTAGTGGAAAAGATCGCCGATGTCTTGAAGGAATGCCCCGATGTGCAGATGGAGATCGGTGGCCATACCGACAGCCAGGGCCGCGAAGAGATGAACCAGACCCTGAGCCAGCAACGCGCCGACGCGGTCCTGACCGCCTTGATGGCGCGGCGCATCCTGACCAGCAACCTGATCGCGAAGGGCTATGGCGAGGCAGAGCCGATCGCCGACAATGACACCGAAGAAGGGCGCGAAGCGAACCGGCGCATCGATTTCAAGCTGATCGGAAACGAGGACGCCGAAGATGGCGGCGCCGCGAAGCGTGACGGCGAAACCGCCACCGGGGCGCCTGACGCCACCGACGAAGCCGTCGCCGAAACCGATGACGGCAAGGCTACGCCCGCGGCCACCGATACCGCCGAGGAGAAGGCGCAAACAGGGACGGACAAGGCCAATGAACAGAACTGAACTCATCGTCGCAACGGCGATCATCCTGTTCGTCGCGTTCATGCTGGGATGGTTCGCCGCCTGGCTGGTCAACCGCCTTACGCGGGTGACCCATTCGGACATGGGAGAGCTGGACCGGATGGCCAGGGAATTGCATGAGGCTGAAGAGGCCCGCGACGAGGCGATCGCCTATCATCAGCAGCGCGAGGCAGAGTTGACCAACAAGTTGAGCCAGGCGGAGGCGGAATTGCGCGCGGCGATGGACGGTCTGCGCGAGGCGCGCGGCGAGGCCGAGGAATTGCGCGCCTTCGTCGAGCGGCAGAACATGACGGGATGAGGGCGCATGGTCGCGAAGGTCGTATGAGTATTTCTGCAAGATGAAGCTGCGGGGCGCGGCCGGACGCGGGCCGCGGGTCCGCTACCAGCGTTTCAGCGCGGCCTCGTCGGTGTCCTGACTTTCCACCCAGGACTCTCCGGTTGCGGTCACTTCCTTTTTCCAGAATGGCGCACGGGATTTCAGATAGTCCATCAGGAACTCGGCCGCGGCAAAGGCTTCGGCGCGGTGTCGCGCGGCGGTGGCGACCATCATGATCGGATCGCCCGGCGCCATCGTGCCGAAGCGGTGGATGATCAGGCAATCGGCAAGGGCCCAGCGCGCGCGTGCCTCGGATTCGATCGCTTGCAGGGCGCGTTCTGTCATGCCGGGGTAATGCTCGATCTCCATCCGGTCCAGCCCGCCGCGGTTCAGGTCGCGGGTTATCCCGGTAAAGGTGACGATCGCGCCGGCGTCGCGGCGCCCGGCGGCGAAGGTATTCGCCTCGGCGCCGAAATCGAACGCGGCCTGCTGAAGGCGCACGACCATGTCAGCCCCCGGTCATCGGCGGAAAGAACGCCACCTCACGCGCGCCATCCAGCGGCGCGTCGAACTCGGTCAGATCCTGGTCCACCGCGACGCGCAGGGACGAAAGGTCGGCGAACGCGGCAGCGTATCGTTCCTCGCGCGCCTTCAGCTCTTCGACCAGATCGGCCACGGTCGCGGCATCGGTCTCAACCCGTTCTTTCGGCAGGCCGATCCTTTCTCGGACCCAGGCGAAATACAGAACGTCGATCATTTTCCGTCCTCGTCTTGCAGAAAGGGCCGCGCCTTGCGGAAATAGTCCCAGCCCGTGGCGAATGTAAGAGCCGCCGCGAGCCAGAGAAGGGCCACACCCGCCCAATAGAAATAAAGCGCCGCCTGCCAGAAGAAACGCAGGCCAACGGCATCGGGCTCGGCCCCGCCCAGCACCGCGCCGATCATGGTGTTGTCCATGCCGAAGCTGCGGGCCCCGAACTCATGCGCCGGGATTCCCTGTGCGAGCAGCACCGAAATCGCCACCATCTGCACGGTGGTCTTCCATTTGGCCAGTCTTGTCACCTTCAGCAGCCCGGCCGTGTCGCCGAGAAATTCCCGCAGCCCGGAAACGAACACCTCGCGGAACAGGATGATCGTGGCCGGGGCGGTCACCGCAAATGGCATTCCGGTCAAGCCGACGACCACCATCAGGGCGATCAGAACCATCGCCTTGTCGGCGATCGGGTCCAGCATGGCGCCGAAC
>JADQCD010000122.1 GCA_016278285.1 Actibacterium sp.
GGGGGTTCGGATAGGGCCCGCCGAAGGCGTGGAAATGACGCTCTGGCGTCCAGACTGCGCAGAACCCGTTGGCGTCGGCAAAGCGCGCGCCGTCCAGAAGCAGGCGATACTTTTCCTGCCCGGCACCATCATCGTTGCCCCAGTAGAACAGGCTGAACTCCATCCCGCGTGCGCGTGCGCCGCCGACCCCGCCCGAAACCGGCGTGCGGCTTTCGTCGCTGGCAATCACCACCCTGGCGCCGCGCGCAAGGGTCCAGAACAGCTCAAGCACGGATATGTCGAACGCGACGCTGGTGATCGCCAGCCAGACGCCGGGCGGATCATGTGGGATGCGCGCGTCCATCCCCTTCAAGAAATTCGACACGTTTCGGTGGGTGACCATGACCCCCTTTGGCCGGCCGGTCGAGCCGGAGGTATACATCAGATAGGCAAGATCGTCGGCGCCCACCCCGCTTTCAGGCAACGTCGCCGGGGCGGATGCGATGCGCGGATCGGTGTCGATCTCAAGCCGTTGCGCATCAGTGTCCGGCAGCGTTCCGGCAAGAGCGGACTCGGTCAGGATCACGGTCGCGCCACTGTCCGCGACATAATACGCAAGCCGCTCTGCGGGATAGGTCGGATCGAGGGGCACATAGGCCCCGCCCGCCTTGAAGATCGCCAGCGCGCCCACCGCCAGATCGCGCGAGCGGCCCAGGTTCAAGCCCACCACCTGCCCCGGCCGGACACCCATCCCGGCCAGCACCTGCGCGACCTGGTTGGCCCGCGCGTCCAGCGCGGCATAGCTGAGCGACCGGCCTTCGAAGATCACGGCGGTGGCATCGGGGGTTCGCGCGGCCTGCGCCGCGATATGCTGATGGATGCAGGTGTCACGTTCAAACGCGGCATCGGTCGCGTTGAACCCTTCCAGGATCAGCGCACGCTCAGCCGGCGGAAGGATCGGAAGATCCGCGACGGGCTGTTGCATGTCCGCGTTCATCAGGTGGATCAGGCGCCCGGCGATAAGATCCAGATGCGCAGACGAAATCCGGGCCGGATCGCCATGCAGGGTCAGCTGCGCGTCATCGCCGGACAGGGTCAGCGCCGTTCCCGCGATCAGGCCCCCTGTATCGGTCAGCCCCAGGTCGGGCACCTTCAGACCTGCCACGCCCGGCATCCGCGCCGGCAAGTCGGCGGCGAAACCGCCAAGGGCCTTCGCCGCATCGACCACCGCCTCGAACCGCGCGGTTGCGTCCTTGAACGGCCCCTCGGGATCGAAGCGAACCGGCACCCAGGGATTGACATAGCCCGCAGGAACATCGCCGATCCGCAGGGCCAGGTCGATCGGCCCTGCCTCGCCCAGCCGCGCCGCCAGCGCGGCAAGACAGGCGCGGGCATTGGCGGCCGTCGTGTCCGGCGGCAAGTCGATCCGCCTTTCCAGGGGCGGCGCCTCACGGTCCCCCGGCGTCAGCGCCAACGCGGCCGGGCGCAGATCGGACAACCGCTCACGCCAGCGATCCTCGTGCCGGGCGGTGGCAGCGATTGCCGCGTCCAGGCGCCGGACCTGTTCGGGGTCGGGCGAGGGCAGAACATCCCCTGGCGCGGCGTCGGGTCGCGCCACGCTTCCATCGGGCGCACGAAAGCCCGAGAGCCGAATTGCCCCGTCCCCCGTGGCCACGTCCAGCGCCCCGTCGTCCGCTGCGAGGACCTGCCCCGGCGCGCCCTGCCCCGGCACCGGCGCGGCCGTGCCGACCAGAAGAACGCGGCCCGCGACCTCGATCTTCGGGCAGGCAAGCGGATTGGCATAGCCGCCGTGATCCAGGCCGGCGACCAACGCGCACAGCCGGGCCGATGGCAAGGAAAAATCCAGCCGCGCCGCCGCAGCGGGCCGATCGGCCTTGGCGAAATAGCGCCGGCGCGTCAAATCCTGCGGCCGGCGCGTCGGCGCCCCAGAGGCCAGTTGCCCGATCACGGTCGGAAAACTGTCCAGCGCGGCGGCATAGCATCTCGTGTTCAGGCTCAGCGCGGTCTCGCCAGGTTCGATGTCGAAACTCTGCTGTTCGATGATGTCTCCCGCGTCGATTCCCCCCTCGATCATGTGCCAGGTGATCCCGTGCCGGGACGCGCCGTTCAGGATCGCCCAGGCCGGCGTGTTCAGCCCCGCATGATCGGGCAACAGCCCGTCGTGGAAGTTGACCGCGCCGCGCCGCGCCAGTTTCAGCACCGTCTCGGGGATCAGATCCAGGTTGGCGATCGACATCAGCCAGTCGAACTCCAGCCCGGCCAATTCGTCCGCCAGCTCCGTGTCGGGCGACAGAACCGGCAGGCCCTGCGCCATGGCCCAGTCGCGCAGGTCGTCGTCCCGGCTAATGACCGCACGGATCGAACAGGAATGCGCGCGCAGCATCTTCGCGCATTGCAGGGTCAAGGGCTGGTTGCCGATCAGGACGGAGGAAAAAGCGGACATGGATCAGGCTCCGGCAGAGGGAATACGATTTCGGGACCGGGTGCGCGTCGGGGAAAAAAGGCGGCGCAGATGGTGACCCAGCAGGTGACCGGAAAATCCCTGCGGAACGCCCGGCCTGCGTCCGGTCACAAGACACCGCAGACGGTGGAGCGCACCGCCCGACAGATTCGCCGCCGTCGCCAGGGCCGCATAGACGGTTCCGTGGTTCGCCGTAAAATAGCGCAACCGGGAATCGAACCAGTATTCGGGCACCCGGTCCCAGCTGTCCATTCCTGTGGAAGCGGCGACCAGGTGCATTACCTCGCTTTCGCGGACGAAATGCGTCGGGATGCCGGCGCGTACGGCGCGCAGACACAGATCGGTTTCCTCGAAATAAAGGAAATACCCTTCGTCGAACAGGCCGATACGATCCAGCACATCCTGCCGGATCATCATGCTGGCCCCGGCAAGCCAGTCCACAGGTCCGCTGCTGCCGGGCACGGGCATCGGGACCACCCATTTGCCAAGCATGCGCGTGATCGGGCCGATCCGTGCCGCGCCCTCGAACTCGCCGGCGATGGTGGGAAAGCGAAAGGTCGAGATATGCGGCACGCCATCCGTTCCGTGCAGGCAGCTGCCGGAAAGACCGACGCGGGGACGGTCTTGCATGTAATCCAGCAAGGCGCGGATCGCGCCCGGCCTGGGGAAGGCATCGGAATTCAGCAGATAAACGAAGTCGGGCTTCGACCCGTCGCGCAGCCCGGCGCGGATCGCGGCGTTGTTTCCGGCACCGAACCCTCCGTTGAAGCCCGATTGAAGCACCCGCACGCGGTCCGACCAACCCGATGCCGCCACATGCGCGTCCATCGCCTGAAACGACCCGTCCTGCGAATCGTTGTCGACCAGCACGATTTCGCCCGCGATCTCCTCCATCGCCTTCAGCGCGGCGGCCGCGGCCTCCAGGGACATCTGCGGCGTGCGCCAGTTCAGGATCACGGTCAGCACGCGCGCGGTCATTCTGCGGCCTCCCGGCGCGGCAGGGGCGCGGGGGGCGCGCGACCGCGCTCGGCCGCGTCGAGCAGCCGTTTCATGCGCGCGGCAAGAACCCGGACATTCGGCTCCAGCACCATCGAATCATGGTCGCCCGGCACCTCGATCACCTCAAGGCGCGGGGCAAGGCCGGACCAGCCGTTATCTGCCAGGACATAGGTGCGATTGTCACTGACCCAGCGATCCGCGGCAACCTGCCACTTGCCCGACAGGGGCGGGCGGAACAACGTCAACGGCCCATCCCAGCCGCGCAACCGATAGGCGGCGATCGCTTCCAGAAAGGCATCGCCCACCGCAACGTTGTGGAAGGTCGGGGCGGATCCTTCCGGGTCCGATCGTTTGCGGCGTTTCTCGATCTCCCAACGCAGGCGATTGCGCAGCCAGCGCACCGGATAGCCGGCGCCGCCGGCGCGCAGTTCCTGCCACTGGATCACGGCCCGGTCGCGCAGGCTGAGCGGCGTACTGGCCGGCAGGGGGGTGTCCAGCAGAACCACCGCCGCGACCTCCTGCCCCGCCGCATGCAACTGTTGGGCCACCTCGAATGCAGCGATTCCCCCGCCGGAAAACCCGCCCACCATGTAGGGGCCCTCCGGCTGCACCTGCCGCATCTCGGCGATATAACTGGCCGCGGCCTCGGGGATCGTCCGATATGGCGCCTCGTCACCATAGAGCCCGCGGGCGCGCAGCCCGTAGAACGGCCGCTCGATCCCCAGCAGCTGTCCCAGATGACGAAGGTTCAGCACATTGCCGAACATGCCGGCGACCATGAAAAACGGTGTCTTCGGTCCGCCGTCACCCTGATGGATCGGGACCAGATGGGTAAAGCCCTGCCCGGATTCGGTGGCCGTCGCGTCATGCGACAAGGGAACGCCGGCGCCGGCGGCGCGATGCTTTTCGATCAGCGCCGCGCATTTGCGGATCGTCGGCGCCTCGAACAGCACCGAGATGGGGAAATCCACCTCCCAGGTCTTGCGCACCAGCGCGAACAGCCGCACCGCGATCAGGGAATGCCCGCCCAGATCGAAGAAGCTGTCATCGGCGCCGATGTCGCCCACGCCGAGCAGTTCGCTCCAGAATTCGGCCAGTTTGCATTCCACCCCGGTCTCCGGCGCGACAAAGGCGCTGTCCATCGCCGGACGCTCGAATTCCTGCCCGCCGGTATCGGTCGGTCGCAACACCTGCGCCGCCTCATGGCTGAGCGTGTCGAGATCGATCGAGGATACGACAACCTGCGCCCCCCCGGCGCCCAATGCCCAGAAGAACGCCTCGGCGCCCTGCTCCGGCGGGATTCCCTCGGCAATCATCCGGCGCAGCCGCGCCTCGGCGGGCGATGGCTCACGCGGCGCGGGGGCGGGCGCGGCGGGCTGCGGCGCCGCGAATTGCAGCGTGCCGTCAATCCG
>JADQCD010000182.1 GCA_016278285.1 Actibacterium sp.
CGGGCTGGCGGAATAGAACCCGTCCACATCCGACAGCAGCACAAGCTGATCGGCGCCGACGGTGACCGCCACCTGCGCGGCCAGCCTGTCGTTGTCGCCAAAGCGGATCTCGTCCGTGGCGATGGTGTCATTCTCGTTTACAATAGGCACCACGCCGAGGCCCAGAAGCTGTTCCATGGTATTGCGGGAGTTGAGATAGCGGCGGCGATCGGCGCTGTCCTCCAGCGTCACCAGGATCTGGGCCGTGGTGATACCGTGCGGCGCCAGTGCCTCTTCATAGGCGCGGGCCAGGCGGATCTGCCCCACGGCCGCGGCAGCCTGCGACTGTTCCAGCGCCAGCGTGCCCGCCGGCAGGCCCAGCACCGCGCGTCCCAGCGCGATCGAGCCCGACGAGACCAGCACGACGTCGGTGCCGCGCGCCTTGATCTCGGCCACATCTTCCGCCAGCGCGCGCAACCAATCGTCGCGCAAGGCGCCGGTGACCCTGTCGACCAGAAGGGCCGAACCGATCTTGACGACCAGCCGCCGTGCTTCGGTCAGGGATGCCACTGTTCCGGCTCCTGCTGCCCGCCTTTCCGGCGCAGGCGGTCCTCTTTGATCTCGGCGCGCAGGGCGCGCAGCACCGCGGTCACTCCCTCGCGGCTGACGCCGGACATCATCATCACCGGCCGGCCGGTTTCGGCTTCCAGCGCAGCCTTCTTTTCGGCCCGTACGTCTTCGTCCAGCGCATCGACCTTGTTCAGCACGGTCACCCGCGGCTTGTCGGCCAGGTGGCCGCCATAGGCCACCAGCTCATCGATGATGGTCCGGTAGTCCGCCACGACATTCTCGGCTGTGCCGTCCACCAGATGCAGCAACACCGAGCAGCGTTCCACATGCCCCAGAAAGCGGTCGCCCAGGCCGTGCCCCTCATGCGCGCCGGCGATCAGACCCGGAATATCGGCGATCACGAATTCGACGCCATCCACGCCGACCACGCCCAGATTGGGGTGCAACGTGGTGAAGGGGTAATCGGCAATCTTGGGACGTGCGTTCGACGTGGCCGCCAGGAACGTGGACTTGCCGGCGTTCGGCATCCCCAGCAGCCCGACATCGGCAATCAGCTTCAACCGCAGCCAGATCGT
Source organism: Actibacterium sp. (assembly GCA_016278285.1). Classification (GTDB taxonomy): domain Bacteria; phylum Pseudomonadota; class Alphaproteobacteria; order Rhodobacterales; family Rhodobacteraceae; genus JADQCB01. The sequence goes on from JADQCD010000182.1 coordinate 1,125, forward strand.
GCGCTCCACCCCCGGCTGCCCGGGATTGGCACGGCGCGGCGCCTGATTGGTCGAAGACTTGAAATGCAGGTTGCCCCAGCCGCCGTTGCCACCCCTTGCAAGCAGCACGCGCTCGCCGACCCGGGTCAGGTCGGCAATCACGGTTTCCTGATCCTCGTCCAGGATTTCGGTTCCCACGGGCACACGCAGCACGATATCGTCGCCCGAGGCGCCGGTTTTCTGGCTCCCCTGTCCCGGACGGCCGTTTGCCGCGAAGAAATGCTGCTGATAGCGGAAGTCGATCAGCGTATTCAGCCCTTCGACGGCCTCGGCCCAGACATCGCCACCACGCCCGCCGTCGCCGCCATCCGGGCCGCCGAATTCGATATATTTCTCACGGCGGAAGCTGGCACAGCCGTTGCCGCCCGCGCCCGAGCGGATATGAACCTTGGCAAGGTCGAGGAATTTCATCGTGTCACGCCTTCAATGATCCGCGGTTCCGCGCATAGACCGAAGGGACCGCGCCCTCAAGCCCCGCCGTCACTCAGGCCAGTTTCTTGAGATATGTCCATGTCGGCACCGCGGCGCCCCGTGACACGCTGTAGGCCTCGGCGTCGCCAATATATTCGAAGCCGGCATTGGTCAGCACCCGCGCCGAACCGGGATTGTCCTGAAACACCTCGGCAAAGACGGTGCGGCTGTCCTGCGGGTTGGCATCCAGTATGGCGCGCACCGCATTCGATGCGATTCCTGTATTCCAGAAGGCCGGCGCCACCCAATAGCCGATTTCGGACTGCGCGCGTTCCATCCGGTCCAGGGCAACTACGCCCAGAACCTCTGAAAGATCGTGATCGGAACCGTCCATCACCCAGACATCCTCGCTGCGATCGGGGTCAAGTGCCCGGGCAATGAATGCATCGATCGCGCCCGGCGGCAGCGGGTGGGGAATCGACCGCGTGAACCGGGCCACGCGCTCATCCCCCGCATACATCTGCAACAGCCCCGCGTCGGACTTGCGCACCGGACGCAACCGGAACCGGTCCGCCTCGATCACGGGTTGGTTGACGATGGATTCCAATTTCATGCCCTTCCTCCTCCGAAAAGCAAAACACCCGCACCACCAGTCCCTTACGGATGGAATGTAACATGGCGACAGCGGGTCCGACCTGCAAGACAGGCCATTGCACCGGCCTGTTCGAATTTCCTGTCGGTATTGTCGGGCCGGGGCTTTCGCGCCACTGAAACGAAACGGGGGACCGGCGCCTTGCCGATCCCCCGGATTTTCATTTGCCCTGAGGTTTCGGCTTATTCCGCGGCCTCCGCCACCGGGAGAACCGAAATGAAGGTGCGGCCCTTGAGCCCCTTGCGGAAGCTCACGGCGCCTTCGGTCACGGCAAAGATGGTGTGGTCCTTGCCCATGCCGACGCCTTCGCCCGGCCACCACTTGGTGCCACGCTGACGCGCGATGATATTGCCCGGGATCACGGCTTCGCCGCCGTATTTCTTGATGCCAAGGCGGCGACCGGCAGAGTCGCGCCCGTTGCGGGAGGAACCGCCTGCTTTCTTGTGTGCCATCGGTCGATACTCCTTACTTCTTGGCCAGGTCTTTGGCCTGGTCGATCCAGCCTTCCCGCTCGATGCGCCCCTTGAAGGACAGCTTCTCGTCCATCTCGGTCACATCCTCGGGGGTCCAGGCCGCAATCTGGTCGAAGCTGGTAATCCCCGCTTCGTGCAGCTTCTTTTCCAGCGCTGGTCCGACGCCCGAAAGCTGCTTCAGGTCGTCCGCAGCGGCGGCAGCAGGGGCCTCGGGTTTCCCGGGCGCAGCGGCTTCTTTCTTCGGCGCGGCTTTCTTCGGCGCCGCTTTCCCGACCGGAACGGCGGCAGAAATGGCGGCGACCGACCCCGCGCCGACGGCAGCCTTCACGCCCGACGCGTCAGCCCCGTTTTCAAGAATTTCGGTGATCCTCAGAAGTGTAAGCTGTTGGCGGTGACCTTTTTTGCGCTGCGAGCCGTGCTTGCGCCGGCGCTTGACGAAATGGATCAGCTTTTCGCCCTTGATCTGGTCGATCACCTCGGCCTGAACGGCCGCGCCATCCACCGTGGGCGTGCCAACCTGGCCGCCGACCATCAGGATATCGTTGAACTGGACTTTTTCACCGGCATCGGCGGCCAGTTTTTCGACGCGCAGAACGTCGCCTGACTGGACCTTGTACTGCTTGCCGCCGGTCTTGAGGACCGCAAACATATGCTTTTCCTTTACTTCACCGCGTCCTTTGGCCCCGCTTTCGCGGCGTTCAGTGCCAGTTGCGCCTTCGGACAGCGCGCCCCCCTCGGGACGAAATTTCACGAATCCGCGCGGGCAACCCCGAGCGAAGAATGCGCGTTATCCTAGCAGATCGCGCCCAAGTCAACCCCGAACCCGGCCCCCGGAATTGTCCCGATATCAGATATCCTCGCCGATGGTGAATGCCGCGGCGGCCCGGCCGAGATCGCATATATCGACAACCATTCGATCCCAGCGGTCCGAGCGGACGTCAGGAAACATCTGTTCGCGCAGTCTCCGGCCATGCCCCCGCCCCTCTTCGGCCATGATTTCCAGCCTCTCGTCAAGCCGGATCGCGGAAATGAGTTCATCCAGTCGTGCCGGCATTTGCGTCTGCGCCCGGACCGGCAGGGCCAGCCCCATCAGCACGAGTATCGGCAGGATCTTGCGAAGCATCTTTTGCCCTCAACCGGATCAACTTGCGGCAGTCTGGACACCGCACCGCGCCTTTCCAAGCGCCATCTTGGATCGTGCAAGATTCCGGGTTGCACCGCGCGGCACTTGCCATTAGATCGCCCAGCACAAGGCCACACGCTTGCGGAGAGGTGCCGGAGTGGTCGAACGGGGCGGTCTCGAAAACCGTTGAGCCTTCACGGGCTCCCAGGGTTCGAATCCCTGTCTCTCCGCCACCATCACCCTATCGAACCCGTTCATGCCACTCGACCGAGGGGAAATTTCTCCTGTTTTCAAAGGGGTTTGCCGGGTGGGTGCGAACCGCTGAGGCGCGGGGGCGCAGCAATTTCAGTCTCTGAATGGCCTCTCGTCTCTGGTCGGGCGAACCGCGCCGATTTCGGTTCGGTCGGAATTTTCCCTGCTATTCCAATGGCCTGATTTGCCGCCCCGCCAAAACTGCCCGTCCTGTTTCCATCGCTATCGAGCGGAACGGAGATCGAACATGCAGGAGGCGCAGCGGATGGGGTTGGTGGCCGAATGGCACGTAGCGGTGGCGGAGATCGGCTTGTAGCAAGTCGCCAAAGTTCGGATGACTTTGTAGGCTGCGGAAACTAGGTTTTGCGCGTTGACTGGGGGAGTGTGTTCCGTGAAGCGGCACGAGTATTGGCGGCATCAATATCGGAAAAACCGATATCTCCGCCATCTGAGCGATGAAGAGCTTCATCAGCGCGGAAGGGATGTTTTCAACATCAACCTGACGCTAACTCCCGAGAATAAGATCGGGCTGTTGAGCATACAGGATTTTGGGTCCGAAGCGATGGAGCGCTGGACTTCGGTAACGGGGGCGTCTCGGTCAAGCAGTTTTGCGCAAAACAATTGA
>JADQCD010000046.1 GCA_016278285.1 Actibacterium sp.
CGGATCCTGCCGCATCCGCCCGGCGGTCAGTGCCAGGCAAGACCGGTCGCGCACCCCCCCAAGGCCCGACACGGCGGCGCCCCGCTCGCCGCTTGCGAAGCGGCGCCAGATCTCGGGGCGCGCGCGGTCGGGGCGCAGGTCGTCCATGTATATACCGTCCTGGCTGAGCAGGGTCAGCACATCCTGAGCCGCACGCACAAGCTTGGCGGCGTGCCGGTTCTGAAGGGCAGTGCGCAGCGCCCGGAATCCTTCCTGGTCCTCTTCGGTCTCGGGAAAGTTCAGCGCACGCAGGAAATCCTCGGTGGCAAGCGGCGGCTGCATGTCCTCGGCCGATGTGCCCAGCGCCAGCGAGGGCTGATCGTCCGTCGGCGTGGGAACCGGTCTGAGCATTTCGCCGACTGCCGGCCGCGCACGCGACGACGCGAAGGTTGCGATCACCGTTTCCGCCTGTTTCTGCGATTCCACGATCTGGTCCAGCTTCTTCTCGACAGTGGGACGGACATTATGCGCATGCGCCTGTTGCTGTTCGATATAGGTATGGCGCATCGCGTCGATGGCCGCCTGAAGCCGTGCCGATTCCTCGCGCATGATACGGGCGGATTTGGCCGCCGACGCGCCGACCCAGATCAGCGCGACGGGCAGCACGATGGCAAGAAGCGTCACCACGAATGCCACCGGATCGAAACCCAGATCGTTGCCGCCGCGCCCGGCATACAGGAAAAAGGCCCCGGCCACGGCCATCCACAACACCGTCAGCGAAAGCGCGATCCAGTCGGCCGCCGTCAGACCCGACTGCGCGCCTTTTCTGGCGAAGATGCCGAGGTCGATCGGCGGGTCCTTCTTGTGGTCAGCCATGTCGGGTCGGCCTCAATTCAGCCAGGTGCTTCAGACGTATTCGATGCTCAGCACCTCATAGCTCTTCTCGCCGCCGGGCGTCCTGACCTCGACACTGTCACCTTCCTCCTTGCCGATCAAGGCACGCGCAAGCGGCGACCTGATGTTCAGAAGGCCCTTCTCGATATCGGCCTCGGCCTCACCGACGATCTGATAGGTCTTTTCCTCGTCGGTATCCTCATCCACCAGCTTGACGGTTGCGCCGAACTTGATGGCGCCCGACAAAGAGGCCGGATCGATCACGTCGGCCCGCGACAGCAGGCTTTCGATCTCCTTGATGCGACCCTCGATGAAGCTCTGCTTTTCGCGCGCCGCGTGATACTCTGCGTTCTCCGAAAGGTCGCCATGTTCGCGCGCCTCGGAAATCGCCCGGATCACCGCGGGGCGTTCCACCGATTTCAGGTTTTTCAGCTCGGCATTCAACGCGGCGTTGCCCGCGCGTGTCATCGGTATCTTTTCCATAACTGCACCGGACGTTTGAAGACGGCGCCGTCGATCGGACGGCGCCGCCGGTGAATTCATCCCGATACCTGACCCCAGCATCGAACGGATTGCAAGGGGATCCGGCCTGGCTCGCGCGGGCAATGCTGCGGTGCAACGAAATGTTGCGCCCCCGCAATTGACCCGGCGCCGCAGGCTGGGCTATCGCTTTTACGGGACTTCAGACAAGCGGCGACCGCCGCGCCGAGAGGGGATGACATGGCCGAGACCGAGCGGGAATCCATGGAATACGACGTGGTGATCGTCGGGGCGGGACCTGCGGGGCTGTCCGCCGCGATCCGTCTCAAGCAGCTCGATTCCGATCTGGATGTCGTCGTGCTGGAAAAGGGATCCGAGGTTGGCGCGCATATCCTGTCGGGCGCTGTTCTGGACCCTTGCGGGCTGGATGCGCTGATCCCCGATTGGAAGGAAAAGGGCGCACCGCTGAACGTGCCGGTGAAGAAGGACAACTTCTATGTTCTCGGCGAATCCGGCCATGTGCGCATTCCCAACTGGCCGATGCCACCGCTGATGAACAATCACGGCAACTATATCGTCAGCATGGGAAATGTCTGTCGCTGGATGGCCACGCAGGCCGAGGAACTGGGTGTCGAGGTATTCCCCGGCATGGCCTGTTCGGAACTGGTCTATGGCGAGGGCGGCGAGGTGAAGGGCGTCGTGGCCGGCGAATTCGGCCGCAACCCCGACGGCACACCCGGCCCGAACTATGAACCGGGGATGGAGCTGCACGGCAAATACGTTCTGCTGGGGGAAGGCGTGCGCGGCTCGCTTTCCAAGCAGGTGATGGCGAAATACGACCTTTCGAACGGGCACGAACCGCAGAAATTCGGCCTCGGCATGAAAGAGATATGGGAGGTCGACCCCGAAAAGCACCGCGAGGGCACCGTCACCCACACGATGGGCTGGCCCCTGGGCAGGAATGCAGGCGGCGGGTCGTTCATCTATCACCTGGAGAATAACCAGGTCTATGTCGGCTTCGTCGTGCATCTGAACTATGAGAACCCGCATCTCCATCCTTACATGGAATTCCAGAGGTTCAAGCATCATCCGGTGGTGGCCGAGCTTCTGAAAGGCGGCAAGCGCGTCGCCTATGGCGCGCGCGCGATCAGCGAGGGCGGTTGGCAGTCGATCCCCAAGGTGGTATTCCCGGGCGGCGCGCTGCTGGGCTGTTCCGCCGGCCTGGTGAACGTGCCGCGCATCAAGGGCAACCACAACGCGATGCTGTCGGGCAAGGCGGCAGCCGAGGCGGCCTTTGCCGCGATCCGGGACGGCCGGCGCGGAGATGCGTTGACGGCCTATGAGGACGATTTGCGCAGCGGCCCCGTAGCCAGGGACCTCAAGCGCGTGCGCAACGTCAAGCCGCTTTGGTCAAAATACGGGCTGACCGCCAGCCTGGCCCTGGGCGGGCTGGACATGTGGGTGAACACCCTGTTCGGCGGATCCATCCTGGGCACGCTGAAACACGGCAAGACCGATGCCGAGGCGACCGGCGAGGCGTCGAAGTTCGCCGCAATCGACTATCCCCGGCCGGACGGCAAGCTGAGTTTCGACCGCCTGACCAATGTCAGTTTTTCGATGACCAACCACGAGGAAAGCCAGCCCTGCCATCTGCACCTGAAGGACCCTTCGATTCCGATTTCGGTCAATCTGCCGAAATACGATGAACCGGCGCAACGCTATTGCCCCGCCGGCGTCTATGAGGTGGCGCGAGAAGAAGGCAAGGAGCCGCGGTTCGTGATCAATTTCCAGAACTGCGTGCATTGCAAGACCTGCGACATCAAGGACCCCAGCCAGAATATCGACTGGGCCACGCCGCAGGGCGGGGACGGACCGAACTATCCGAACATGTAACAGCTGCGTCAGACCCGGCCGCTCAGGCGCCACAGCGCATTGCCTTGGTTCGGCGCCGGGGTTAGGTTGCCGCAGACCTGATCGGAGATCCCCCTTGCGCGTGTTTGCCCCTCGTATCCTCGTCCTGGTCGGTGCAATCGCCCTGACCTTCATGACCTTGTCGCCGGCCCGTGCGCAGAACGGCACGGCCGGCGCGTATCTGGCGGCGCGCCACGCCAGCGCGTTCTTCGATTTCCGGGCGGCGGCGGAATATTACATGCAGGTTCTGGCGCGTGACCCGTCGAATCCCGGCCTGCTTGAAAACGCGGCCCTGTCCTTTGCGGGACTCGGCCAGGTGGAAAAGGCGGTACCGATCGCGCGGCGCCTGCAACAGCTGGACGCCGAAAACCAGGTCGCCAATCTGATTTTGCTGGCCGACCGAATGAAGGCCGGCAGGTTCGAAGACGTACTTTCCGACCTTCAGGCCGGGCTCAGCGTCGGACCTTTGGTCGACACGCTCATGACCGCCTGGGCGGAATACGGCGCCGGGCGCATGTCCGACGCGCTTGCCGCTTTCGACGCCGCCGGCGAACAGCAAGGCGTTGGCACCTTCGCGCAGTATCACAAGGCGCTGGCGCTGGCTGCCGTGGGCGATTTCGAGGGCGCGGCCGCCATCTTCTCCAGCGAACAGGGCAGCACGCTGCTGCGAACGCGCCGCGGCGCGCTGGCCTATGTCCGCATCCTCAGCCAACTCGGCCGCGAGGACGAAGCGGTGGCCCTGCTCGATGACGCGTTCGGACTGGAACTGGACCCCGGCCTGGCGGCTTTGCGCAGCCGCATCGCCGCGGGCGAGGCGCTGCCCTATACCACGATCCGCAATGCCGTCGATGGCGCGGCCGAGGTCTTTTTCACCGTTGCCAGCGCCCTGAACGGCGAGGCCAGCGACACCTTTACGCTGTTTTATTCGCGGCTGGCCGAGTATCTGCGCCCCCAACACGTGGATGCCATTCTTCTGGCGGCCTCGGTGCTGGAATCATTGCAGCGCCACGAATTGGCCGCTGCGACATACAAAAAGGTGCCGGCGGACGATCCGGCTTTCTATGCCGCCGAGATGGGGCGCGCCGAAACGCTGGAGGCCACCGCCAAGCCCGAACAGGCGGTCAGCGTGTTGCGCGATCTTGCCCGGTCGCATCCCGACGTCGCCGTGGTTCATGTTACGTTGGGCGACATGCTCAGCCGTATGAAGCGCTTTGATGAGGCGATCACTGCCTACGATGCCGCGATCGCGCTTTTCGGCGAACCGGACCCGCGGCAATGGGTCGTCTATTACGCGCGTGGGATCGCACATGAACGCCTCGACAACTGGGAACAGGCCGAGGACGATTTCCTGAGGGCGCTGCACCTGTCGCCGGGCCAGCCGCGCGTTCTGA
>JADQCD010000206.1 GCA_016278285.1 Actibacterium sp.
GGGATTCGAGTGGATCGAGGGCGGCGACGCGGCGCATTCGGTCCTGGCCTGGATACGGCGAGGAAGACCGGAAGACCCGCCGATCGCGGTGGTATGCAATTTCACGCCGGTCGGGCGCCGCGACTGGACCATCGGCCTACCCCTGCCGGGGCGCTGGCGCGAAGCGCTGAACACGGATTCCGAAATCTACGGCGGGTCCGGCCAGGGCAACCTTGGGGCCGTGAGTGCGGTGCAACAGGGCGCCCACGGTCAGCCATGCTCGGCCTCGGTGATATTGCCGCCGCTGTCCACGACGATTTTCGTGCATGAGGCGGAATGAGAAAACGAAGGGAGGAAACCAAATGGCGACACCACCGACACGGTTGTCGAACCGGGCGATGGCCTTCGTGTTGGCCGGCGGGCGTGGCAGCCGCCTGAAGGAATTGACCGACAAGCGCGCGAAACCGGCGGTCTATTTCGGCGGCAAGGCGCGGATCATCGACTTTGCGCTTTCAAATGCGCTGAACTCGGGCATCCGCAAGATGGCGATCGCAACGCAATACAAGGCGCATTCGCTGATCCGTCATTGCCAGCGCGGCTGGAATTTCTTTCGCGCCGAGCGCAACGAATATCTCGACATCCTGCCCGCTTCGCAGCGGGTGGCCGAAAACCAGTGGTATCTGGGAACCGCCGATGCGGTGACCCAGAACATCGACATCATCGACAGCTATGACGTGGATTACGTGCTGATCCTGGCCGGCGATCACATCTACAAGATGGATTACGAGATCATGCTGCGCCAGCATGTCGAAAGCGGTGCCGACGTCACCGTCGGATGCCTGACCGTCCCGCGTCAGGAGGCCGGCGCCTTCGGCGTGATGGATGTGGACGCAAGCGGGCGGATCACCCATTTTCTTGAAAAGCCCGCTGACCCGCCCGGCACGCCAGACGATCCGGACGTCACGCTCGCGTCGATGGGCATTTATGTCTTCGACTGGGCGTTTCTGCGGCGCCTGCTGATCGAGGATGCGGAGAATCCGGATTCGGCCCACGATTTCGGCGGCGACATTATCCCGCACATCGTCAAGCACGGAAAGGCGATGACCCACCGCTTTTTCGACAGTTGCGTGCGCGCCGGATCCAAGGCCGCGCCCTATTGGCGCGACGTGGGCACTGTCGATGCGTTCTGGAAAGCCAATATAGATCTGACAGATTTCACGCCGGATCTGGACCTGTGGGATCGGGACTGGCCGATCTGGACCTATGCCGAACTGATGCCCCCGGCCAAGTTCATTCATGACGAGGAAGATCGGCGGGGCGTGGCGGTATCCAGCCTTGTCTCGGGCGGTTGCATCATCTCCGGCACCGAGGTGCGCAACTCGCTGCTGTTCACCGGGGTGCATTCCAACAGCTACTCGGTGCTCGATCACGCGGTGCTGTTGCCGCATGTGGTGGTCGAGCGTCATGCGCGGCTTAACAAGGCGGTGGTCGATCGCGGCGTGGTGATACCGCGCGGCCTGGTGGTCGGCGAGGATCCCGAAGAGGATGCCAGATGGTTCCGCGTCACCGACAGCGGCGTGACTCTGATCACACAGGACATGCTGGACCGGCGGGCGGAAAAGACATGAAGACGGTGCTTTCGGTGGCGTCCGAGGTGGCGCCGCTGATCAAGACGGGCGGGCTGGCCGACGTGACCGGTGCTTTGCCAGGGGCCATGAGGCCCGAGGGATGGCGGCTGGTCACGCTTTTGCCGGGCTATCCGGCGGTGATGAAGGCGCTGAAATCGCCCCGCGTCGTGCGCAGGGAACGCGCCTGTTTCGGCGGCGGCGCGCAGGTTCTGGCAGGCCGGGCGGCAGGGCTGGACCTTCTGGTGCTGGATGCGCCGCATCTTTACGAACGCGCCGGCTCGATCTACCTCGGACCCGACGGAAAGGACTGGCCCGACAACGCCGAGCGTTTCGCCGCCTTGTCCTGGGTGGCCGCCCGGCTGGCCGCGGAAGGGTTCGAGGACGTGAAGCCGCAGGTTCTGCACGCTCATGACTGGCAAGGCGGGCTGGCGCCCGTCTATCTGGGGGCGATGAAGGGCGGGCGCGACGTTGGCACGCTGCTGACCGTTCACAACATCGCCTTTCACGGGCTGGCCCCGGCGTCGAAACTGGCCGCGCTGAAATTGCCGAAGGACGGGTTCACGCCCGACGGGTTCGAATACTGGGGCAAGATAAGCGCGCTGAAGGGCGGGCTGATCGCGGCGGACCGTATTTCGACCGTCAGCCCGACCTATGCGCGCGAATTGATGACGCCGGAATTCGGGATGGGGCTGGATGGCGTGCTGCGCCAGCGGGCCGGCGATCTGACCGGCATCCTGAACGGCATCGACGAGGATCTGTGGAACCCGGCCGCGGATCCGGAAATCGTGCCCTACAGGACGCCGGCCGGCAAGGCGAAGAACCGCAGGGCGCTGCTGCGCGAATTCGGTCTGGAGGACGGCGCCGGCCCGCTTTGCGTCGTCGTTTCGCGGCTGACCGAGCAGAAGGGGCTGGACCTGTTGCTGGGGGCGCTGGACGTGCTGGCCGCGCGCGGCGGCCGGTTGGCCCTGCTGGGATCGGGCAGTCCCGACCTTGAGACCGCGTGGCGCGAGGCGGCCGCGCGCCTGCCCGGCGTGGCCGTGCGCATCGGCTATGACGAGGCGCTGGCCCACCGCATGATGGGTGGGGCAGATGCGATCCTCGTGCCCTCGCGGTTCGAGCCCTGTGGCCTGACGCAGCTATATGGTCTTCGTTATGGTGCGGTGCCGCTGGTGGCCGATACCGGCGGTCTGGCCGACACGGTAATCGACGCGAACGCCGCGGCGATGGCGATGGGGGTGGCGACCGGGGTGAAGTTCGCGCCGGTCGAAGCCGACCCTCTGCGCTTTGCTCTGTCGCGGCTGTGCGACCTTCACGCCGATCGCAAGACCTTTACAACGCTTCAGCGCAACGCGATGAAGCAGCCTGTCGGCTGGGCGGCTTCGGCGCCGCAATATGCCGCGCTTTATGACAGGATCGGGGGCCGCGTTTGAGCGAGACATTCACGATCGGGCCCAGCCGCGACAACCGGCTGGGCGCGAATTTCGATGGCGACGGGGTGAATTTCGCCGTGTTTTCCGACAATGCGACCCGGATCGAGCTTTGCCTGTTCGAGGACACCGGGAAAGAGACGCACCGCATCGCCCTGCCCGAGCGGGACGGCGGCGTTTGGCACGGGTATGTGCCGGGGCTGCGCCCGGGCCAGCTTTACGGGCTTCGCGCGCATGGCCCCTATCGTCCGTCAGAGGGCCATCGCTTCAATCCCAACAAGCTGTTGATCGACCCGTATGCCAAGCGGTTGACCGGACAGCCGCGCTGGAGCGAAACGTTGATGGGCTATACCGTCGGCGCGCGCGATGCGGACCTGAGCTTCGACACCCGCGACAGCGCCCCGGACATGCCCAGATGCGTCATCGAGGACCCCGCCTTTTCCTGGGGGGACGAACCCGCACCGCAAACGCCGCTGGACGCGACGGTGATCTATGAGGCGCATGTAAAGGGCCTGACCCGGCTGCACCCGGACGTGCCCGGGCGGGGCAGCTTTCTGGGGCTGGCATCGGACCCGATGCTGGACCATCTGACCCGGCTCGGCGTCACGGCGATAGAGCTGTTGCCGGTCCAGGCGTTTCTGAACGACAGTTTCCTGATCGACCGCGGCCTGACCAACTATTGGGGATACCAGACGCTGGGTTTCTTTGCCCCGGACACCCGGTATCTGGGCGCCGGCGGGATTTCCGAATTCCAGATCATGGTGGCCCGGCTGCACGCGGCGGGGCTCGAGGTGATCCTCGACGTGGTCTACAACCATACCTGCGAGGGTGGCGCACTGGGTCCCACACTGGCCTTTCGCGGGCTGGACAACCGCTCTTATTACCGACTGACCGAGGATCGGCGCCATTACGTCAACGATACCGGCACCGGCAACACGCTGAACCTGGACCATCCGATGGTGTTGCGCATGGTCATGGATTCGCTGCGTTACTGGGTCGAGGTGATGCATGTCGACGGGTTCCGCTTCGACCTGTGCGCCACGCTGGGCCGCACCGAACAGGGGTTCGACCCCGGGGCCGCGTTTTTCGACGCGATCCGCCAGGATCCCGTGTTGTCGGGCGTCAAGCTGATCGCCGAACCCTGGGACATCGGGCCGGGAGGCTATCAGTTGGGCGCCTTTCCGCCGCCGTTCAGCGAATGGAATGACAAGTTCCGCGATGGCGTGCGGCAATTCTGGCGCGGTGACGCGGGCCGGGTGCCCGACCTGGCCGACCGGCTGACCGGTTCGGCGCTGCAATTCGACCATTCGGGCCGACCGGCCACGGCCTCGGTCAACTTTCTGACCGCGCATGACGGGTTCACCCTGGAGGACGTGGTCAGCTATTCTCACAAACACAACCAGCCCAACCGCGAAAACAATCTCGACGGTCATGACGAGAATTTCTCGGACAACATGGGGGTCGAGGGGGCGACGGGCGACCCGGCGATCCGCGCCGCGCGCGACCTGCGCAAGCGCAACATGCTGGCGACGCTGATGCTGGCCCAGGGCACGCCGATGCTGCTGGCAGGCGACGAGTTGGGCAATACCCAGCACGGC
>JADQCD010000277.1 GCA_016278285.1 Actibacterium sp.
GGTGTCTTTTGCGGCCATTCTGTGCTCCTTGCGGGGGGAAGCTGATTCGGCAGTCCGCCGGACGTCCGAATCATTAACGCGAATCATGCGCCCACACACCCGTTTAACCGTGTTTTCTTATCCAATCGTCGCAGTGGCGTCACGATGGTCTTCGCCCTCCCTTGGCGAAATCGATCTGTTCGAGCAGGCGATCCAAGGCGCTGCGCTCGTCACGTTTCATCCGGGCGCCGTTCGGCGCAAGGTCGTATTCGTTGCGATCCTCCGTGTCGCCACGACCGGCGCGGTTTCGCGCCTCTGCCACCTGACCGAGCCGCCAGGTCACGCCTTCATCCGCAAACCCGGAAAGATCCTGCATCGCATCCTCGATCTCGCGCACGGCACCGCGCGCGGCATCCAGCTTCGCCAGCTCCTCGGCCAGACATAACGCCGCCTTTTGCGTGTCGGCCCGATCCAGCAGAGGTGGCGCAATCTGCACATGGCTCAGGCCCAGAAGCTTTTCAAGGGGACCCGGCCCCAGCGCGCCCTCCACCGCAGCACGCAACGGGTCCGGATCGGCAATATCGACATGGCTCAGCAGCGCGTTACGGATGCGGGCATGATCCTCGGTCACGCAGTGCAGCCGCTCAAGCTCCACCTCGAAATCCGGCAACAGCACGGGGTGAGTCAGCAACGTGGCCAGGATCACCGCCTCGCGCAGTTCCTCTTCGAATTGCGGCGGGGCCAGGACCAGAGCGGATTGTTTGGTGGCCGGCTGGAACGCCGGCCCGGCATCGCGTGGGCGCCACCTTCCACGCGCCTGGGCACCGCCGCGCCGCTGGCCGAACAGTTCCCACCGCAGGCGGCGGATTTCTTCGCCGTAATGGCCACGGATCGACGGATCCTTGATCCGCGCAATGGCATTGCGAAGATCGCGGTCCAGGGCGGCCTTGCGTTCGGGACTGTCCAGCACCCGGCCCTCGGTTTCGCGCTGCCACAGGATCTGCACCATCGGCTGTGCGGCCTCCAGCACCTTGCGCATTGCCACGGCCCCGCCGTCCCGGATCACGTCGTCGGGATCCTTGCCCGCCGGCATCATCGCAAAGCGCAGCGAATGGCCGGCCTCCAGCAGTGGCAGCGCCAGGTCGATCAAGCGCCGCGCCGCACCCAGCCCGGCACTGTCGCCATCCAGCGCGACCACCGGCTCTGGGTGGATACGCCACAAAAGCTGGAGCTGGCTTTCGGTGACTGCGGTGCCAAGCGGCGCGACGGCAGCGTCGAACCCGGCCTCGGCCAGCGCGATCACATCCATGTAGCCCTCGACCACGATCAGCGGGCCATGTTTGCCCGCAGCTTCGCGCGCGCGGGCATGGTTGTACAAGCTGCGGCCCTTGTCGAACAGTTCGGTCTCGGGCGAATTCAGGTACTTGGCGCTTTCGTCCGGATCCATCGCCCGGCCGCCAAAGGCAATCGCACGACCGCGCGCGTCACGGATCGGAAAGATGATGCGGTTGCGAAACACATCATATGGGGTGCGCCCCTTGTCCGACGGTTTGGCCAGGCCGGCGCCCAGGATAAGGTCGGGCGCGATGCCCTTGCCGGTCAGATGATTCCAAAGGTTCTGCCAGCCCGGCGGGGCAAAGCCGATCTCCCAGCGGTCGAGCGCCGCCGGCCCCAGGCCCCGCCCGGCAAGATAGTCGCGCGCCGCTACCGCTGCGCCTGTCTTCAGTTGCAGGCGGAAATACTGGACCGCCTGCTCCATCACCTCGGCCAGCCGGGTGCGCCGGTCGGCTTTTTCGGCAGCCATCGGATCGCGCGCGGGCAACTGCATCCCGACCTCGCCGGCCAGGATCTCCACCGCCTCCATGAAATCGACATTCTCGGTCTCGCGGATGAAGGTGATCGCATCGCCCTTGGCGTGACAGCCGAAGCAATAGAAATAGCCCTTGCGATCGTCGACATGGAAGCTGGCGGTCTTTTCCTGATGGAACGGGCACGGCGCCCACATGTCGCCCTTGCCCTGGTTCGACTTGCGCTGGTCCCACATCACCTTGCGACCCACCACCTGGGACAGCGAAGCGCGGCTGCGCAGTTCGTCGAGGAATCCGGGGGGCAGGCTCATGCCGCTTAATATCGGCCCACAAGGGGCGCGTGTCCAGCCGATCGCGACAATTCCGCGGTGTGCGGGGTTTCGCACCGCCCTGCAGCACGCCTATACTTCGTGCAAAGGTATCGGGCAGGGCATAGTATGGCCGCAACGGGCAGGCGCCAATCCTTCAACATCATGATCGTCGGACAGGCCGGCCGGCTGCAATACGAGGCGTTGCTGTTTGCGGCCTCGCTACGCCATTCCGATCCCGGATTTGAAGGGCGGTTGATCGTGGCCGAGCCGCAGCCCGGTCCGCTCTGGCCCGACGACCCGCGCATCCGCGACACCGAGATTCGCGGATTGCTGGCCGAGCTCGGCGCCGAGATCGTGCCATTCGAATCGCGCGTCTTCGGCGCGGCATATCCGCAGGGCAACAAGATCGAGGGCCTGGCGACCCTGCCCGAGGGCGAACCCTTCGTTTTCTTCGACACTGATACGCTGATCACGGGTCCGCTCGGCGCGGTGCCCTTCGATTTCAACCGCCCCGCCGCCTCGATGCGTCGCGAGGGCACATGGCCGGTGATCGAACTTTACGGCCCGGGCTATACGGCGATCTGGAAATCGCTCTACGACCGCTTCGGGCTGAACTTCGAAAGCTCGCTGGACCCGTCCCGGCCCGACGAATACTGGCAACGCTATCTCTATTTCAACGCCGGCTGGTTCTTTCATCGTTGCCCACAGGAATTCGGTCGGCGTTTTCTTAGTTATGCCATGTCGATCCGCGACGACCCGCCGGCGGAACTGGTCTGCCAGCCGCTCGACCCCTGGTTGGATCAGGTTGCACTTCCGCTGGTGATCCATTCGCTGGGCGGCGGACGGCCGGGGCCGGATCTGGCCGGTCTGGATGGCGATGTCAGTTGTCACTGGCGGGTGATGGCGCTGTTGTTCGCGCGCGAAAGCGACCACGCGATCGAGGTGCTGAACACCGTCGCGGGGCCCAACCGGATGAAGAAGGTGCTGAAACGGTACGAGCCGTTCAAGCGGATGATCTTTCAGGCCAAGGGCCGCAGGGTACGGGCGATGTTCGACCGCAACGCCCTGCCACCACAGGAAAAGATGATCCGCAACAGGCTGAAGAAGGCGAATATGTGGATGCGCTGATCGCCGGAATCAGCCAATGCGTCCGAGCTCTGCAATTGCCCCGACCGCGTCATCGTGCTTTTCTCCACGAGGCATTTTCAGGAGGATCCCATGACTCGTTCTTACGGTTTCGACACGCTTCAGATTCATGCCGGCGCCCGGCCCGACCCGGCCACCGGCGCGCGGCAGACACCGATCTATCAGACCACGTCCTATGTGTTCCGCGATGCGGACCACGCGGCCGCGCTGTTCAACCTACAGGAAGTCGGGTTCATCTATTCGCGGCTGACCAACCCCACCGTGGCGGTGCTGCAGGAACGCATGGCCACGCTGGAAGGCGGCCAGGGTGCGGTTTGCTGCTCGTCCGGCCACGCGGCGCAGATCATGGCGCTATTCCCGCTGATGGCGCCCGGCAAGAACGTGATCGCCTCGACCCGGCTCTATGGCGGCACCATCACCCAGTTCAGCCAGTCGCTCAAGCGCTTCGGCTGGTCGGCGAAATTCGTCGATTTCGACGATCTCGACGCGCTGAAAGCGGCGATCGACGACGACACCCAGGCGATTTTCTGCGAATCCATAGCCAACCCCGGTGGCTATGTCACCGATCTGAAGGCCGCGGCCAGGATCGCCGACGGCGCGGGCATCCCGCTGATCGTCGACAACACCTCGGCAACGCCCTATCTGTGCCGGCCGATCGAACACGGCGCGACGCTGGTCGTGCATTCGATGACCAAGTATTTGACCGGCAACGGCACCGTGACCGGGGGCGTGATCGTGGACTCGGGTAATTTCGACTGGTCCGCCTCGGGCCGCTTCCCGTCATTGTCCGAACCCGAGCCCGCCTATCACGGGTTGAAATTCCATGAGACTTTCGGCCCGCTGGCCTTTACCTTCCACGGCATCGCCATCGGCCTGCGCGATCTGGGCATGACGCTGAACCCGCAGGCCGCGCATTACACGTTAATGGGGATCGAGACGCTGTCCCTGCGCATGCAGCGCCATGTCGAGAACACCAAAAAGGTGGCGGCCTGGCTGGAAAAACATCCCGCCGTCGCCTCGGTCACCTATGCGGGTCTGCCTTCAAGCCCCTATTACGACCGCGCGCAAAAGCAATATCCCAAGGGCGCGGGCGGGCTGTTCACCTTCGCGCTGAATGGCGGGTACGAGGCATGCGTAAAGCTGGTCGATTCGGTTGAACTGTTCAGTCATGTCGCCAACCTCGGCGACACCCGTTCGCTGATCATCCACTCCGCCTCGACGACGCACCGCCAGCTGACCGAAGAGCAGCAGAAAGCGGCCGGCGCCGCGCCGGACATGGTGCGGCTGTCGATCGGGATCGAAGACGCCGACGACCTGATCGCCGATCTGGACCAGGCCCTGGCGCAAGCCACGGCCTGAAACAAGGCCGGGCGCCGCGAACGC
>JADQCD010000296.1 GCA_016278285.1 Actibacterium sp.
CGGCGGCCATGACAAGGCCGATTTCGTGCGCATGCGGACCGAGCGCGACGCGACACTTGGGATGCCCAGGCTCATCGTGCCCTCTTTGCAGGTGAACATGCGGGCCGGCCAGATGCCGCCGGCCGAAGATAACGGGACAGTCTATCTGAAAGTGCCGGTGAACAAGCTGTGACCGGCCGCCGACGCCGGGCCGATCGACGAACCATCCAATCAACCGACAGCAATGCAGGCCCCTTTCGGGGCGCGAGGGAGGCGAATGAGCGATGATTGAACAGGACTGGATCTGGGGTTTTGCCGGCGGGGTGCTGATCGGCCTCGGCGGGGCGGTCTATCTGCTGGTCAACGGCAGGATCATGGGTGCAAGCGGCATTCTGGGCGGCCTGGTCGACGGTTCGGAGTTGAGCACCAAGTGGGAGCGTCTGGCCTTTATCGCCGGAACCATCCTGGCGCCCGTCGTTCTCTATCCACTGTATCGCGAGGTCGACACCCACATCACCGGAAACGTGGCGGTCGTCATCGTCGCCGGTCTGCTGGTCGGGATCGGCACGCGGCTGGCCAATGGCTGCACCTCGGGCCACGGAGTCTGCGGCATGAGCCGGCTGTCGCTGCGCGGTATCGCGGCCACGGTTTTCTACATTCTGGCCGGTGGCATGACGATCGTGCTGTTCCGCCATGTGCTGGGGGTGATCTGATGCGCCCCCTGTTCGGTTTCATCGCAGGGGCGTTGTTCGGCGCCGGGCTGTTCATCTCGGGCATGACCGACACTGCCAAAGTGCAGGGCTGGCTGGACGTATTCGGCGACTGGGATCCGACGTTGGCCTTCGTGATGGGCGGGGCGATCCTGCCGATGGCGGTGGCCTGGGCCGTCGCGCGCGGCCGCAAGCCCGCGCTTGGCGGCAGGTTCCCGACCCCGCCAGAGCCACGGGTCGGTCGCAACCTGATCGTCGGGTCGGTGCTGTTTGGCGCGGGCTGGGGGCTGGCCGGTCTCTGCCCGGGACCATCGCTGGCGTCGCTCAGTTACGGCGGCGCGATGCACTGGGTGTTCGTTGCGGCGATGATCGCGGGCATGATCGCGGCTGTCCCTATCCGCGCGCGGATGCCCGCGACGACCTGACCCGTTCCTAGAGGGCCGCGTCGGTCTGGACCTGCTGCGGCATTTCCGCCATGTCCGCCATGTCCGCATCCGGCGCAGGAGCATCGGTTTCCGCCGCCGGAGCAGGCGGTGCATCTATCGCGATCTGCGGTGGCGGGCCCGGCTCGGCGGCGGTGGTGGTGGTGGTGGTAGTGGTGGCAGGTTTCACAGCCGTTGTCCCGGCGCCGCCGCGGCCGGCTTGCCCGTCGGCACCCGTCGCGTTGGCAAGTTTAACTGCACGATTTCCGCGCGACCGCCCCAGCCGTCCATTTGCCACCAACTTCCCGCCCGGCCCCTCCAGGCGGACATTTTCCAGAACCGCAGCGGGGATCGGCACCAGGTCGTCCACCCGCAGACCCCTGATCCGGGTCAGGGGCAGACGGATCCGGGTCAGGATCGCATCCACCGACAAATCGGCGCCCAGCACGTTTTCCGACAAGGTTGCCTGCCAGGATGCATCCGCCCCAGCGGCGCTTTTCACGGCCGGCCGGGCCGGCAGCCACAGCCGCAATGTGCAGTTCACCGCCCCGCCGGCCACGTCCAATTCCATCCGGAACCGGCGCAGCGGAATGTCGGGCAAGGCAAATCGTAACAACCGCGCATCGGGCATATAACCCCGGTAACTGAACCCGCCGGCCCAGCCGGCCGCAGGCGTATCGCCCAGGCAACGGGCAAATTCGGCCAGCATGCGATCAATCAGATCGCGAGTCATCTCGGCGTCGATGCGCGTGGGCGGGCGCGGCATCGACGGGGTGGATGGCTGGCGCCCCGTCATCCGCTGGGCAAGGATCGCGGCCAGGAACGAGGCGGAAAGCTCGGCCAGGCCGGTGGCATCGCCAGGCCCGTCCAGCAAGGCCACCAGCGCATGTTCGCCGATCGTCTGCGTGATGTCTGCCGGCGTCTCGATTTCCTCGTCAACGCCGGTAACGGTCAGCAGCAACCCCAGCTCATCCTGCGCCGCGCTGGCCACGGCCAGTTCCAGCGCGCGCGACGGAAACATCGCCGGCTGCGCCGGCACCCGCCCCGCGGCGCGGGCGACCTTGCGCCGCAATGCCGAGTCTGCGTTGTCCTGCGTCACATGCATCGCCCTTGGCCCTGGATTCGCAGCGCGATGATGCGGCGCGAAGGGTTTATGGGTGATTAAGCCCCACCAAGGCGTCGGCCCCCGATCGGGCCCGTCCCGGCACCGGCATCCGCAGCGGCAACTGCACCCTGAACGCGGCCCCGCCCTGCCCCGGCAGATAGGTGATCGAACCGCCCAGCCTGGCCATGATCTCGCGGCAGATCGCCAACCCGAGGCCAGCCCCGCCAGCAGCGTTGCGGTCCGAGAGGCGGGCGAATTTTTCGAAGATGATCGCCTGGCTTCGCTTGGGAATGCCGGCACCATTGTCGATAAAATCCAGCACCACGCCATCGTCCTGACGGCGCAGCTCGATCCGAAGCTCGGGCGCGTCGGCAGTACAGTATTTCCGAGCATTGGCAATCAGATTGATGAAAACCTGACTAAGCCGGTCCGTATCGGTAAGCAGATCCACGTTTTCGGCGGCACGGTCGCGCCGGATCGTCATCATCTCGTCGGTTCCCGGTTCGCCGGTCGCCGCAACCGCGCGGTCGATCAGGTCGCGCAGGTTCCCCTGCTGGACATTCAGGCTGACCTGCCCGTTCTCCAGCACCGACAGATCCAGCAGATCGTCCAGAAGCCGCGTCAGGCGGATCCCCTCGTCATGAATAATTGACGAATACCAGCGTCGGTCCTCGATGCACAGTTCCTCACCGCCCATCAGGATCTCGGAAAACGCGCGGATCGAGGTCATCGGCGTGCGCAACTCATGGCTGATCTGACTGAGGAAGGCATCCTTCTGGACCGAAAGTTCGGTCAGCTTCTCGTTGGCTTCGCGCAATTGGCGCGCGATCCGTTCCAGCTCGGCCGATTTCGCCTCAAGCTGGCTGGAATATTCCATCATCTGAGCGGTCTCGTCGGCCATCGCCATCAGGTCCTCGACCGAGATCGACGAACGGCCGACGATCTGGCCCACCATCGCATGCGCCGTCGCCGCCCCGACCGAGCCGGCAAGCTCTCGCTCAAGGCGTTCCAGGAATGTCGGCGTGATATCCGGCAAATAGCCGGTCTTGCCCTGTGCCGCCGCAGCCCGCTGGAACAATGCCTGCGCCTCGCCCCCGCCAAGGATACGCTGCGCCATGATAAGCAGGTCCTCAGCCTCGGCCGCACCCTGTATCCATCCCTGCGCACCCGAAGAATGTTCGAACACATTGACGAACTGTGCGCCCTGCAAGC
Organism: Actibacterium sp.; assembly: GCA_016278285.1. GTDB lineage: Bacteria > Pseudomonadota > Alphaproteobacteria > Rhodobacterales > Rhodobacteraceae > JADQCB01. The sequence goes on from JADQCD010000296.1 coordinate 3,429, forward strand.
GTTCCATCGGACCGGGAAAACCCAATAGCGACACCCCCGCGAAGGCAAAGCTGTTCAACGCGATCGACCAGAAGATCGCGTGCAGCAGCGGGTCCATCCCCGTCATCCCGAACAGCGCCTGCGGGCGCAACCAGGCGATGCCCCAAGGGCCATCTTTCAACAACGCCGCGCTCATCAACGTGTCGGCACCAAAGCTGGGCAGGAAAAGAGTATAAAGCCAGACTGCGAACCCGATCAGCAGACCGGCGCCGGCGCCGCGCCGCGTGGCGCCGCGCCAGAAAATCCCGCCCAGCAGCGCCGGCAACGCCTGGACGACCCCGGTGAACGAGATCAGCCCGATCGAGGCCAGCGCCTCGGATCCGCCGGTCAGCCGGAAATAGGCATAGCCCAGAACCAGCACCCCCGCGATCGAGATGCGCCGCGCCCGCAGCACCAGCTTACGCACATCGCCCGACATCGAGGCACCGGTGTTCTGCCAATTCAGCCACAGCGGCATCACGATGTGGTTCGACACCATCGTCGACAGCGCGATGGCGGCCACGATCACCATTGACGTTGCCGAGGAAAACCCGCCGAGAAAGGCCAGCGTGGCCAACCCCTCCTGCCCCATGCTCAGCGGCACGGTCAGGACGAACAGATCGGGATTGGCACCAGCAGGCTGGGTGGCCAGGCCGATAACGGCAATGGGCATGACGAAAAGGCTCATCAGGAACAGATAAAGCGGGAACGCCCAGGACGCTGTGGCCAGGTGGCGCTCATCCGCGTTCTCGACGACCAGCACCTGGAACATTCGCGGCAGGGTAAAGATCGCCGCCGCAGACAGAAAGGTCAGCCCGGCCCAGCGGCCACCGACGAAATCGGTTCCCGCCAGGGAGGATTCGGCAATCCGCGCGGCCACGTCACTCGGGCCGTCGGCAACCTTCCAGACCACGAATATGCCAACGGCCAGCAATGCCACCAGCTTGACCACCGCCTCGACGGCGATGGCGGTGACGACGCCGTGGTGACGCTCATTCGCATCCAGGTTGCGGGTGCCGAACAACACTGTGAACAGCGCCAACCCTGCCGCCACCCATAACGCGGTCGCGTTGACATCGGGCAGGGCCCAGCCATCGGTGCCCGCGCGCACGAACACCGCGAAGGACAGGGTGACCGATTGCAGCTGAAGCGCGATATAGGGCGTGGTG
>JADQCD010000165.1 GCA_016278285.1 Actibacterium sp.
CTGGATGCCCGGATCGGCGCAGGACCAGGCGGCATGGCCGATCTGTTCCCACAGCTCACGGGCCTTGATGGTCTTGGCGACCTTTCCGTCGGTGCGCCGGATCAGTTCCCAGTCGTCGTCATTTTCGACCGCCTTGAGGAAGGCGTCCGTCACCCGCACCGAGTTGTTGGAGTTCTGCCCCGAGACCGAGCTGTAGGCCTCGGAATCCCAGTCGGTGTCATAGGTCGGGAACTCGATCGAGCCATAGCCCTGCTTGGCGTAATCCAGCACCCGCTTGACGTAAGGTTCCGGGATCGCCTGTTTCTTGGCCGCCCGGATCGCCATTTTGAGACCCTCATTGACCTTCGGGTCACAGGCGTCCTCTTCACGACCGTCCCAGGCGCGGATCGCGGCGAATATGTCGTTCAGCCGCGCCTCGTGCATCTTGGAGCCGGCCACAAGGCTGGCGACCTTCTGTTCCTCGCGGACCTTCCAGTTGATGAATTCCTCGATATCGGGGTGGTCGGCATCGCAGATCACCATCTTTGCCGCGCGGCGGGTGGTGCCGCCCGACTTGATCGCGCCGGCCGCGCGGTCGCCGATCCGGAGGAACCCCATCAAGCCGCTGGACTTGCCGCCCCCCGAAAGTTTTTCGCCCTCGGCCCGCAGCGACGAGAAATTGGTGCCGGTTCCCGATCCGTACTTGAACAACCGCGCCTCGCGCACCCACAGATCCATGATGCCGCCATCGCTGACCAGGTCGTCCTTGACCGACTGGATGAAACAGGCATGCGGCTGGGGATGTTCATAAGCCGACCTGGAACGGGTCAGCTTGCCGGTCTTGTAATCCACATAATAATGCCCCTGCCCCGGCCCGTCGATCCCATAGGCCCAGTGCAAGCCGGTGTTGAACCATTGCGGACTGTTCGGCGCCGCACGCTGGGTGGCCAGCATATAGCGCATCTCGTCGTAATAGGCGCGGGCATCGGCCTCGGTCGTGAAATAACCGCCCTTCCAGCCCCAATAGGCCCACGCGCCCGCCAGCCGATCGAACACCTGCTTGGCCGATGTTTCACCGACGAAGCGGTCATCCTCGGGCAGTTCGGCCAGCGCCTTGTCGTCGGGAACGGAACGCCACAGGAATTCCGGCACGCCCTTTTCGCGCACGCGTTTCAGCCGCGCGGGCACGCCCGCCTTTCGGAAATATTTCTGTGCGATCACGTCGCTGGCCACCTGGCTCCAGCGGGCGGGCACTTCGACATTGTCGAGGCGGAAAACGATCGTTCCGTCGGGATTGCGGATCTCCGACGCCGTGGCGGTGAACTCCAGCGCCCCATAGGCCCCGGTGTCGGTGGTGGTGAATTTGCGTTCGATCTTCATCGGTCTTCTGCCCCGTTCTTATCATGTTCGGGCCCAAACGAGACGCTTTTGCGCCCTGCCCCATTTCCCCTTGCCGGACGGGGCGCAAGGACAACAGGAACCGCGGCGGCCGACATATGCAGCCCGACATGCCGCGGAATACCCGTGGCGCTGATTGTCGAAGGGTCTGTCCTTCGCCCATGACACAAAATGTAGTGATGCGTCATCCGGCCAGCACAAGGTGACGTAGGTGCACGCCTTCGGTCAACGAAAAAATTTGACTCGACCAACGGTTTTTTCCGTTGACCATTCCGGCCATCGGGATGCTGGTGCAGGGGGCATGTGATTCATCCATGTCGCCCCGGGCGGAACCACATCTAGTGGCGCTCTCAAAACCGCCTGCGAAATATGGGGTTAATGCCAGGATTTCTTGTCGTACCTGAACTGCGGGACAAGGCCACCGCCCCATCCGGCCCGGCCGGGTATCCGCATGTTCCGGGGTGTGCGATTTGTGTCACGCTGGTCGGGGCGGCGAGATTCGAACTCACGACCTTCGGTACCCAAAACCGACGCGCTACCAGGCTGCGCTACGCCCCGAACAGGCGCCTGCATACCCGCAGCGCCCGGCAAAGAAAAGGGCTAAGGCGCGTCGCAGGGCCAGGCTGCACCCGGTCCGAAGACCGGGTGCCGCACCATGCTGCCGATATCGATCCCGATCCGGTCGGAAAGGCCGCCGTTGATTTCCAGAACAGCGAACACGTCAGCGCCGCCAAAGATCGCGGTCTGGTCCAAGGGAACCGCATTTTCATGGATACGACTCACACGCCCCTTGCGGTCCATGAAAAGCATGTCCAGTGGGATCAGCGTGTCCTTCATCCAGAATGACGCGCGCTGCGGTCTTTCGTAGACAAACAGCATCCCATTACTCGCGGGCAGGTTTTCGCGGTTCATCAGGCCGCGCGCACGCTCTTGCGGTGTGTCCGCCAGCTCGACCGTGAACCGTGCCTGTCCCCAGTCGCCCCGGATATCGACCGTTCCCGCGGTGCACTGCGCCATGGCGGGACCGACGCCCAGGGCAATCGCAAGGACCAGAGCTAGGCCGGCCCAGACGGCCCGGATTCCGTTACCGCGCATTCCCATGAGCTCACCCTTAATGCCATCCGACCCCGCGGTCCGTCGACCGCGCGGATGCAAACCGCCTCGCCCGGCTGGAGATCGGCAAGCCCCGACCGGCGCAGCACCTCGATATGCACGAAGACATCATCGGCGGTTCCGAAGATATTTGCAAAGCCAAAGCCCTTGACCTTGTCGAACCATTTCACCCGGGCGGGTTCCAACGGCACGTTGGTCACGTCACCGGCATCGACGCACGCAAGATCCGGCAGGCTGATCGGCTCATCCCCGCCCGGCGGTTCTATATTCACCACCTGGACCGCCTGCATGCCGCGATCCGTCTGCTGCACCACGACCTCGACCCTGGCCGAGTCGGCGACCGAACTTTGACCAAAATTGCGCAGGACGTTCGCGTGAAGCAGGATATCGGGCCCGCCATGCTCGGCGATCACGAATCCGAAGCCCTTGGTCGGATCGAACCACTTCACACGGCCCGCAACTTTCCGCGCGGATCCGTCCAATTCATCATTCATGTTTTCTTCGCGTTTTCGTGTTTTTTCTGATCCCTGGCTGTTTTTGACAGATGCTCTCACGATGGCAACAGGTTTCTATCTGTACTTTTGACGATCTTGCCTTTCCCGGAAAAATGATCGTCACGGGTTCAGGCGATCAATTTCCCATGCCTTATCAAGGGCCTCGCGCCGCCAGCGGAATCGGTCGTGCAACCGGTAAGCCCCGTCGGCCCAGAACTCGATCTCCAGCGGACGAATGCGAATTCCGCCCCAGAAGGGTGGGCGTGGCGGATTCATGCCATGTTCGGCGGTCACGCGCGCCACCTCGGCCATAAGCGCCGTCCGGGAGGAAAGCGGCCGGGATTGGTGTGATGCCCAGGCCCCCAGGCGGCTCTTGAGGGATCGGGACGCAAAATAATCGTCCGCCTGCGCCCCGTCTTCACGCTCGGTCAGACCGCGCACCCGGATCTGGCGCCGCAGCGACTTCCAGTGCATGACAAAGGCGGCCTTCCCTGCACTGTCGATCTCGCGCGCCTTCACGCTTTCATAATTTGTGTAAAAGACGAAAGCGTCATCCTCGACATCCTTCAGCAGCACCATCCGCGCGTTGGGCATTCCGTCGGCATCCACCGTCGCCAGTGCCATTGCATTCGGGTCGTTGATCTCCGCCGCCTCGGCTTCGGCCAGCCAGCCCCGGATCAGGACGAAAGGATCCTCGCCGGCAAAAATTCCGCTACGCTCGCTCATTGCACTCTCCGTCGTCCCGGCGCCCTTGATGGTTCGCCATGATTGGCCTAAACCGATTTAACTTCACAAAAGGTCGTCGAGGGGCACCGAATGTCAACTAAACTCATGGATGGGAAGCGCGGCCTGGTCATGGGGCTTGCCAATGACAAGTCCATCGCTTGGGGAATCGCACGGGCCTGCGCGGAACATGGTGCCGAACTCGCCTTTTCCTATCAGGGCGATCAGCTCAAGAAACGGGTCGGGCCGCTGGCCGAAAAGCTGGGCTCGACGCTGGTGTTGCCCTGCGACGTGGGTGACGATGCCTCGATCGACGCATTGTTCGAGGCGCTGGAACGGGAATGGGGCAGGCTGGATTTCATCGTCCATGCCATCGGCTATTCCGACAAGAACGAACTTCGGGGCCGTTATGTCGATACCAGCCGCGAAAATTTCCGCGTCTCGATGGATATTTCCGCATTTTCCTTTACCGCCGTGGTGCACCGTGCCGAAAAACTGATGCGCGATGGCGGATCGTGCCTGACGCTGACCTATTACGGCGCCGAGCAGGTGATGCCGCATTACAACGTGATGGGCGTGGCCAAGGCGGCATTGGAGGCGTCGGTGAAATACCTGGCCGAGGATCTGGGCCGCGACGGCATCCGTGTCAACGCGATCAGCGCCGGACCGATCCGCACGCTGGCGGCCAGCGGCATCGGAGATTTCCGCTATATTCTCAAATGGAACGAGCTGAATTCGCCGCTTCGGCGCAACGTGACGCAGGAAGAGGTCGGCAAATCCGCGGTCTATCTGCTGTCC
>JADQCD010000272.1 GCA_016278285.1 Actibacterium sp.
TCGCCCGCCATTCGCCGCGTTCCAGCATCTGCGTCTTGTGATGCTCGGCGATGGGTGTCTCGCAGCCCTCGCAGTGATAGGCCGCCGTGTCCGGCCGTCCCTTGTCCCAGCGCAGCCGTTCAAACTGCAGCCATTGCATGTGGCCACAATGCGGACAGGGCACGAAATAGCGCCGCTGATCCGATGCCTCGAACTCCCGCTCGATGCGGGACAGCCCCCGGATCGTCGGCGTCGAGACCATGAATACCTTGCGCCGATGCGCGAAGGTGGTGCTGCGCGCCTCGGCCAGCGTGACCGGGTCGCCTTCCTCGTCGGCGGACGCGGGGTACCGCACCCCTGCTGGACGATCTTGCCGCCCATATCGCGCTCGAGAACGATGTGCTGTTCACAAGGTTCGAACCGGGGAGCGGCCCATGACGACGCTGGCAAGTATTTCAGCACCGGCGCGCGGGGCGACGGATCGGCTGCTGGCCGCCGTGGTCGCCCGATTGCAGGCCGAAGGGGTGCGGGTGATCGGTGCTCTGCGCGCCCCTCCCGACAACGGTAGCGCAACCCATTGCGCCAGCGACCTCTGGCTTCTGCCGCGGGGGCCCGTCCTGCGCATTACGCAGAACCTGGGCACCGGCTCCGCGTCTTGCCGGATGGATGCCGGGGCGCTCGAAGAGGCCGTCGGCCTCGCTTCCGTGCGGCTGGAGGCTGAGGGCGCCGACCTCGTCGTCCTGAGCAAGTTCGGCCTGAGCGAGGCGGAGGGGCGTGGGTTCCGCGCGTTGATCGTCCAGGCGTTGTTACGAGGCGTACCGGTCCTTACTGGCCTTTCCGCCACCCATCGCGCGGCCTTCGAGGCCTTTGCGGAGGGCATGGCACAACCGTTGGAGCCCAACGTGGCCGCGATCCTCGACTGGTGCCAGTCTGTCGTCAGCCGCGACGCGCCCCTGACAGAGGAGGCCTGAATGTATGATCCCGCGACACGCATTCCGACCGGGGAACTGATCGACCATATCCGGATCCGCTTTCACGACACGCACCGGAGCGAACTGCCCGGGCTGATCGCACTCGCCCGCAAGGTCGAGACGGCCCATCCAGCCGACGTCGACACCCCGCACGGGCTAACGCAGGCGCTGGAGGCGATACTCGCGGACCTTGAGGCGCATATGCGCGCGGAAGAAGACAGCGTCTTTGCCGTCATCCGATCCGGTACGGTCCGGGACGCGGTGGCATCGATCCCGGACCTGCGCAAGGACCACGACAGTCAGCAGGGCGCGCTGAACCGGATCGCAGCGATCGCCCACGGCTTCCGCTTGCCCCACAATGCCTGTGCAAGCTGGCGGCGCCTCTATGCCGGGCTGGGCAAGCTGGCGAAGGATCTCGATGAGCATAGGTATCTGGAGGACGAGGTGCTGTTTCCACGGCTCGAGGCACAGGCTTGATCGGGACAGTCCCAAACGCGCAACGAAAGGATCAGTCATGAGTATCAGCAGCGAAACGCCCTTTCCGCGCAGACCTGGGGAGAGTGTCGTGGCGCGGCTGTCCTGCCTTGCGGTGCAGCCGATCCTGACGCGCATCGTTCGCCGGATCGCGACGCGGCATCCGTCGCTGTTTGCCCGCCTCGGCCCCCATCAGGCGACCGATTTCCTGATCGACCCACAGGAGTTGCCTTTTGCCCTGCATCTTCGCCCCGACCCGCAGGCGCTTCTGCTTCGCGCCGTGCCGCGCGGCGCCGCGCCGCGCGCAGGCGCCACGATCCGCGGTCGGTTCCTGCTGCTGTTGGAGCTGATCGACGCCGAACAGGACGGCGACGCGGCCTTCTTCTCACGCGATCTGGAAGTGAGCGGCGATACCGAGGCGGTTGTGCGGCTGCGCAACGCGCTCGACGACATGGACGGCTCACTGGCAGAAGAAACGGCGGCGATGTTCGGCCCACCGGGCCGCGCGATCCTGGCCCGGCTGCGGCGGACATACGTTGGCGAAACGACAGCACTGGAAAACACATGAGCCTTGCCGAACTGATCTGCCCTGCCGGCACACCCGCTGCGCTGCGCACCGCCGTTGATGCCGGCGCAGATGCCGTCTATTGCGGCTTCCAGGATGCCACCAACGCGCGCAACTTTCCGGGGCTGAATTTCACGCCTGACGAACTGGCCGCATCCGTGGCCTATGCGCATGAACGCGGCACCAAGGTTCTGCTGGCGCTCAACACCTATCCACCGGCCGGCAAGGTGGACCTCTGGTACCAGGCCGCCGATATTGGTGCGCGAACCGGCGTCGATGCCTTTATCGTCGCCGACATGGGGGTTGCCGATTACATCGCGCGCGTGCATCCGCAGGTCAGGCTCCACCTGTCGGTGCAGGCCGCCGCGTCCAGCCCCGAAGCGATCCGCTATTATTGCGAGAATTTCGGCGTGAAGCGGGTCGTCCTACCGCGCATCCTGACGATCCCAGAGATCCGCCAGATCCGCACTGAAATCCCTTGCGAGATCGAGACCTTCATCTTCGGCAACCACGGCCTGATGGTCGAGGGGCGGTGCAGCCTGACGAACTTTCTCACCGGGCAATCGACCAACATGGACGGCGTCTGTTCGCCCGCGTCGGATGTCGAATACGTGCGCGACGCCGACGGGTCGATGTCCTCGCAGCTTGCCGGATTCACCATCGACCGCTTCGGACCGGAGGAAAAAGCCGGCTATCCCACGATCTGCAAGGGCCGCTACACCGCACCGCACCGGCCAGAAGGCTACTACGCCTTCGAGGAGCCGGTGAGCCTTAATCTCTCGCGGCTGCTGCCCGAGTTGATCGACGCGGGCGTACACGCCTTCAAGATCGAGGGGCGGCAGCGGTCGAAAAGCTATGTGCGGGGCGTGGTGCGGGCTTTTCGCGCAGCGGTGGACGACATCCGCGCGGGGCGGCAGGCGAACATGGCCGATCTCGTCGCCCTCACCGAAGGGCAGAAACAGACCCAGGGCGCCTTCGAGACGAAGAAATGGCGGTGAACGACATGACGAAATTGACACTTGGCCCCGTCGCCTATCACTGGTCCGCCGAGACGCGCCGAGATTTCTATGCCCGCATTGCCGACGAATGCCCAGTGGACGACGTCTACCTGGGCGAAGTGATCTGCTCCAAGCGTGCGCCGTTCCACGAACCCGACCTGCCCGCCACCATCGAGCGGCTGGAGCGGGCGGGCAAGCGGGTGATACTGTCCACGCTGGCCGAGGTCATGCTGAAGCGCGAGCGCAAGGCGACCGAGGATCTGGCCGCAATGGACGCTCCCGAGATCGAGATCAACAACGCGGCGGGCCTTTTTGCGCGGGGCCGGCAGCCGCACCGCATCGGTCCCTTCATGAACGCTTACAACGAGGCGACGATCGGATGGATGGCCGCACAGGGCGCGACCCATGTCTGCCTGCCGTCCGAGATGCCGGCCTCGGCTATCGCTGTCGCGGCGCGCGCGGCGCGCGATCTGGGGCTTGGCGTCGAGGTGCAGGTCTTTGGACGCATCTCTCTTGCCGTCTCGGCGCGCTGCTACCACGCTCGAGCTCATGGCCGGACCAAGGACAACTGTCAGTTCGTCTGCGAGGAGGATTCCGACGGCATGCCTCTACGCACCCGCGACGACCAGCCGATCCTGCGGGTGAACGGCATCCAGACCCAGTCCGAAAGCTACATGGACCTTCTACCGGAAACCCCGCGGCTGGTGGCGGATGGGGTCAGCCATCTGCGCCTGATGCCGCAGGCGGTGGACATGGTCACCGTGGCCCAGATATTCCGCGACGCCTTGGACAGGCGGGTATCGCTGCCGGAGGCCGATGCACACCTCGCGGCGCTGACCGGGGACGCAGGGCTCAGCAATGGCTTCTACCACGGCGAGGCCGGTTATCGCAGGATTGCCATCGTTACGTCTGCCTGACGCCGAAGGCGCCGGTGGAGGCTACTCCGCACCAGGCAATTATCGATGTCAGGAGCTATCCGAACGATCATGGCTGTCGTTTTTGGGTCGACTGGACCAAGAGGCGAGCGCATTTTCGGGATACGGCGAACTGGGCGCCTGGACCAAGAAAAAATGATCTTCGGCGACATCGACGGCTCCGAAGACCCGTCCCTCTCGACGGTCGCAACCAAGGCAGTCAGTCGCGGCAAGCTCGACGAAGCCGACATTGCGGCACTCTTGCAGCGAACGACCGTTTCCCCGCCCTTTGCCTCATGATCATTTGAATGCTCTGGTCAACGTCTGGTCAACCCGTGAACGCAGTTTTAGCCACATCGTGTGCCGTCTGAACCCGCCGAAATCCGACAAAAAACGGCGAAGAGCGTTGTGCTTACAAAGGCTTGTCGGCTAACTGCTTGGAATTAAAAGAATCAGCAGAATCAACATGTTGTGGCTCATAACCTGAAGGTCGTAGGTTCAAATCCTACCCCCGCAACCAAAAATTCCTGCACGATATCAAACACATAGGCCGCCCTCAGGGCGGCTTTTGCGTGTCG
>JADQCD010000145.1 GCA_016278285.1 Actibacterium sp.
GTCACGCTGGGTTGCCCGGCCGCCGCCATGCAGGAAAACGCGGCCCAGCTCAACGCCATCATGCAGACGCGGATCGGAAATGCCGCGGATCTGAGTGACCGGGTGCAGGATCGGCGGATCAACGCATTGTGTCTCGGGCCGGGGCTGGGCGTCGACGAGGGGACGCGCGCCCTGGTCGGTGCGGCGCTGGCCGCGGGGCGGGCCACGGTGCTCGACGCCGATGCGCTGACCTCGTTCGCCGCAACGCCAAAGGCCTTGTTCGCGCAATTGCATGATCGCTGCATCCTGACGCCGCATGATGGTGAATTCGCCCGCCTCTTTCCCGATCTCGCCGCGCCGTTGCAGACCCGTCCCGAAACCGGCCCGGCCCGGTCCCGCGTGGACATGGTGCGCCGGGCGGCCGCGCGGGCCGGCTGCGTGTTGCTGCTCAAGGGGCCGGATACGGTGATTGCCGATCCGTTCGGGCGCTGTGCGATCAATTCCGCGCATTATGTCCGCGCCGCCCCGTGGTTGGCGACGGCCGGGGCGGGCGACGTGCTGGCCGGCATCGTCAGCGGCCTCATGGCCCGTGGCCTGGCCCCGATGCGTGCGGCCGAAGCGGGCGCCTGGCTGCATGTCGCCGCGGCGATGCGTTTCGGCCCCGGCCTGATTTCCGAGGATCTGCCCGAGGCGCTGCCCGGCGTGTTTCGCGATCTCGATGTCCAGGGCGGGCGCTGACCCCGATTTCAGCGCATTGCCCCGGCCGGAACCTGCATCCCATCGGCATAGATGATCTCGGGCGCATCGAATTCCAGCGTGAAACTGTCCATCCCGCGCCCGATGCCCCGCAGCACGCGCATCCCGGCGCGCGTGATGATCCGGTCGCCGGGGGTCAGGAACTCGACCGGCAACGCCCCCTCCATCGTGAAGATGATCGTCCCCGCCGGAAGGCCGCTTTCGGCCATGCGCGCATGGTCCGGCCGTGGCGGCCGGTCTGTGATGTCCGTCATTGCAAGGCCTGCTCGTGTCTGCCTTCTTGTTTTGAACCACAATAGGTCAAGAAACGGTTTCCCGCGAGGCTTTTCTTGCGGTCCCTTTTTCCCCTCGCATCCGCCGTTGGGCTTTGCTAGAAGGGCGCGAATTTATGGGGCGGTTCGCGGACGTCGGGGGCCGCCTTGGTGGTTTTGCGGGTGTGGCGGAACTGGTAGACGCACCAGATTTAGGTTCTGGCGCCGCAGGGCGTGGGGGTTCAAGTCCCTCCACCCGCACCAAGGATATATGAGAAGGACGACGACATGCAGGTGACCGAAACCCTGAACGAAGGGCTCAAGCGTGGCTACAAGATCACCGTGACCGCCAGCGAGCTCGATGCGAAGGTCGACGAAAAACTGGCCGAAGCGCAGCCCGAGGTCGAGATGAAAGGCTTCCGCAAGGGCAAGGTGCCGATGGCCCTGCTGAAAAAGCAGTTCGGAAAGCGTCTGCTGGGCGAGGCGATGCAGGAATCCGTCGACAGCGCGATGAACGAGCATTTCGAACAGAGCGGCGACCGCCCGGCCCAGCAGCCCGATGTCAAGATGACCAATGAAGACTGGACCGAGGGCGACGATGTCCAGGTCGAGATGACCTATGAGGCGCTGCCAGAGATCCCCGAGGTCGAAATGAAGGACATCCAGCTTGAGAAGCTGGTGGTCAAGGCCGCGGATGCCGATATCGACGAGGCGCTGGCCAACCTGGCCGAGAACGCGCAGGATTTCGAGGATCGCCGCAAGGGGTCCAAGGCCAAGGATGGCGATCAGGTGGTGATCGACTTCGTCGGCAGGGTCGACGGCGAGCCGTTCGAGGGCGGCGCCGCCGAGGATTACCCGCTGGTGCTGGGCTCCGACAGCTTCATCCCGGGCTTCGAGGAACAGCTCGTCGGGGCCAAGGTCGATGACGAGGTCGAGGTCAAGGTGACCTTCCCCGAGGAATACGGCGCCGAGAACCTGGCCGGCAAGGAGGCGGTGTTCAACTGCACCGTCAAGGCGGTCAAGGCGCCCAAGCCCGCCGAGATCGACGACGATCTGGCGAAGAAATACGGCGCCGATGACCTGGCCGCCCTGAAGACGCAGGTCGCCGAGCGGCTGGAGGCCGAATATGCCAACGCCTCGCGCGCGGTGATGAAGCGCAACCTGCTGGACAAGCTGGACGAGAAGGTGAAGTTCGAGCTGCCCCCGAGCCTGGTCGAGGCCGAGGCCAAGCAGATCGCGCATCAACTCTATCACGAAGACAACCCTGACGACCACGGCCATGACCATGGCGAGATCGAACCCAGCGACGAGCACAGGAAACTGGCCGAACGCCGGGTGCGCCTGGGCCTTCTTCTGGCCGAGATCGGGCGCAAGGCCGAGGTCGAAGTCAGCGATTCCGAGATGACCCAGGCCGTGATGACCCAGGCCCGCCAGTATCCCGGGCAGGAACGGCAGTTCTTCGAATTCGTGCAACAGAACCCGCAGATGCAGCAGCAGCTGCGCGCGCCGTTGTTCGAGGACAAGGTCGTGGATTACCTGTTCGAACTGGCCGATGCCACCGAAAAGGAGATCGGCAAGGACGAGCTGCAAAAGGCTGTCGAGGCGCTGGACGAAGAATAGATCCACCTTGAAGAACGCCGGAAACGGGCCGTCCGTCAGGGCGGCCCGTTCGCGTTCGGGCCCTTTCTAGCGCAGCCCGGTGCGCGCCAGCATGCCGCGCCGCTTGGCCTCATAATAATATCCGCGCGCGTACCAGCCGACCGCGGTATCGAAATCTCCCTCTGACAGCAGCCACGCACCACGCAGGTATTTTACCGCGTATTTCAGATTGGTCTCGGCATCCAGCAACCTCTCGGGCGGGCCGCGGAACCCCATGGTGGCGGCGGTCTCGGGGTGGATCTGCATCAGGCCGTAATACGGCCCGTTGCGCGCTGTGGGAACATGGTCGCTCTCGCGAAGGATCACCCGTTGGACCAGCGCGCGCGGTACGTCGTAACGATCGGCATATCGGTTGATCAGCTTGCGCAGCGCCGGCGTCTCGTTGGGGTAAAGCGGCGGCGCGCTCCGGCGGTCATCGCGCCGGCCGCCGCAAGCGGCGGGCAGCGCCAGAAATAGGCCAAGGACGGCACGACGTGTCGGATATGGCATGGCGGATCCTTCTGGAAGGTCGCCCCCAATGTCCGATGTCATGCCGGAATTGCAAGCCTTCCGGTCCTTCATCCTGCCATAAATACTCCGGGGTTTGGGGCAGCGCCCCAACCGGCCCGCAGGGCCGATCTCGGCGGGGATGCCGGCCATGAAAAAGGGCCGCACCATGCCGGCGCGACCCTTGCTGTCCCGTCCCGTGACGTGCGGGGTTTACTTCTCGTCGTCCTGGTCCTCGCCGCGCTCTTCCACGATCCCGGCCAGGTCCTCGTCTTCGCTGGTGGCGGCGCCGATATCGTCGAACAGTTCCGAAATCTCGAACTCCGCGGCGGCTTCGTCCTCGGCGGCCTGTTCCTGGATCGATTTGCCCGAGGCCTGAAGCGTGGCCTCGTCCTGGCTGCGGGCCACGTTCAGCTTGATCGTCGCCTCGACCTCGGGGTGCAGGCGCACATGCACGTCGTGCAGGCCCAGCTCCTTGATCGGGTTCGACAGGACGATCTGCTTGCGGTCGATGTCGAAGCCGTCTTCGCGGGCGGCGTCGGCGGCGTCGCGGGTGCTGACCGAGCCATAGAGCGCGCCGGAATCAGCGGCCGAACGAATCAGCACGAACTGCTTGCCGTCCAGGCGTGCGGCCAGGTCCTGCGCCTCCTTGCGGGTTTCCAGGTTGCGCGCCTCGAGCTGCGCTTTCTGCGCCTCGAATGCCTTGACGTTGGCTTCGCTGGCGCGCAGCGCCTTTTTCTGCGGCAGCAGGAAGTTGCGGGCATAGCCCTCCTTGACGGAGACCACGTCGCCCATCTGGCCCAGCTTTGCCACGCGTTCCAGTAGAATGATGTCCATGAGCTTGCTCCTTACTTCACGGCGTAGGGCAGCAGGGCGAGAAAGCGGGCGCGCTTGATCGCGCGGGCCAGCTCACGCTGCTTCTTGGACGACACTGCGGTGATCCTCGAGGGCACGATCTTGCCGCGCTCGGAGATGTAGCGCTGCAACAGGCGGGTGTCCTTGTAGTCGATCTTCGGCGCGTTATCGCCGGAGAAGGGGCACACCTTGCGGCGACGAAAAAACGGTTTGGTTGCCATGATTTGTGATCCTTTCCTGAGGCTGGCGATCAACGGCGCTCGCGGCGGTCGCCGCGTTCTTCGCGCTTCTGCATCTGCGCGGACGGGCCTTCGGCATGTTCGTCCACCTTGATGGTCATGACGCGCATCACGTCGTCATGCAGTCGCATCAGGCGCTCCATCTCCTGCACGGCCGGCGCGGGCGCGTCGGTGCGCAGGAAGGCATAATGGCCCTTGCGGTTCTTGTTGATCTTGTAGGCCATCGTCTTGACGCCCCAGTACT
>JADQCD010000287.1 GCA_016278285.1 Actibacterium sp.
GTGAAGAATGGCGAAGCCGACGCGGTGCTGGCCGATGGCGCGTATCTGGAGCCGATCGCGGCGCAGGACCCCACCTTGGTGATCGCGGGCGAACCGGTGATGCTGGGCGGTGGTATCGGCATGGGGCTGCGCGAAAGCGACGATGAGCTTCAGTCCAAGTTCAACGCGGCGATCACCTCGATGAAGGAGGACGGCTCGCTGAACGAGATGATCAAGAAATGGTTCGGCGACGACGCCACCACATTCGAATAGGCAAAGGCCGGCGGGGACCGGACCGCCCCCGCCGGATTTCACCCGATGTTCTCCTTCTGCACCGACCCGGACACGCTGGACACAGCGCGGTGGTTTGCCTGCTACCTGACCAGCGGCAAGCATATGGGATTCTACGCCTCTTTCGGAACGGTGCTGTTGCTGTTGGCGATTACGGCGCCGGTTGCGCTGATCTTCGGCTTTGGCGGGGCGGTTGCGGCACGCTCGCGGTTCCTGCCCCTTCGCTTGTTCGGCCAGGGTTATACGGCCATCGTGCGCGGCGTGCCCGATATCGTGTTCTTCCTTTTCTTCGTGATCGCGCTCGACCAGGCCTTCGAATGGCTGCGTCACAAGGTAAAATGCCCCGACTGGGATCAGCCGATCCGGCAGGGCAGTGATTTCATTGTCTGCCCCGCCGCCAAGCTGCCGCTGGGCAACGCGCCGCAATGGGTCCATGAAAGCTATGGCTTCGGGCTGGCGGTGCTGACCTTCGCGATCGTGTTCGGCGCCTTCGCCGCCAACGTCCTTCACGGTGCGATGCGCGCCGTCCCGCACGCCCAGATCGAAACCGCCGAGGCCTATGGCATGACCGAGCGGCAGGCGTTCCGGCGTGTCCTGGTGCCGCAAATGTGGATCTATGCCCTGCCGGGGCTCAGCAATCTTTGGATGATACTTGTCAAGGCGACGCCGCTGCTGTTCCTGCTGGGGGTCGAGGATATCGTCTATTGGGCGCGTGAACTGGGCGGGATGAAGACACAGATTTACGCCTATCCTCATCCCGACTGGCGGCTTTGGTATCTGCTGGGTCTGCTCGTGTTCTATCTGGGGCTGACCAAGGTATCCGAGGTCATGCTGGGCCGCCTGACAACCCGGCTGAGCCACGGCCAGGCCACGTTGGGCGGCGATGCGCAACGCAAGGTCACACCGGCATGAGCTGTGTGCAGACGATTCAGGACTACGCCCTGCGCTCGATCGGGATCGGCGAACGGCTGTTGCCGCGTTCCGATTTCACCCTGTGCGAACAGTTCACCCTGATCGGCTCGGGCCTGATCTGGAACGTCTATTTCGGAGCGCTTGCGCTGTTCTGCGGGTTTTTCCTGGCCACCGGGCTGGCGCTGATGCGCAACAGCCACCTGCATGTGCTTCGCAAGCCGTCGGAATGGTTCATCTTCCTGTTCCGCGGCTCGCCGCTGTTCATCCAGTTCTTTCTCGCCTACGAGACATTCGTGATGCTCCCCCGCGCCGGTATCGAGTTTCACCTGCTGGGCGCCGGGTTCACCGCCGGGACCGGCTGGCTGACCCGGGCCTGGGCAGGGGCGTTGATCGTTCTTTTCCTGAACACCGCCGCCTATTCGGCCGAAATCTTCTATGGCGCGCTGCGCTCGGTGCCCAAGGGCGACATTGACGCCGCCGACGCCTATGGCATGAGCGGCCTCTCACGGTTCCGGCGGGTGATCTGGCCCACGATGCTGCGGCTGGCCTGGCCGGCCTATACCAACGAGGCGATATTCCTTTTCCACGCCACCACGCTTGTTTTCTTTTCCAGCTTTCCGGCCTGGCAGCAAAAGGGCGATGCCCTTTACTATGCCAGCTATTTCGCCGAAAAGACATTCAACCCCTTCATCCCCTACCCTATCGTGGCCGGGTATTTCATCATTCTTACGCTGCTCATCATCACGCTGTTCAACTTCGTCAACCGGCGGCTGAACCGCCATTTGCCGCAGGTCGCGCGGAGGCGGCTGAAGATCCGGCCGCAGGTGATCCGATGAGCGACTGGCTGATGGCGCATCCCGAGGTGCGCACGATCCGGGTGGCGGCCTGCGATCTTAACGGACAGGCACGCGGGAAACGGATTCCGACCCGCTTCGCAGCCAAGGTCGAGGCCGAGGGCACGCGCTTTCCCTTCTCGGTGCTGAACCTCGACATCTGGGGCGAGGATATAGAGGACAGCCCGCTGGTCTTCGAATCCGGCGATCCCGACGGGGTGCTGAAACCCACCGAACGGGGTTTCGTGCCGATGCCCTGGCTGGAGGCGCCTACCGCGCTGCTGCCGCTGTGGATGTATCACGAAGACGGGCGCCCCTTCGACGGCGATCCGCGCCACGCGCTGGCCCGTATCGTCGCGCAATACCGCGAACTGGGGCTGACGCCGGTGCTGGCGACCGAGCTGGAATTCTACCTGATCGACGATTCCACCTCGCGCCTGCGGGTGCCGCCCTCTCCCCGGACCGGCAAGCGGCGGCCGGGGGCGGATACCTTGGCCCTGCGCGCGCTGGATGCCTTCGACATCTTCTTTACCGATCTCTATGACGCCTGCGAGGCGATGGACATTCCGGCCGACACGTCAATTTCCGAGGCCGGGCTGGGTCAGTTCGAGATCAACCTGATGCACCAGCCCGACCCGATGAAAGCCGCAGACGATACCTGGCTGTTCAAGCTTCTGGTGCGCGGGCTGGCGCGCAAGCACGGCTTTGCCGCCAGTTTCATGGCCAAACCGTATGACGATTATGCCGGCAACGGGCTGCATGCCCATTTTTCGGTGCTCGATGACGACGGCAAGAACATATTCGACGATGGCGGGCCGCGCGGATCCGACGCGCTGCGCCACGCCATAGCCGGTTGCCTTAAGGCGATTCCGGGATCGGGGCTTCTGTTCGCGCCGCACGGCAACAGTTATGACCGGATGGTGCCCGGCGCACATGCGCCCACAGGAATCTGCTGGGCCTATGAAAACCGCACCGCCGCCGTGCGTGTTCCCGGCGGCAACCACACCGCGCGGCGGATCGAGCACCGGGTCGCGGGCGGCGACATAAACCCGTATCTGATGATGGCCGGTGTGCTGGGTGCGGCGTTGATCGGCATGCAGGACGGGCTGGAGCCACCCGCCCCGATCACCGGCAACGCCTATGCGCAGGACCTGCCGCAGATGCCGCTGAGCTGGGCCGACGCCATCGACACCTTCGAGACCAGCCCCGAGATCGCCCGCATCTTCCCCGAGGAACTGATCCGCAACCTGGTGCTGACCAAGCGGCAGGAACTGCGCGATTACGAGGAGCTGACCCATGACGAGCGGATCGAGCTGTATCTCGACACGGTCTGAGTCCCCTTGAACGCGCTTTGCGGCCCCACTACCCTTTCGACAAGCAAAAAAAGAGCTTTCCATGCTGATCGGCATCCTTGAAACCGGCCATGCCCCCGACACGCTGCGGGACGCGCATGGCACATATCCCGAAATGTTCGAAAAACTGCTGTCCGGCCGCGGTTTCGAATTTCGTACATGGTCCGTGGTGGATATGGATTTTCCCGCCGACGTGCATCAGGCCGATGGCTGGCTTATCACCGGATCACGCTTTGGCGCCTATGACGACCTGCCCTTCATCGCCCCGCTGGAATCCTTCATCCGTGACGCCCATGCCGCCGGGATTCCGATGGTCGGGGTCTGCTTTGGCCACCAGATCATCGCGCAGGCAATGGGCGGCAAGGTCGAGAAATTCGGCGGCGGCTGGTCGGTCGGTCCGCGTCGTTATTCCATCGCCGGGCGCGACTTCATGTTGCACGCCTGGCATCAGGATCAGGTGGTGGACCCGCCCGAGGGGGCCACGGTGATCGGCGAAAGCGATTTCTGCCGCTTTGCTGCGATGGCCTATGACGATTGGGCACTGACGGTTCAACCGCATCCGGAATACGATGCCAGCTTCATCCAGGGGTTGATCCGCACCCGAGGCAAGGGCGTGGTGCCCGACCCCCTGCTGAAAGACGCACAAGCGCGGCTTGCCCTGCCCACGGATTCCCAGTCGATGGCCGAGATGATCGCCGATTTCTTTCTCAAACCGCGCGAGGCCGCCCATGGCTGACTGGACCGACGCATTGCCCGACGCGGCGCAGCTCTATTTGCAGGGCCGCCGTCTGGACGAGGTGGAATGCATCGTTGCCGACATTGCCGGTGTCGCCCGCGGCAAGGCGATGCCCGCCAGCAAGTTCGCCCGGCAGAGCCATTTCTATCTGCCCAACTCGATCTTTCTGCAAACGATCACCGGCGACTGGGCCAGTATCGAGGGACAGCCCTTCACCGAACCCGACATGGTCCTGACCCCCGACTTTTCCACCGCCAGCGCCGCGCCATGGACTGCCGACTGGACGCTTCAGGTGATCCACGACATCAACGACCAGTCGGGCAACCCGGTGCCGGTGGCCCCGCGCAACGTGCTCAAGCGCGT
>JADQCD010000035.1 GCA_016278285.1 Actibacterium sp.
TATCGGGCTTCTGACGCTCATCATGTTCGGCAGCCTTCTGGTGCTGCTGATGGCAGGTCTGCCGCTGGCCTTCGTGACCGGCGGGCTGGCTTGCGTCTTCCTGTTCATCCTGGGCGATGCGCAGGCGCTGAACATCGTTCCAAGCCGGATTTTCCCGCTGATGACGAACTATCAGCTTTCGGCGATCCCTTTGTTCATCTTCATGGCGGCGATGCTGGAAAGGGCCGGCATCATCAACGACATGTTCGACGTGATCTACAAGGTGCTGGGCGGCGTGAAGGGCGGTCTGGCCTCGGCCACGGTTATCGCATCGACGATCCTGGCCGCAATGGTGGGCGTGATCGGCGCGGCGGTGGTGACGATGGGCATCATCGCGTTGCCGGCGATGCTTCAGCGCAACTACGACCCGAAGATCGCCATGGGTTCGATCATGGCCGGCGGCACGCTGGGCATCCTGATTCCGCCATCGATCCTGGCGATCATCTATGCCGTTGTCGCCGAACAGTCGGTCGGCGAGCTGTTCATCGGCGCTGTCATTCCGGGCCTGCTGCTGTCGGGCATGTATATCGCCTATGTGACGGTGCGCTGCTACATCAACCCGGCGCTCGGGCCGGCGATCCCCGTCGCCGAACGGGTCAGCAATGTTGAAAAACTGCGCCTGGTGGGCAAGATGGCCGCACCGATCACGCTGGTGGTGATCGTTCTGGGCGTCATCTTTTCGGGCATCGCCACCCCGGTCGAGGCGGCCGGCATTGGCACCTTCGGCGCCTTCATCGTCGCCGCGATTCACCGCAAGCTGGACTGGCCCACGGTGCGCGAAGCCTGCCTGACGACACTGAAGGCCAGTGCGATGGTGATCTGGATCATGTTCGGCGCAACGATCTTCGTCGGGCTTTACGTTCTGGAAGGCGGCCAGCAATTCGTGGAACAGGCACTGGCGGCGACCGGGCTGGGCCCCTGGGGCATCCTGATCCTGATGCAGATCATCCTGGTGATCCTCGGCATGTTCCTGGACTGGGTCGGCATTCTGTTGCTGTGCGTTCCGATCTTCGTGCCGATCATCAAGGCACTTGGGGCAACGGCCTTCGGGCTGGGCGATCCCGACGATCTGGTGCTATGGTTCGGGGTGCTTTATCTGGTGAACATGCAGATGAGCTTTCTGTCGCCACCCTTCGGTTATGCGCTGTTTTATCTTCGTGGCGTCGCGCCGCCGGAAATTCCGATGACCGATATCTTCAAGGCCGCGCTTCCGTTCCTGTTCTTGCAGGTGGTCGGGCTGGTGATCTGCATGCTGTTCCCGCAGGTGATCATCTGGCTTCCAAGGCTGGTCTACGGCTGACGGGGGTGCCCCCCCACACCACTCATGAACGCAGAACCCCGGCACACCGTGCCGGGGTTTTTCCTTGCACAGGGCGTCCTTGCCGGACGGGTCCGGAAAAAGCTGGCGGCTCAGAACCGTTTGCGTGCCTTCAACGCCGCAGTGATCGTGCCGTCGTCGAGATAATCGAGCTCTCCGCCGATCGGCACGCCCTGCGCAAGCGAAGTGACCGAAACGCCGGTTCCCTCAAGCTGTTCGGCGATGTAATGGGCGGTGGTCTGGCCATCAACGGTCGCGTTCAGCGCCAGGATCACCTCGGTGATCCCCTCGTCGGCGACACGGTCGACAAGCCTGGGGATGCGCAGGTCTTCGGGGCCGATCGCGTCGAGGGCGGACAATGTGCCACCCAGCACATGATAACGCCCGCCGAAGGAATGCCCGCGTTCCATCGCCCAAAGGTCCGCCACATCCTCGACGACGCAGACCTGGCCGGTCGCGCGCTTTTCGCTGCGGCAGATGTCGCAAATTTCTGTGGTGCCGATATTTCCGCAATTGAGACACTCGCGCGCGGTCGCAGCAACCTGGTGCATCGCCTCGGCCAGCGGCATCATCCGCATGGCGCGCTTCTGAATCAGGTGAAGCACCGCACGCCGTGCCGAGCGCGGCCCCAGACCGGGCAGCCGGGCCATCATCTCGATCAATTTCTCGATGTCGCGGGCAGTTTCGGTCACGGGCGCGACTAGAAAGGCAGGTTCATGTCTGCGGGCAAGCCCATTTCCTCGGTCAGTTTGCGCATTTCCTGCTGGCTGCGTTCCTGTGCCCGGGCCTGCGCGTCCTTGATCGCCGCCAGGATCAGATCCTCGGCCACTTCCTTTTCGTCGGGCTTGAAGATCGAGGGGTCGATGTCGAGCCCTGTCAGTTCGCCCTTGGCGGTCGCGGTTGCCCGCACCAGCCCGGCGCCGCTTTCGCCGGTCACGGTGATGTTGTGCAACTCTTCCTGAAGGGCGCTGACCTTGCCCTGCATCTCCTGCGCCTTCTTCATCATCCCGGCCATATCGCCGAGGCCGCCAAGACCTTTGAACATGTCTTTCTCCTCAATCTTCCTCGAAGGGATCCCATTCGTCCTCAACCTCGGGCAGCGCTTCTTCTGCCGCTTCGCGTGCAAGGGCGTCGGGGGTTCTGATATCGGTAATCCTGGCCTGTGGAAAGGCGCCCAGGACCGCCTGCACCAGCGGGTGTTCCTTTGCCTGCGCTTCCAGCTCAAGCCTTTCGGAGTCGCGTTCTTCGGCGATGGTCCGGCCGCCGCCCGCGCCAGTGACCGAAACCGCCCAGCGCGCGCCGGTCCAGGTCTGAAGCCGACTGCCCAGACGCGCCGCCAGGTCGGGCGGGGCGTCCTCGGTCGGCTGGAACTCGATCCGGCCGGGGCTGTAGCTGACAAGCCGCAGCGCGGTTTCGACCTCGACCAGCAATTTCACATCGCGGTTGCTGCGTATCAGCTCGACCACCTGATCGAAGCGGGCATAGCGCGCCAGCGCGGATTCGGGCGCCTGTGCCAACGCGGCGACGGGGCCGCCACCGGCGGGCGCCAACGCGCCGCCCGGTCCGCGCGCCTGCGTTGTGCCGCTGCCTTGCGGGGCCGGTGTGGGCGCCCCGCCATCGGGCCCCTGCGGTGGTTTCGGCATCTCCTGAAGTTTGCGAACCAGTTCTTCGGGCGCGGGCAGCGCGGCAACATGGGTCAGGCGAATGACCGCCATCTCGGTGGCCATCATGGCATTGGGGGCCTGAGCGACCTCTTCCAGCGCCTTCAGAAGCATCTGCCACATCCGTGTCAGCGCGCGCATCGGCAGTTTTTCAGCCATGCCCAGGCCGCGCGCCCGCTCGTCCGGGCCGACAGTCGGGTCTTCGGCCGCCTCGGGCGTGATCTTGATCACGCTGATCCAGTGGGTGATCTCAGCCAGATCGCGCAGCACGGCCAGCGGATCGGCCCCGTCCGCATATTGCGCGGAAAGCTCGTTCAGCGCGCCGGCCGCGTCGCCGGCCATGATCATGTCGAACAGGTCCAGCACCCGACCCCGGTCGGCCAGCCCCAGCATGGCGCGCACCTGATCGGCCGTCGTTTCTCCGGCGCCGTGGGAAATCGCCTGGTCCATCAGGCTCATTGCGTCGCGAACCGAGCCTTCGGCGGCGCGCGTGATCAACGCCAGCGCGTCCTCGGCGATGCGGGCGTCTTCCTTTCCGGCGATTGATTTCAGATGCGCAATCATAACCTCGGGCTCGATCCGGCGCAGGTCGAATCGCTGACAACGCGACAGAACCGTCACGGGAACCTTGCGGATCTCGGTCGTGGCGAAGATGAATTTCACATGGGCCGGCGGCTCCTCCAGCGTCTTGAGCAGCGCGTTGAACGCGCTGGTGGACAGCATGTGAACCTCGTCGATGATATAGATCTTGTAACGCGCCGCAGCCGCCCGGTAATGCACACTGTCGATGATCTCGCGGATATCGCCGACGCCCGTGCGGCTGGCCGCATCCATTTCCATCACGTCAACATGGCGCCCCTCGGCGATCGAGATGCAATGCTCGCAAACGCCGCAGGGTTCGATCGTCGGGCCGCCAGTGCCATCCGGCCCGATGCAATTCATGCCCTTGGCGATGATCCGGGCCGTGGTGGTCTTGCCGGTGCCGCGGATGCCGGTCATGATGAAGGCTGCGGCAATGCGGTCCGCCGCAAAGGCGTTCTTCAGCGTACGCACCATCGCATCCTGCCCGATCAGATCGGCGAAGGTGGCGGGGCGGTATTTTCGGGCAAGCACCTGATAGCCGGTGCCGGGCGTTTCGGTCATGACCCCTCGCGGATTCGAAGCAAGGCCCAGACTATTGCGTGGCCGGTCCGGCGTCCAGCATCGGCAAGGCCGGGATTGCCAGATGCGTGTTTTCACACATGCCGCGCGGCAAATCGCCTGCACACGCCAGCGCACCGGCCTGATCGAACGCGGTGGAGATGTTTTCGGAATGGGGTGAGAGGCTGGACAGCGACCCAAGCGGGGCTCGTTGCGGCTGCTTCCTTCCGGACCTGACCG
>JADQCD010000171.1 GCA_016278285.1 Actibacterium sp.
GGTGGAATCGGTCATGGACGTCGCCAACGTGGCCCGCTCGGTGCTGCACATGGCGTCGCTGCCGGCAGAGGCGAACGTGCAGTTCATGACGGTGATGGCGACCGATATGCCTTATATCGGGCGCGGCTGAACAACCGCCGCGCCCGGTTTTCTCGTCGATACCCGCTTTGCCGCCCGGCACCATGTGCCGGGCCGTCTTTGTTTCAGACAGTTCCGGCCACCGGCGCCACCTCGGCGCGCTGCCGCGCTTTCAGAAGGCGCCGCTCGCGGTTCCAGATATAGATGCCGCTGGCAACAATGATGCCGGTCCCGACGATCGTCCAGAAGGTGGGCAAGGTATCGAAGAACAGAAAGCTTGCGAGGGTGGCAAAGATCACCTGCATGTAGACAACCGGT
Source organism: Actibacterium sp. (assembly GCA_016278285.1). Taxonomy (GTDB): domain Bacteria; phylum Pseudomonadota; class Alphaproteobacteria; order Rhodobacterales; family Rhodobacteraceae; genus JADQCB01. The sequence goes on from JADQCD010000171.1 coordinate 397, forward strand.
GCCAGGGTCGAGGCCTCGGCAAAGCGATGTGCGATCGTGGCCATCGAATGCCCCAGAACGCCGAACATCCCGACCAGCACCATTCCGAGGTACCCCGTCCAATCCCCTGGCCAGACCCAATTGCCCAGAACCAACGGCACCAGCGCAAGCGTTGCGACCCCGCTTGACCATATCTGGCTGGTGGAATTGCTGTCCGTTCCCGCCACCAGCCGCGTCAACACGAAATAGAGCGAGGCCATTGAAAGCGTGCCCAGGGACAGGAACATCGCAGGATGGAACGCCGCGCCCCAGGGCTGGACCACGACCAGCACACCGAAAAACCCGACGACAATGGCGACGAAGCGTCGCGCACCGACCCGTTCGCCCAGGATCGGAATGCTCAGGATCGACACCGCGATCGGCCCGGCGAATGCGATTGCGGTCGTCACGTTCAGCGGCAGATAGGCCAGGGCCGAGAAATTGAAGATCGTCGAACCGAGCAGGGCCAGCGCCCGCAAAAGCTGAATCCAGGGCCGGTTGGCGCGCAGCGCGGCCAAACCCTGCCCGGGCAGAAATGCCACCAGCGCGATCAGGAAATGCCCGGCATAGCGGCAGAACACGACCTGCAATGCCGGCAGCCCCGCCAGGACCAGCCATTTGGCCGAGGTGTCGATGCTGGTGAAGCACGCCACGGCAAGGCACATCATCAGAAAACCGCGCAGCGGTTCGTCGGTACGTGGCGCTGGGGCCGCCATGATGTCCTACCTCTCGAAGCCGCAGCCGGTCGGCCGAAACGAACGGCGGTCAAATCCGCTCGCGACGCGGATAGCCATGAACGGGATCACAGTGTCATGCCGCCGTCGATCGTCGCTTCCTGTCCGGTCATGTAGGCGCTTTCGTCGCTTGCCAGATAAACCGCCAGCGACGCGACCTCGTCGGCGCGACCAAGCCGTCCCATGGGTTGACGCGCCACGAATGCCTTCATCGCCGCGTCGTAATCGCCGGTCGCGCGCAGCCGTTCGTGCAGCGACGGGCTGTCCACGGTCCCCGGGCAGATGCAGTTGCAGCGGATGCCCTGCGTGATGAAGTCCCGCGCCACCGATTTGGTCAGGCCGATGACACCGGCCTTGGTGGTGCCATAGACAAAGCGGTTCGGCACGCCCATCATGGACGAGGCAACGGATGCGATATTGACGATCGAGCCGCCGCCACGTTCCAGCATCCCCGGAAGCGCGGCGCGGATCGAATGGATCATCGAGCGCAGGTTCAGATCCAGCGCGAATTCGAATTCTTCTTCGGTCGCGTCCAGGATCGTGCCGTTATGGACCACGCCGGCGCAATTCACCAGAATGTCCGGCGCCGCCTCCTGCACCGCGTCGTGCACCGCCTGCTTGTCCGTCACGTCCAGCGCGAATGTCCGGGCCACGTTCAGGCCGGCCAGAAGGTCGCTGTTGATATCGGTTGCCACGACCTCGGCCCCTTCGGCGGCGAAGCCCGCGGCAATTGCCTGTCCGATACCCTGTCCAGCGGCGGTCACGAACGCCTTTTTTCCCTGCAATCTCATTTCCGTGCAATCCTTTCCGACAGAAAATCCACCATCTCGGGCACCATCCTCGCCCCCCAACCATCCTCGACCGCCTCTTTCAGCGTGCCTTCGGCACAGTCCGACATCCGGCTCTGGGCGCCCAGTTCCTGGGCCATTGCGCGATAATACCCGACGTCCTTGGCCGCGTTCGACATCGAGAAGGCCAGATCGATCTGTCCCTCTTCGGCATAGTTCCGGACGAAATCCATCATCCCCGAATGCAACGGCCCGGCCGACATCACGCCATACAGCTTGTCGCGCGAGATTCCGGCGGCATCGGCCATCGCAAACGCCTCGGCCATGGCGCAGGCAGTCGTCATGGCGAAAAAGTTGTTTATCAACTTGATCGTATGCCCCGATCCCAGCGGGCCAAGGTGAAAGACGTTTTCGCCCAGATCGTCCAGCACCGGCTTGACCCGGTCATAGGCGTCCTTGTCGCCCGCGCACATGATATTGAGCAGCCCATCCTTGGCGTGGGCCGGCGTCCGGCCCAGCGGTGCGTCAAGATAGGCCGCTCCCTTCGCGGCCACGTCCGCACCTATCCGCTTGGTCGATCCGGGCAGCGAGGTGCCGAAATCGATCACGACCGCATTCGCGCGCAGCCCGTCAAGCACGCCCTGATCGCCGTAGATCCGGGATTCCACGTTGTCCGAGGTGTCCATGCACAGCATGACGATATCGCTGGCCGCCGCCACATCCCTGGCGCTGGCGGCCTCGGTCGCGCCACGCGCCAGCGCAGCGTCCACATTGGCCCGCGAACGGTTGGCAATAACCGTCACGTCATACCCCAGCGCCTGAAGCCGCTCGACCATGGCCGAGCCCATCAGGCCCAGGCCGATGAATCCGATACGCTCCTTGCTCATCTCATACTCCCTTGTAGTCCCCCGGTACCTCGGCGGCCCGAACGGGATGCCCCGTGTGGCCCGAAAGCGCCGCGGCCAAAGTCATTTGCATGGCCTTGATACCATCTTCACCCGTGCACAGCACGTCATCCGCGCCCCCAGCCACCACCGCGGCAAACCGTTCGATCTGCGCCAGCAGAGGATCTATCCGGTCGAAACGCTGGCCGTCGTGGTGCCTCAGGGGTCGGGACCATTCGATTTCGCCCGGCGCCGAGCGGCCCCAGCGGGTCAGCGAGGGAAAGGCCAGCGCGCCCTCGGTCCCCACGATGCGCAGGTAATCCTCGCCCGATCCGGCGATGGAGGGGTTCTCGTGACTTGCGGCCTCGAACGACCAGGGCGATGCCCCCGCATCCGAGACCAGGAACGACCCCAACGCGCCGTTTTCGAAACGAAAGGCAACGCTGGCGGTGTCCTCGATCACGAAGCCGCGCCGCGCCGAGGACAGCAGGGCGCTGGCCTCGGTCATTTCGCCCACGAAAAAGCGCAGCAGGTCGATTTCATGCGTCAGGTTGGTCAGCAGCGGCCCGGCACCGGGCTGGCGCCGCCAGTCGGCGTCATAATAGGTGTCATGCTTGCGAAGTAACCACAGGCCCTGGACCCCCACCAGATCGCCAATATCTGTCAGCGCATCGCGGGCCGCGATGGAAAAAGGGTGGCAACGCCGGTGATGTCCGGTGAAAAGCGGCACCCCCCTGGCCTGCGCCTCGGCCACCATCTTTCGGGCGTCGTCCAGCGTGGCCGCTGTGGGTTTCTCGACGATCACGGCCCAATCCCTTGACAGACATACCCGGGCGCTTTGCCGGTGATCGGGCGTGGGCGTAGCGATGATCGCGGCCCGGGTGTCCGCCGGGACCGCGCTGATATCCGCCACCATCGGCAGGCCCTCTTGCGTCAGGGTCTCACGCAGGTGCGCATTGGGTTCGACCACGGCGGTCAGGCGGATCGCGGACGACGCGTTGGCAACTTCTATGTGGCGGCGCCCGATGGCGCCGGCGCCGATGATGCAGAGAGGGAGGGTCATTGCCGGGGCCGGATGGTGCCCATCACATCACCGCACCAATCTGCCACGGCACAAATTCGTAATCGCCCAGTCCCTGCGCCTCTGACTTCGTCTTTTCGCCCGAGGCAACACGCAACAGCGTCTCATAGATCTCGCGCCCCACCTGCTCGACCGTTGCGCCTTCGGTCAGGATGCGGCCGGCATTGATATCCATGTCCTCGGTCATGCGACCATACATCTCGGAATTGGTGGCGATCTTCAGCGAGGGCGCCGGTTTGGCCCCGAAGGCCGAGCCGCGCCCGGTGGTGAAGGCGACCAGGTTGCAGCCCGATGCGATCTGTCCCGTGACACTGGCCGGGTCGTAGCCGGGGCTGTCCATGAAGGTGAAGCCCCTGGCCGTTACAGGCTCGGCATACTTGTAGACGCCGGTGAGTGGCGTGGTTCCACCCTTGGCCGCCGCGCCCAGAGATTTTTCGAGGATCGTGGTCAGGCCGCCCTTCTTGTTGCCGGGGCTGGGGTTG
>JADQCD010000044.1 GCA_016278285.1 Actibacterium sp.
ATCCCCAGGCCGGAAGGCCGTGCCGGTTCGAGTCCGGCCGCGGGTACCACCGATCCGGCGCAGAGCGGATATTTTCCTTGCGATCAGCTTGACGGGGATCAAGGCGCGGTCGCGGCGTCCAGTCCATCCTTACACGGTCAAGGGCCTCGATCACCAGAGTCGGTGGCGCGGCCGAAATGGAGAGGTTGAAGGCGAAGGAGAAAAGTCTTTCATCTGACCCCAGGCATGGACTCGGCAACTTTACGAAAACGCTTGCGACAGCGCGTGCGGCAGGGGTCCGCATGGGTGGTTCGGCACGTCCCGCCCGGGCTGCGCAGTGTGATCGGGCTTGTCTTGATCGCGGCGGGGATTGTCGGATTTCTCCCCGTTGTCGGTTTCTGGATGATCCCGCTGGGTATTGCGGTCGTCATGCTGGACCTGCGGCCGCTGGGCCGCTGGTTGGCGAAGATTGCCGGGCATCCCGGCCCCGTTGCGGCCCGGTGCCCTGGGGAAAAACGGAAGGAAAATGAAATGAAGACCCCCCTGGAACTGACATTCAGGAACATGGATCATTCCGACAGTCTGGAGGTGTTGGCCCGCCAGCAGGCCGAACGGCTGGAAAAATTCTTTGACGGCATCACCAGCTGTCATGTCTATGTCACCGCGCCGCATCGCAGCCAGCGCAAGGGTAACCTGTACGAGGTGCATATCGAGCTTCGTCTGCCCGGAGAGGAGTTGGTGGTGAATGCCGCCAAGGGCGACAGGCAGGCCCATGAACATCCTCAGGTTGCGCTGCGCGATGCGTTTCACGCGATGGAGGCGCAGCTCAAGGCGCGCAAGCAGAAGATGCGCGGCGACGTGAAAACCCATGATGGCCCGCTTCAGGGCAAGATCGTCGAGCTGGACAAGGAAAAGGGATTCGGCCAGATCATCGCCACCGACAACCGCCTGATCTATTTCCATCGCAACGCCGTCGTGAACGGCGATTTCGATGATCTTGCCGTACGTGATACGGTGGAACTGGTGGTGCAGACAGGCGAAAGCGAGATCGGCCCGCAGGCCAGCACCGTGCGTCCGATCGGCACGATGGAATACAATCCCCGCGGCTGAGCCTTGATGCCTCAGGCGCGGGCGCCGGCAAACTGCGCGTGCCAGGTTTCCCGTTCTTCATCGGTGATCTTGCGGAACAGCACGTCGGGAACGGTAAAGCCGTGCCCGGCGGGCAGCGCGGACAGCGCGTCGGTCAGATCGGCGGGCCAGTTCCAGTCGTCGCAGGTCAATCCCTTCATCATCGTCGCGCTGGCGTCAGGGATGAAGGGCTGCGACAGAATCGCGTAAAGCCGGATCAGGTTGAGTGACAGGCGGATCGTTGCCGCCGCAGCCTGCGGGTCTGTCTTGAAGGCGGCCCAGGGCGCGGCCTCTTGCAGGTACTCGTTGCCCTCCGCCCAGATCGCGCGCAGCTCGTGGGCGGCCTTGCGGATTTCCATCGCTTCCATATGCGCCTCATACTCACGCAGGCGCGGGGCAAGCTCGGAAATCAGGGCGTCCTCTTTCGCGCCGGGGGTGCCGCCAGCGGGCACCTCTTCGCCGAACCTGGAACGGCAGAACTTGGTCACACGGGAAACGAAATTGCCCAGTACATCAGCCAGATCCTTGTTCACGCTGGCCTGGAAATTCTCCCAGGTAAATTCGGAATCCGAATTTTCCGGCGCGTGGCTCAGCAACCACCAGCGCCAGTAATCGGCCGGCAGAATCTCCAGCGCCTGGTCCATGAACACGCCGCGTCCCTGGCTGGTCGAGAACTGGCCGCCGTCATAATTCAGGTAGTTGAACGATTTTATGTAATCGACCAGCTTCCATGGCTCACGACTGCCCATCAGCGTTGCCGGGAAGGACAGCGTGTGGAAGGGCACGTTGTCCTTGCCCATGAATTGCACATATCGAACATCGTCGGCGCCTTCGTCGGTGCGCCACCAGCGCCGCCATGCGTGTTCGTCCAGCCCGTTCGTATCGGCCCATTCGGCCGTGGCACCGATATATTCGATCGGCGCATCGAACCAGACGTAAAAGACCTTGCCCTCCATTCCCGGCCAGGGCTGATCGCCCTTTCTTACCGGCACACCCCAGCTGAGGTCGCGGGTGATGCCGCGATCCTGCAACCCGTCGCCGTCATGCAGCCATTTCCTGGCGATCGAGGTGGTCAGTACCGGCCAGTCCTGTTGCAAGTCGATCCAGGCGTCGATCTCGTCCTTCAGCAATGACTGACGCAAATACAGGTGCCGCGTCTCGCGCACCTCCAGGTCGGTGGAACCCGAGATCGCGCTGCGCGGGTCGATCAGGTCGGTCGGGTCAAGCTGTTTGGTGCAGTTCTCGCACTGGTCGCCGCGGGCCTTGTCGTAGCCGCAGTTGGGGCAGGTGCCCTCGATATAGCGGTCGGGCAGGAAGCGGCCGTCGGCGATGGAATAGACCTGCCGCTCGCTGACCTCCTCGACGAACCCGTTCTCGGCCAGCCTCTCGGCGAAATGCTGGGTCAGGCGTTTGTTGCGCTCCGACGACGAGCGGCCGTAATGGTCGAAGGACAGGCGGAAACCGCGGGCCAGTTCGGCCTGCACGCCGTGCATCCGCGCGCAATAGGCGGCCACATCCTCGCCGGTTTTTGCGGCGGCCAGTTCGGCGGGTGTGCCGTGCTCATCAGTGGCGCAGATGAACATCACCTCATGGCCGCGGGCGCGGCAATATCGTGCGTAGAGGTCGGCGGGCAGCTGGCTGCCCACCAGGTTGCCCAGATGCTTGATGCCGTTGATATAGGGAAGCGCCGAAGTGATCAGGATGCGGGACATGAACGGGCCTCTGTGTGTCGTTTCGGCCCCGTTTAACGAATGCGTCCGGCAATGGCTAGCGCCGGTCGCGGCTGCCTTTCATCAACCGCCCGATGGTGAAACTGGTGCGCGGTGCCCAGACATAGGGCGTGCGCCTTGCCGGACCGCGGCGCGCCCGCATCCGGGACAGACCGAACACCACAAGAACCGCGTGGCCGGCCGCGATCAGCACGAACAGGGCCGAGGGGCCGAACCATGCGATCAGTGCCGAGGCCAGCAGCGGCGAGGCGATGGCGCCCACCGCGAACAGGAACATCAGCGCGGCCGAAAGCTCCACCCGCTCGGTGCTTTCGGCAAAGTCGTGGGCATGGGCGGCAGAGACCGAATAGATCGGAAAGGTCGTCGCACCGAACAGCGTGGCGCTGGCCAGCACGGCGGGGGCGCCGGCGCCGTTGGCCGAAACCGTGACCGCGCAGGACAGGATCGCGGCCACCGAAAGCCAGATCAGAACCCAACGCCGGTCATACTTGTCAGCCAGCCAGCCCACCGGGAATTGTGCCAGCGCGCCGCCGGCAACGAAAGCCGCCAGGAAAAGCCCGATCTGATCGGCCCGCAGACCGACCTGCTGGCCATAGATCGGCCCGACCATCCGGAAAGCGGCCGATGACAGCCCCGCGACCATGACCCCGGCCGCTGCCAGCGGCGAGCGTTCCACGGCGAGCCACGGGCGCAGGCGCGGCGCGGCGGGCGTTTCGGGTTGGCTGGCGGTGGTCAGCGTCAGGGGCAGCAACGCGGCGCAGCAGATCAGTGCCAACAGGTTGTAGGAAACATAGCTGGCCGGCTCCAGGATGCCGATCATCATCTGCGCCACCAGAGAGGCGCCCATGTCCACCACCCGGTAGACACCCATCGCGCGGCCGCGGGTGGCGTTGGTCACCTTGGCCTGAAGCCAGGCCTCGATCACCGTGTAGCAGCCCGCCACGCTCAGCCCCGAGGCCACGCGCATCGCCGACCAGGCCAGCGGATCGACCACCATCATGTGCGCCAGCAACCCGATCGCGCCCGTGGCGGTGAACGCGGCGAAAGCGCGGGAATGGCCGACCGAGCCCATCAGCCGCGGCGCCCACCAGCAGCCGATGAAGAACCCCACGAAATGGGCCGAGCCCAGCAGACCGATCTGGGCGGTGGAGAAATCCAGGGCGAGCCCCGACAGGACGTCAAGCGGTGCGACCCCGCCATTGGCCAGTTGCAGCAGGACCACCGACAGGAACAGGGCGGCGAGGGAGACGAGCAGGCGCATGACCTTTGTGCTAGCCCACCCGGCGCGGCATGTCAGGCCCGATATCGACCTGCGCATGTCGTTTGCGGCTGGTCGTCAGGAGGGCGGCGGCGCGGCGGCTGTCAGGACCATGTCGCGCGCCACGGCCCCGTGCAGCATCCAGGCTTTTGGCGGGGCGGTGCGGGCGCGGCGGCGCTCCAGACGCCAGGCCGACACGTCGGCCGAATGGCGGGGCGCGATGTGCCAGCGGCTTTCCACCCCCTGCGCGCCGCCCTCGCCCGGCGTCAGCAACAGG
>JADQCD010000060.1:0-1405 GCA_016278285.1 Actibacterium sp.
TCTCCGTCTCGGCAATGTCCAGCTCCTTGCGGCCGTAATCGGAAAGGGAAATGTCGCGGATCGCGCAATCTTCGGGGGATAGTGTCTCGGGTTTGTTCATTTAGGTTTCGTCCTTCCTTGAATTCCGTGTTCGCGATTATTCCGCGGCCTGGGTCATGCCGAAGCTGCGGGCCAGCTCGTCGGCCAGGTCCGTCCGCTCCCAGGAGAAGCCGCCGTCCTCGGTCGCCTCGCGCCCGAAATGGCCATAGGCTGCGGTGCGGGTGTAGATCGGCTTGAGCAGGCCCAGATGCTCGCGGATGCCGCGCGGCGTCAGGCGCACCATCTCGCGCAGGATGCGGGCCAGCTTGTCCTCGTCCACCCGGCCGGTGCCCAGCGTATTGACGTAAAGGGCCACCGGCTCGGGCACGCCGATCGCATAGGCCAGCTGAATCTGGCACTTGTCGGCCAGGCCGGCAGCCACGACATTCTTGGCCAGGTAGCGCGACACATAGGCGGCCGAGCGGTCCACCTTGGTCGGGTCCTTGCCTGAGAACGCCCCGCCGCCATGCGGCGCGGCGCCGCCATAGGTATCGACGATGATCTTGCGACCGGTCAGCCCGGCGTCGCCGTCGGGTCCGCCGATGATGAACTGCCCGGTGGGGTTCACGATCAGGCGGTCGGCGGGCAGGGTCCAGTCGTCCGGGAAAGCACCCTTGATATAGGGCTCGACCATCTGGCGCACCTCGTCCTGGGTGACGCCTTCGGCATGCTGGGTCGAGACCACGACGGTATCGACGCCAACCGGCTTGCCGTTCTGGTATTTCAGCGTGACCTGGCTTTTCGCGTCGGGGCCAAAGGCCGGTTGTTTGCCAGATTTGCGGTCCTCGGCCATGTGACGCAGGATGCGGTGCGCGAACTGGATCGGCGCCGGCATCAGCTCATCGGTTTCGTTGCAGGCATAGCCGAACATGATGCCCTGGTCACCGGCGCCTTCCTCGCCCTTTTCGCCCTCGTCGACACCCATCGCGATGTCGGCGGACTGGGCGTGCAGGCGGCAGATCACCTCGGCGGTTTCCCAGTTGAAGCCGGGCTGTTCATAGCCGATGTCACGGATCGCGTTGCGGGTGATCGCCTCGACCTCGCGCAGCACGCTTTCCGGGCCGCGCACCTCGCCGGCGATGGTGACGTGATCGGTCGTCGCCAGCGTTTCACAGGCCACGCGGGCCTCGGGATCGGCCGCCAGATAGGCATCCAGAACCGCATCGGAAATCCGGTCGCAAACCTTGTCCGGGTGTCCCTCGGACACCGATTCACTGGTAAAAAGCCAGGTCTTGTCGCTCATCTCGTCGCTCTCCCTCGTTTTGGGTTTGTCTGCCGCAGATCAGGCGATCTTGCGGGCGGGTTCGGCGGGCGCTGCGGCCCGTTT
>JADQCD010000060.1:1415-4364 GCA_016278285.1 Actibacterium sp.
CGGGGTGTAACCCAGGCTGGGGGCCAGCCAGGTCTCGATTTCCGTCACATCCATTCCCTTGCGCGCGGCATAGTCGGCCACCTGGTCGGGGCCGATCCGGCCAATGCCGAAATAGCTTGCCTGCGGATGGGCGAAAAAGAAGCCAGACACGGCCGCCGCAGGCCACATCGCGCAGGATTCCGTCAACTCGATCCCCGTGTTGCGCGTCGCGTCGAGCATGTCGAAAAGCCGCCGCTTCTCGGTATGGTCCGGGCAGGCGGGATAGCCGGGCGCCGGTCGGATGCCGCGGTATTTCTCGGCGATCAGATCCTCGTTGCCGAGGGTCTCGTCGGCGGCATAGCCCCACAGGCTGCGGCGGACGCGGGCATGCAGCGCCTCGGCGAACGCCTCGGCGAAACGGTCGCCCAATGCCTGCACGAGGATCGAGTCATAGTCGTTGCCCTCGGCCTTGAACCTGTCGGCAAGCGCATGAACCTCGGGGCCCGAGGTGACGGCAAAACCGCCGACCCAATCGTCGATGCCGACGGGCGCCACGAAATCGGCCAGGCACATATGGGCCTTGTCTCCGCTCTTCTTGCCCTGCTGGCGCAGTTGCGGCAGGCGCGTCGCCTCGGCCCTGCGGGTGTCGTCGGTCCAGACGACGATGTCGTCACCGTCGCTGTTGGCAGGCCAGAAGCCGACCACGCCGCGCGGGGTGAACCAGCCTTCTGCCACGATCCGGTCCAACATCGCCTGCGCGTTGCCATAGAGTTCACGCGCGGCCGAACCCTTGTCGGGGTGGTCAAGGATATCGGGAAAACGGCCGCGCATTTCCCAGGTGGAAAAGAATGGCGTCCAGTCGATATAGTCGCGCAGCGCCTCCAGCGACATGTCGTCGATCACCGTCAATCCGGGTGTTTGCGGCGCGGGCGGAGTATAATCGTCCCAGTCGCCATCGAAGGCGTTGGCGCGCGCCTCGGCAAGCGGTGTGGTCGGCCGGTCGCCGGTCTTGGCCGAGGCGGCGCGCATCTTGTCCTGCTCGGCGCGCACGTCGTCCAGGAAGGCCGGCTTCGCGGTCTTGGACAGAAGCTTCGACACCACGCCCACGGCCTTGGAGGCATCGTCGACATGGATCACGCCGTGATCGTATTCCGGCGCGACCTTCAGCGCGGTGTGCTTCTTTGACGTCGTGGCACCGCCGATAAGCAGCGGAAGATCCAGATCCTGTCGCTTCATCTCGGCCGCGACATCCACCATCCGGTCGAGCGACGGGGTGATGAGCCCGGACAGGCCGATGATGTCCGCCTTCTCTTCCTTCGCCCTGGCGAGGATATCCTCGGTCGGCACCATCACGCCAAGGTCGACGACATCGTAATTGTTGCACTGAAGCACGACGCCCACGATGTTCTTGCCGATGTCGTGCACGTCGCCCTTCACCGTGGCCATCAGCACCTTGCCCTTCGCCGAGGTGTCGCCGGTGCGGCGCTTTTCCTCTTCCATGTAGGGCAAGAGATGCGCCACGGCGGCCTTCATCACGCGGGCCGATTTCACGACCTGCGGCAGGAACATCTTGCCCGCGCCGAACAGGTCGCCCACCACGTTCATGCCGTCCATCAGCGGCCCCTCGATCACGTCGAGCGGTTTTTCCGCGCGCTGCCGGCATTCTTCGGTATCGTCGACGACATGATCGGTGATGCCGTGGACCAGCGCGTGCTCCAGCCGCTTTTCGACCGGCAGTTCGCGCCACTTGGGGTCTTCCTTCTTAGACGCCTCGCCGCTGCCCTTGTACTTGTCGGCGATGGCCAGCAGGCGGTCGGTGGCGTCGGTCCGGCGGTTCAGCAGCACGTCCTCGACATGCTCGCGCAGTTCGTCGGGGATGTCATCATAGACGGTGATCTGCCCGGCATTGACGATGGCCATGTCCAGCCCCAGCGGAATCGCGTGATACAGAAACGCCGAGTGCATCGCCTCGCGCACCGCATTGTTGCCGCGGAAACTGAACGAAACGTTGCTGAGACCGCCCGACACGTGGGTCAGCGGCATCGCCTCCTTGATCATGCGCGTCGCCTCGAAGAAGGCGTTGGCGTAATCGTTGTGCTCCTCGATGCCGGTGGCGACGGCAAAGATGTTGGGATCGAAGATGATGTCCCACGGGTCGAAGCCGGCCTTGTCCACCAGAAGGTCATAGGACCGCTTGCAGATGTCGAACTTGTGCTGCGCGGTCTCTGCCTGGCCGTTCTCGTCGAACGCCATGACCACCACGGCGGCGCCATAGCGGCGCACCGTGCGTGCCTGTTCCAGAAACGCCGCCTCGCCTTCTTTCAACGAGATGGAGTTGACGACCGAACGGCCCTGGACGCATTTCAGCCCGGCCTCGATCACCTCGAACTTGGAGCTGTCGATCATCACCGGAGCCCGGCTTATGTCGGGCTCGGAGGCAATCAGGTTCAGGAACCTGGTCATCGCCTCGGCCGAGTCGAGCAGTCCCTCGTCCATGTTCACATCGATGATCTGGGCGCCGTTCTCGACCTGGCTGCGGGCGACCTCCAAGGCGGAATCATAGTCGCCCTCCATGATCAGTTTCTTGAACTTCGCCGATCCGGTGACGTTGGTCCGCTCGCCAATATTGATGAAATTCGCGATTCCGGTCATGCCGCGCTCCCTGCTTCGAACATCTCCAGCCCGCTCAGCCGCATGCGCTGCACCCGTTCGGGGATGGCACGGGGTTTCTTGCCCTCGACGGCCCGCGCGATGGCGCGGATATGGTCGGGCGTGGTCCCGCAGCAGCCGCCGACGATATTCACCAGCCCGGCATCGGCCCATTCGCCCAGATGGGCGGCGGTTTCCTCGGGCGTCTCGTCATAGCCGCCCATCTCGTTCGGCAGACCGGCATTGGGATAGGCGCTGATACGGGTATCGGCGACCTGGGACAAGGTGCGCACATGCTGACGCATCTCGCCGGCGCCCAAG
>JADQCD010000185.1 GCA_016278285.1 Actibacterium sp.
TCGGTGGCGCGCATGCGCGGCTCGCGGCCAAAGCGCCTGACCAGGATGTTGTCGTTGAGCGCGTTTCCGATCGCGGCCGAAATCATGCCCTGGTGATGTGCCATATAGGCGCGGACGGGGGTGAAGTCACCGTTTGCCGGCCGCCGGTCGGGTGTGAAATCGGCGGCCTCGAAGAATCCGTATCGGTCGCGCAGGCCGAGCTTGTCGAGCCGTCGCAGGTTCTTGGTTGCGGTGGTCGGGGCGACTGCCAGTGCCAGCGCGCTTGCATAGGGGGCGACGACGTAGTCCTCGGCAAGGCCCCGCTTCAGGCCAAGGCCGGGAACCCCGAATGCCTGGTACTGGTAGCGATGGGCGGCATCGCGGGTCGCGTAGCCGGATTCCGAAACCCCCCAGGGCAGGCCGATCTCGTCAGCATAGTGCCGTTGCGCGGCAACGGCGGCGCGTTCGCTCTGACCGAGAAGGCGCCCCTCATCGCTTGGCAGCAGAAGCGTCGGCATGAGATACTCGAACATCGAACCGTTCCACGAAAGCGTCGTCAGCGCGCCGGCAGCCCTGGTGATCGGGCGCCCCAGATGAAACCAGTGCTCAACGGGTACGTCGCGCTTGGCGATCGCGAAATAGCTTGCCAGCCGGGCCTCGCTTGCCAACAGGTCGTAGTGGTGCTGGTCCAACCGGTCGGCGTCGAGGTTGTAGCCGATGAAGAAGGTCCTGGTTTCCGCGTCGTAGAGCGGCCGGAAATCCATGCCGAAGGCGCGAGCCTCTGCGCGGGCCGCGCAGTGCGCGAGGCCGTCGGAGAGATCGCGGCAGGCGGCATTTCCACGCTCGAGTGCAGCGATCACCTCCGCAACCCAGCGTCGGCTTTCGGGATCGACTGGTGTGAGCCTGGAAAACCCATCGCGCGCCCGGCCGATCCTGTCGGCCATCTGGTCAAGCGGCGTATCTGGTGGCGGCAGAGCCTCCAGCAACTGGACCAGCCCGTCAATCCGGCCCGGCGGTCTGGCGGTCAACGCGCGCCACGGTTCCAGCGCGTCGAGATCCCGAGCCAGGCTCAGAAGGTGATGATCTGTGCGCTCCCGCCACAGAAGGATCTCGTGCGGATCGGCGTTGCGGTTCGATTCAAGCGCCTCGGCGACGAGCCTCTGAACCTCTGGCCAGCCTTCCAGGCGGATGGTGTCAAGCGCTGCGCCCCAGTCCCGCGGCACGTCTCGAATTTCCGGAAGCGTGCCGGCAATAGGGTCGAGCGCACCGCAGATTATCCGTCGATCGGCCTCGGGCAACACGGATAGTGCTTCACGCAGCAGGCTGAGTGCATCTTCAAGCCCTTCCCATAGCTTGGGCGAAACCATCGAGCCCCGCGCGGCCTCCAGGCAGGCTTCGCGGAGCGTCAGAAGGCTGACCGCGAGATTGCCGCTGTCTACTGTCGAAACGTAGCGCGGCGCGAGCGACTTAAGCGTTTTGGTGTCGAACCAGTTAAGCGTGTGGCCGGCATGGCTCTCCAGCCGATCGAGCGTGTCCAGCGCGGCGGTCACTCGCGCGGAAAGGTCACGAAGGCCGATGTGACCCAGATCCCACGCCGTCACCGTGGACAGAAGGAGCATTCCCACGTTGGTCGGGGAAGATCGGTGCGCGATTTCCTCGTGCGGGCTGGCCTGATAGTTGTCGGGCGGTAGCCAGTTGTCTTCGGGACCGGCAAACGTCTCGAAGTAGAGCCAGGTGCGGCGCGCGATCAGGCGCAGGTAGAGGCGGTCTTCGGGCCGCAGGGTCTCTGCCACCCTTCGTCGCTTTCGGCTGATGAGCCGCGCGATCTCCGGAGAGGCGAACCACAGGAGGAGCAACGGCGCGGAACCGGCAAGGGCTGCGGGATTGAGTCCGGCAAGCAATAGGGCGATCGCGGTCGCGATCAGTGGGGCCGCAAGCATCTCGTGCCAGGTCCCGAGCCGGGTTTGCGAAACTTCCGTGGCGGAATGGGCGGCTGACGTCCACTCCAGCAGCCGACGCCGCGAAACGAAGACCCGGTGGAGCGTGCGTCCGATCGCCTCGATTGCCATCGCCGCCTCGTAGGCGAGAAAGATGATCGCCAGCAGCCAGCGCCCGGCATGATCCCGCAATTGGTGAAGAGTGCTCCGCGTGGCGCCCCGCCTGCGCCCGCGCGCCAGCCCGGTGATGAGGTCAGTGAACAGGTATGCGCCCGGCGCGGCAACCGTGAGCACTGTCCAGATCACGGCATGCCCCGGAAGGGCCAGCCATCCCGCAACCGCAAAGGCGACGAGTGCCGGGGGGATCACGCTGCGGCGCAGATTGTCGAATACCTTCCAGCGGTCGAGCCATGAAAGCCGGTTGGGTCGACGCGTGTCATCGCGTCCCGGCACGGTTCTGCCCAGCCATGGCGTCAGTTGCCAATCACCCCGGATCCAGCGAAAGGCGCGCCGGGCATAGGCGAGATAGTTGGCGGGGAAGTCCTCATAGAAGACGATGTCGCTGGCAAGTGCTGCGCGGCCGTGAAGCCCCTCGAACAGATCATGGCTGACGATCGCATTATCGGGGACGCAGCCATGCAGGCATCGGTGGAATGCGGCGACGTCGAAGGCACCCTTGCCTGTGAATATCCCCTCGCCGAACAGATCCTGATAGACGTCCGAGACCGCCCGGCTGTAGATGTCGATCGCTGTATCGCCGGTATAGAGACGGGTGAACAGCGACCGGTCGCCGGCCTCGGGCAGGATCTCGACCCGCGGCTGAATGAAGGTGTAGCCGCGGCGCGGGCGTCCCGTCGCCTGATCGAATTCGACGCGATTCAGCGGATGGGCCAGCGCCCCCAGCAGCCGGTTGATGCTGTTGGGCGGCGCCGTGGTGTCGGCGTCGAGCGTGACCACGAAGCGTGCCTGGCACAGCCTGTCGACATCACCCTCGCGCAAGGCAAAGGCATCGGGCAGGTGACCGAGAATGAGGCCGGCAAGTTCCTCGAGCTTGCCGCGCTTGCGTTCCCAGCCCATCCAGCAGCCTTCGGCGGCATTCCAGCGGCGCCCCCGATGGAGGAGCGCGAAGGGCGCATGGTCGGCGTAGCGTGCGTTGAGTCGACGCACGCCAGCGACCAGTGCCGTCTCGATCCGGGCATCTTCGGGCATTCGTTCTGCATCGGCGTCGGTGAGGTCGCTCAGCAGCGCCATGCGGATGAAGGGATCGGGGTTCGACAGCCAATGCGTTTCGAGCCGCTCGATCAGGGCTTCAACCTCGGCGGCCTTGCGCAGGATCACGGGCATCACCAGTGCCGCATCACAACCGACGTCCAGCCCGTGTTCACCGACGTCCAGCCCGTGTTCAAAGTCGAGCTTCGGCAGTACCCGGGGTGGCACCAGTCGGGTGACGAGCCAATGCGTGAAAGTCACGCTGATGATCATCGCGGGCGCGAGCGACAGGACGAGTCCGATTATCCACGCCGCCACGCCGGCGTCGTAGATGGCGAGCAGTCGTGCAGGCACGATCATTGCGGCAACCGCGAAGCCTGCGAGCGCCCCGGCATAGCTCTGGCCGGGATGAGCGATGATCCAGCGGCGCAGGGCGCCACTCCGCCCGGGCCGAAAACCGACCTTCCGCTCGAGATCCGCCCGGCCCTCTGCGACCAGCCAGCATCCGATATGCCCGAGGCGTCGTGCGCCGGCATGGGCGCGCGTCAGCGTCAGGGCGGCGTCTGCGACGTCCCACTCGGTCATTCCCGCGCCGTCCGCGATCTCCTCGACGGCCTTGCGGTACTGGTCCCGGGTGTCGAAATCCATGGCCGGGTAGACGCCGGCCGGATCCCCCTGCAGGATTTCCTCCACACGGCTCACCTGCTCGAAGAACGCCTTCCACGACGTGTTCGACACCGCCATGAGCGCCGAAATCGCGCGCGAGACGCCCTCTGTCGGATCCAGACTCTCGTGTGGCGCCAGTCGGGGCGTTGGTTCGAATGGCGGGACAAGCTCGGGCAGAAGTTCGGACAGCGACTGGACGAGCGTCTCGAGACAGGCAAGGCGCAGCATCGCGGGAAACGCCCAGAGCTCGGCGATCGTAAGCGGCCCGCCCTGCTGGTAGGCTCGGACGAACGCCACCGTGTCGGCCAGGCTGACCTGCATATGCTCGACATCGAGCATCCCTTGCGCCAGCGCCAGGACGCGAGGCATTCCCCGGTATTCCGGCGCAGCAAGCCGCGGCAGTCGGCGGTAGAAGGCGGCCGGGAGATCCTCGCGCACCTGCCGGATGGCGCGCCGTACCTGAAACTCGTTGTCGAGCAACCACTCCGACGCCTTGATCGCATGCGGCGGCGGATCGGCGCAATCGCGGCGCGCGCGATCCAGCCAGGGAAGGATGGCGGACAGTTTC
>JADQCD010000076.1 GCA_016278285.1 Actibacterium sp.
CGGGATGCCCGACAGCCTCGGCGGCATCCGCATGGCGATCCGCGTGACCGAACTGGCCCGCGCCGGGCTCACGCCCGACTGGATGCCGGGCGCCGTTCCGCGCTGCGTGCCCGTCGAGACCCGGCGCAACCAGCATGGCGAGCGGGCGGTGACCGAGGTGGTGGGCGTCGAACGCGTGCTGCACCGCGGACGTTGGCGCAGTATCGAGATTCTAGCCTACCCCGTCACCTGGCGGCCGCACCCGGAGACGACTGGTGGCAGGCGTTGGGCTGGGTGAGGGATGGGTTGGCGGCGGGTGGGATGCTGCGGGAGGTGGAGGTGACGGCGGCGATGCCGAAAGTGCGACCGTGGGAGCATCCGCGCGCGTCCAGGTAACCGATTGTTATTGCCTGTTGGCATATTATCACTATATTGATGCCAAAGGAGAGCGCCATGCAGTTCGCCACGGTCCAGCCCATCACGGCCCGTCCCGACCTTCCCGTCATCACGGACGAGGAAGCGGCGGCGCTTGCACGCGCCACGGTCAACCTGTTCCGCGCCTGGGGCCTGACCGATGCCGAGGCCCGCACCCTGCTCGGCGACATGGCCCAGCGCACGTGGGCACGCTGGAAGACTGGCGACATCGGTCGCATCGACCGCGACCTGCGGGCCCGAATGGCGATCCTGATGGGGATCCACAAAGCGCTGCGCTACCTCTTCACCGACCCCGCGCGGGGGTATGCGTGGATCCGCAAGCCGAGCGAGGCCTTCGCTGGTCACAGCGCGCTCGACGTCATGATGCGGGGCGAGATCACCGACCTGATTGACCTGCGCAGCTATCTGGATGCGGAGCGGGGCGCCTGGTGACGGTGCCTGTCCGCCGCGTGACCTGGCCGCGCACGGTCCGTATCATCCGTACAATCCACCCGCCAATCGACCTCTTCGAGGATATCGCCGATCCCGCGGACTGGGAGGCGCTGGCCTCGGCCGAGGCCAAGTTCAACCCACGCATCCGCGACAGCATCGGCAATCTGTCCAAGGTGCCGGTAGCGCGCCGCGTCACCGGCCCGGGTGCCAGCTGGGTCATGGCGCCCTTCGTGCATTGTTCGCCGCTCCGGCCGGGACCGTTCTCGGATGGCAGCTTCGGCCTCTACTATGCGGGCGACAGCACCGAGGTGGCGATCGCCGAAACCATCCACCACCACGCAAGGTTCATGCGCGCGACGAACGAGGCGCCCGGCTGGACCTCGCAGTTCCGCGAGCTGATCGGCACGGTCGATGCCGATCTGGACGACATCGCAGGCCATGCTGACCTCCTCGACCCCGACGATTATGGCCCATCGCAGGTTTTCGGCGCCGAGCGTCGCGCGGCGGGATCGAACGGCATCACCTGGCCCAGCGTGCGCTATCCGGGCGGGCAGTGCATCGCGGTGTTCTGGCCCGACGTGATCCCGATCCCGACGCAGGGGGCACATTTCGCCTATCACTGGAACGGGACCGCGGTGGATTACGTCAAGCAGCTGGAGACAGGTGAGGTAAAGGCCGTGAGTTGAAACAACCCAAGGCTATCAGGCGCGACGCGCCGGGGCTTTCGCTCGAAATCACAGGTCGCAAGTCGAATGGATCGCCGCTAAGCTTATGACAAGTAAGGCAAGGGATACTCATGACGGCAATTGATCGAATCCTTCAATCCTACCGCGATGCTGCCGTCACCGAACGCGAAAAGGGCACCTATTTCGAGCGCCTCGCAATGGCCTACTTCCTGAACGACCCTGTTCAGTCAGAGGAATACGAAGCTGTCTGGACCTGGGCCGACTGGGCCAAGGCGAGTGGCCGTGATGCCAAGGATGTCGGGATCGACCTGGTTGCCAAGCTGCGCAATGAGGATGGGTTCGCCGCGATCCAGGCCAAGTTCTACGCCGCCGATACCCGAATCCAGAAATCGCACATCGACAGCTTCATCTCGGCTTCCGGCAAGGAGCCGTTCGGCAGACGCGTGGTTCTCGATACAACCGAGCAGCAATGGAGTGCCAATGCAGAGGAGATGATCCGGGGGCAGGCAATTCCGGTTGTGCGGATCGGGCTGACTGATCTGCGGGAAAGTCGAATCGACTGGACCATCTTCGAAGCGCGCGGCGAGATAGTTCTTGCGGCGAAAAAGTCCCTTATGCCGCACCAGCGCGATGCGCTCGACGCCGTCCAGAGCGGGCTGGAAACGGTCGACCGGGGAAAGCTGATCATGGCGTGCGGTACCGGGAAGACGTTCACTGCGTTGAAAATTGCCGAAGGGATGGCGGGCAAGGGCAAGCGCGTGTTGTTCATGGTGCCGTCGCTGGCGCTGATGTCCCAGACCGTGCGGGAATGGACCAACGACACCGAGACGCCCATCCGCGCATTTGCGGTCTGTTCAGACGCCCATGTCGGCAAACGCAGGAAGAGCGCAGAGGACATCGCGGAAATCGAATTGCACGATCTGGCGTTCCCGGCCACAACAGACCCGATCAAGGTTGCCGAAAACGCGAGCGCCGATGATCCCGAGCGTATGACGGTGATCTTCTCGACCTATCAGTCCATCGTCACGCTCACCCGGGCGCAAGAAGCCGGGCTGCCCGACTTCGACCTGATTATTTGCGATGAGGCCCACCGCACAACCGGTGCGACCCTTGCGGGCGACGAGGAATCGAACTTCGTCAAGATCCACAGCAACGATCACGTCACGGGCAGCAAGCGCCTCTACATGACGGCCACGCCACGGATCTTTGGTGACAACGTTCGCAGCAAGGCCGACGAGGTCGGCGCCGAGTTGGCGTCGATGGACAATCCCGATCTGTTTGGAGAGACCTTGTTCTATCGCGGCTTTGGCTGGGCGGTGCAGAATGGTCTGCTCACCGACTACAAGGTCATCGTCCTGGCAATGGACGAGGGCCTTGTCAGCGCCGCGGTCCAGAAACGTCTCGGCGATGCGGGCAGCGAACTGGTGCTCGACGACGCGACCAAGATCATCGGCTGCTACAAGGCGCTGACCAAGATCGATCTGAGAGCGGATGTTTCCGCCGACCCGCACCCGATGCGGCGAGCATTGGCCTTCGCCAAGGATATCCGCAGCTCGAAGCTGATCCGCGACGAATTCAGCGCAGTGGTAGACGAATATCTCGGACAAGACAGCTTGATCGACGGTGAAGAAACGTCTCCTCACCTGCGTTGCGAAATCGAGCATGTCGATGGCACATTCAACGCCAAGAGCCGAAGTGCGCTCCTCGACTGGCTCAAGGCTGACGCGGGTGAGAATGTCTGCCGCATCCTGACCAATGCACGCTGTCTGTCGGAGGGCGTCGACGTCCCTGCGCTGGACTCGATCATGTTTCTGCATCCGCGCAAGAGCCAGATCGACGTGGTCCAGTCGGTCGGCCGCGTCATGCGCCGGGCCGAGGGCAAGCATATGGGGTATGTCATCCTGCCCGTCGGCGTCCCGGCCGGCGTTCCGCCCGACCAGGCGCTGGCCGATAATGAGCGGTATCGTGTTGTTTGGCAGATCCTGAACGCCCTGCGCGCCCATGACGAACGCTTCGACAGCACCATCAACAAGATGTCGCTCGGCCAGGATATCAGCGACAGCGTCGAAATCGTCGGCGTCGATGCGGCATCCGAAGAGCTTCGTTCCGTCACCGCCGTGGTCGAAAACCTGCCCAGCAAGGCGCAGGCCGCCGGTTCCGGTATCGGCTCGGGCAGTGGTGGCGACGGTGATTATGTCATCGAGGGCCCGGATCCCCGCCAGACCGAAATGACCTTCTCGATCGACGAGTTCTCGCGCGCCATCAAGGCCAAGATCGTCAAGAAATGCGGCACCCGCGATTATTGGGAGGACTGGTCCGCCTCCATCGTAAGCGCCCGATTTCCACCGCAGCGGCTGGTCCTTGACGCGGGCGATGGTGTCGGGCTCGGCGACGAAGTCTTCGAGGAAGCTGAGCCATTCCTCGACGGACATGCGTGCGGATGCGAGCATGTCGCGTATCTCGTCGATGCCGTCGTCGGTCTGCGCGGTGATGTAGTCGTCGTGCCCGACATGGACGCTGACGATATTGCCGTATGACAGGTTGTCGTCGTTGCTGACGATGGCCTCGAGCAGCTCGGGGTCCTCGCCCAGCCGGCTGGCGACGTGGGCGATGGAGCAGACGTAGGTCGTTGCTGCCATCACGCGGCCTCGCTGTGTGGCTGGGCTGCGGGCGTCCAGTTCCATGGCAGCAATTCGGTCAGCCGGTTGATCTTGTGATCGTGGATGCGGTCGAGGACATCGGCCAGGTAGGCCTGCGGGTCGAGGTCGTTCATCTTCGCGGTTTCGATGATCGTCATGGCGCGGGCCAGGGT
>JADQCD010000048.1 GCA_016278285.1 Actibacterium sp.
TTGCGCGGGCGGTTGCTGCCGTGCCTGCGCCTGCGAAGGCTGCTGCTGGGGTCTGGCCTGCGGCTGATAGGCGGGCGGCGGCAGGTCATCCTGCGCGGCAACCTCTGGCGCCGCCTGGTCATCCTCTGCCTCGAACCCGGGGAAGAGCGAAGGTGAATCGTTTTCAACCTCGACCTCGGCTGCGGCGGGTGCCGGTTCGCTCGGCGTCTCCTGCGGCGCGCTTGCGGCAACCTGGGACGGTGCCGTCAGCGGTTCGGCCAACGACCGTCGCTGCATCGGAGCAGCCTGGTTCGATTCGCTGGCGTCGATCCCGGTGGCCACCACCGAGACGCGCATGCAGCCTTCCATGTCCGGATCCAGAGTGGATCCGACGATGATGTTGGCGTCCTGATCGACCTTTTCGCGGATGATATTGGCCGCCTCGTCCAGTTCGAACAAGGTCAGATCATATCCGCCGGTGACATTTATCAGAACCCCCTTGGCGCCATTCAGGCTGATCTCGTCCAGCAGCGGGTTCGCAATGGCCTTTTCGGCGGCCTGGACCGCGCGATCCTCGCCATTGGCCTCGCCGGTGCCCATCATCGCCTTGCCCATCTCGTCCATCACCGCGCGCACATCGGCAAAGTCCAGATTGATCAGGCCCGGGCGCACCATCAGGTCGGTCACCCCCTTGACGCCCTGGTAAAGCACGTCATCGGCCATCGAGAACGCCTCGGTGAAGGTGGTCTTTTCGTTGGCGAGGCGAAACAGGTTCTGGTTGGGAATGATGATCAGCGTGTCGACGACCTTTTGAAGGGCCTCGACGCCCTCCTCGGCCTGGCGCATCCGCTTGGCGCCCTCGAACTGGAACGGCTTGGTCACCACACCCACGGTCAGCACGCCCAGTTCCCGCGCGGCCTGGGCAATGATCGGCGCGGCGCCGGTGCCGGTGCCACCGCCCATGCCGGCCGTGATGAAGCACATATGCACACCCGCCAGGTGATCGACGATCTGTTCAATGCTCTCTTCGGCGGCCGCGGCCCCGACCGAGGCGCGCGCGCCAGCGCCCAGCCCCTCGGTCGCCTTGACGCCGAGTTGCAGCTTCGCCGGTGCATTCGATTGCTGAAGCGCCTGCGCGTCTGTGTTCGCGGTCACGAACTCCACACCCTGAAGTTGCTTCTCGATCATGTTGTTTACGGCGTTCCCGCCTGCCCCGCCGACACCGAAAACGGTGATCCGCGGCTTGAGCTCTTCGTGCTCCGGCATCATGAGGTTCAATGTCATTGATCTGTCCGCCTGCTTTGCTTTTCGACCGACTTCCACGCCGTTTCTGTCCGATTTTACCCGACTCTACCTATTGTTCGGGTATCGGTCACGGAAAAAACGCGAATTTGCTACAAAATATTGCAATTTTCTGACCACTTTCTGCGGCATTTCGTGAAACTCCCATCATCTTGCGGTTACCAGTTGTCCCGGAACCATCGGACCGCCCGTTTCAATGACCGCGCGGGATACCTTTCGGCGGGAATTTCGAAATCCCACCATTCGTCCTGCGGGTGTGCCGCGAACAGGCAAAGCCCCACCGCCGCGGAAAAGGCCGGCCCGGTCGCCGCCTGCGGCAACCCCTGCACCCGAAGCGGCCGACCCAGCCGCACCTGCTGGCCCAGGATGCGCCCGGCCAGACCGTCCAGCCCCGGAATCTGGCTTCCGCCGCCGGTCAGTACGATCTGCTGGCTGGGAAGATGCTCGAAGCCGGCGGCGTCGAGCCGGGCGCGAACGTCCTCGAGAATCTCCTCGACGCGCGGGCGCATGATGCCTATGATCTCGGCCCGGCTGACGCTGCGGCGATCATGTTCGTAATCGCCCGTGTTGCCCCCGATCTCGATCATTTCGCGGTCATCCATCCCTGTGGCCACGACGCCACCGTGAAAGGTCTTGATTCGTTCGGCAGTGGCAATAGGCACCTGCAAGCCCTTCGAAAGGTCCGAAGCGATGTGATCGCCGCCCAGCCGAACGCTGTCGGCATAGATCATGTGTTTCTTGATGAAGATCGACACGCCCGTCGCGCCGCCGCCCATGTCGATGCAGGCCGCGCCAAGCTCCTGCTCGTCCTCGACGAGGCTGGACAACCCCGCCACATAGGCCGAGCTTGCCACCCCGGCCAGTTCCAGATCGCACCGCTTTATACAATAGAGCAGGTTCTGCACCACCGTGGATTCAACGGTCAGAACATGCATGTCGCAGGCCAGCCGGTTGCCGATCTGGCCGCGCGGATCGTTCAGGCCGGTACGGTGATCCAGCGCGAAATTCACTGGGTGGGCATGCAGCACCTCGCGGCCGTCTCCGAAATCGGGCACTTCGCAGGCCGACAGAACACGCGCCACATCCTCTTCGCTGACCGTGTTGTCGGAAAGTTCGATCGCCCCGTCCAGGCCATAGGACCGGGGCTGCGCACCGGCCACGCAGGCAATGACATGATCGACGCGGGTCTGCGCCATCTTCTGCGCGGCCTGAACGGCGGTTCGGATGGCGCGCTCGGTCTCCTGCATGGCGTGGATCTCGCCGAAGCGCACCCCGCGCGACCGGGTGGTCGCCGCCCCGATCACGCGAAAGCTGCTTTGCCCGGCCAGCGCACCCACCCCGTCGCCGCCGTGAAACGCATCCGGCCCGTCGAAGCGAAGAACCAGACAACCGATCTTGGAACTGCCGACATCCAGAACCGCGATCACACCGCGATCCATCGCCTGCTTGCGCATCCGACGCATGGCACGCTGAGACTGATACAGATCGGTCATCCCTCGGTCACTCCCGCTTCGGTTATTGTTGTTTGCTGCCTCTGCGCCGTCGCCCCGGGCGCCAGCCGCAGCGTCGGCCTTTCGCCGTTACGCATATCCACCGTCACGATGTCGCGCGCCAGCATGTCCTCGGCCTGATCCAGCGCGATCACCCGTTCCAGCGCGCGCAGCGCGCCGGTTTCGGGCAAGAGGATACGCTGGTCCCGATCCAGCACCAGATCCCAGCGCCGTTCGCCCACGCGGACCAGACCGCGCACCCTGCCCGCGATCGGGCCGGCTGCCGCAAACAGGTCCAAAGCCTCGGGAACGCTGTCCTGCGCCCCTTCGCCGGCGATCAGTGGCAGGTCCGGCCGGTCTGCCCGCGACTCCAGCGCCGACACGCGATGGCCCTGCGCGTCCAACATCTCCAGCCCGTCGCGGCCACGCCAGATCACTGCCGGCTGCCGCTCGGCGACATCGACCCGAAGGATCCCGCCCGGCGCGATCCGCAGTTCGGCCTTTTCCACTGCATCCAGTCCCACGACCATGCCGCGCATGTATTCCAGGTCCAGTTCGAACGAACTGATCGGGAAATCGATTGCCAGGATTTCGTGAATATCCTGCACCACCTCGGGCGAGGCCCCTTCGATCCGCATCAGTCCGACCATGAACTCCGGCCGCTGCTCGATACTGCGGCGCAGCTCGTAATACTTGTCCACAAGTGCCGAGCGCCGAGCGTCGTCGCCGACATACCAGGCGGCGGCGAAAACAAGGCAAAAGACCGGGATACCGACGCGCAACATGGCCCGAAAGAACGGCGTCAGCCATAGTCGGTGCAGCCGGTATGCAAGCCGCGTAGGCGCCGGGTCGCGGCGCGTGGTGCGCGGGCCGCCTAACGGTCGCATGAGGCATCCTCCACCATCCAGCGGCACATCTGCCCGAAGGAGATGCCGCAATGCACCCCCTGCTCGGGCGACAGCGATGTGGGCGTCATCCCGGGCTGTGTGTTCGTCTCAAGCAGGATCAGCCCGTCGAGGCCCCGCGCCTCGTCCCAGCGGAAATCGGTGCGCGAGACGCCACGGCACCCCAGCGCCCGATGCGCGCGCAGCGCATGGTCGAGACAGGCGGAATAGATCGGGTCGGGAATGTCCGCCGGCACGACATGTTGCGAACCGCCTGCCTTGTACTTGGCGTCGTAGTCGTACCAGCCCTCGGTGATGATATCCGTCACCGTCAGCGCCCTGTCTCCCATCACCGTGGTGGTCAGTTCGCGCCCCGGCGCAAAGGCCTCGACCATCACGACGTCCGGCATGTCTTCGGAAAGCTGCGGCGGCCCGTTCGCAGCCTCATTGACCAGGTAAACGCCGACGGAAGACCCCTCGTTGTTCGGCTTGACCACATAGGGCGGCGCCATCACATGCCGCGCACGAACCTCATCGGCGGAGGCCAGAAGGCTTTCGACCACGGGCAGACCAGCGGCCCGGAACGCGGCCTTGCTGCGCTGCTTGTCCATCGCCAGGGCCGAGGCCAGAACCCCGGAA
>JADQCD010000218.1 GCA_016278285.1 Actibacterium sp.
GGTCGATTTCACCGAAGAGGAAACCCAGGCGCTGCCCGCCGTGATGCGCGCGCTTGCGCCCGAATTGGAGCGGATCGGCTGGGACCGCCCGCTGGGCCAGCTGACCCAGAACGACATGCACCGGCTGATCGTCCTGACCGTCGAGGCGTTCCGCGCCGAAATGGCAGAGATCGCCGCCGAGGCGGAGATCCCCTTCTGATGCTGGATTTCAACCCGCGCCCCTCCATGGCCGAGCGGATTAACGCGCTGGTCGACGCAGCACTCATCGCCGAGCGGGAGGCCACGCCGCCCCGGACCTATCTCGGCGCGTCCCGTCTGGGGCACGCCTGCGAACGCGCGCTGCAGTTCGAGTTCGCGGGCGCGCCCAAGGATGAGGGCGCCGATTTCGGAGGCCAGACCCTGCGGATCTTCGAGATCGGTCATCAGCTCGAGGATCTGGCGATCCGCTGGCTGCGGGCGGCGGGGCTCGACCTCTACACCCGCAAGGGCAATCGGCCCGATGGGGATCAGTTCGGCTTTTCCGTCGCTGGCGGCCGCATTCGTGGCCATGTCGACGGGATCGTGGCCGGAGCCCCGGCCGCGCTCGGTCTCCGCACCCCGGCGCTCTGGGAATGCAAGACGATGAACGCGAAGAACTGGCGGGCCTGCGTCAAGGACGGGCTCGCCGTCTCCAAGCCCGTCTATGCCGCCCAGATCGCGATCTACCAGGCCTACATGGAGCCCTCGGTGCCGGGCATCTCGACCAACCCGGCGCTCTTCACCGCGATCAACAAGGACACGGCCGAACTGCATCACGAGCAGGTGCCCTTCGATGCCGATCTGGCGCAGCGCATGTCCGACCGCGCGGTGCGGATACTCCAAGCCACCGACGCCGGCGAACTGCTGCCCCGCATCGCCGCCAGCCGCGACTTTTTCGAATGCCGGTTCTGCGCCCATGCCGAGCGGTGCTGGGGGTTGGCGGCATGAGCGACGAGCCCACCGAACCATCCGATCCCGACCAGGAGCCAGCCATGCGCGACGACACCACGCCCGATGAGCCCAAGGAAAACATCGTTCATTTCAACCCATGGCGCGACTTCAACGATGCCCCGCCGCAGATCGACGTCTTCGGCGACGAGCCCGACCCTGCGCAGATTGCGCATTTCATGCAGGTCGTCTTCGGGTATTGCGACGGTCTGATCCCTGTCCGCAGTTTCATCGACAAGGGTCAGGGCATCGATGGCCGCCCGCACAACATCTGGCTGGAAGCGGATCATTCCGCCCCCGAAAAGATGGCGACTTTCGCGACATGGGCCTCACGCGAGGGCGCGGCAGTCTATGTGATCCCCGGAACCGTCGCCGCGCCCGGCCAGGCCAAGGCCACCGATATTCTGCAGATGCAGACGGTGGTGGTCGATCTCGACACCGGTGACATCGCCGCCAAACGCGCGCACCTCGAGCGCCACCTCGGATCGGCCAGCATGGTGGTAGAAAGCGGTGGCGTGACGGCCGAAGGGCAGCGCAAGTGCCACGTCTGGTGGGCGCTGACCGAACCCGCCGAGGGTGACGACATAGCGCGCGTCTGCCGTCTGCGCGGCGACATCGCCGCAAAGGTTGGCGGCGACATGCATTTCCGCTCCGCCCATCAGCCGATCCGAGTGGCGGGCTCGGTCTATTACAAGAACAACCTCAAAACGCAGGTGCGGATCGTCGAACTGAGCGCCGACCGCGAACGCGATCTGGCCGAATTCATCGAAGCCGTGACCGACATGCCGCCCGCGCCGGGCGTGTCCCTGCAGCCTGCGTTCGCCCATCCCGACAAGCCCGCCATGGACGAAGTGCTGGTCACGCCGGTGCGCGAGGGGGCGCAGGACGACTGGTCCCGCTTCGAAGGTGCGTCCGCCGCGATCGGGCATTTCATCCGCATGGTCCACGAGGGCCGGATGACAAAGGACGAGGGCTGGATCGGCATCTGCGGCTACAACGCCGCGATGCTGCGGCCCCATTGGCCGGTAGAGCGGCTGAAGCGGGAGTCCGAGCGGCTCTGGGAACGGCATGTCGAGAAATACGGCCCGCCGCTGATCCGGCTGGACTCCGGCGCACCGGGACCGGTCGAGATGCCCGCCTTCACGCTGGGTGCGCTGCTGGACGATCAGAGCCCGATGCCGGAGGACATCATCGCGCCCCGCGTGCTGACGCCGGGCGGACTGCTGGTGCTGGGCGGCGCGCCCAAGGTCGGCAAGAGCGACCTGCTGATCTCCTGGCTTGTCCACATGGCCGCCGGTGTGCCCTTCCTCGGCTTCACGCCGCCAAGGCCGCTGCGGATCTTCTACCTGCAGGCCGAGATCCAGTATCACTATCTGCGCGAGCGGCTGAAGCAGATCGCCCTGCCGCCCGATGTGATGGCCGCCGCGCGCGACACCTTCGTCGCCACACCCAAGCTGAAGATGCTGCTCGACAACGAGGGCAGCGTGCGGGTTGCCCGTGCGATCCGGACGGCATTCCCGGATGCGCCGCCCGACATCCTCTGCGTCGACCCGATCCGGAACCTCTTCGATGGCGGACCCGATGGCGGTGGCGAGAACGACAACACCGCCATGATGTTCTTCCTCAAGGAGCGGGTCGAGGTTCTGCGCGACCACATCGACCCGGACTGCGGGGTCATCCTGATCCACCACACCAAGAAGCTCAGCAAGCACCAGGTGAAGGAGGATCCGTTCCTCGCGCTTTCGGGCGCCAGCGCCCTGCGGGGCTTCTACACCTCCGGCCTGATCCTGCACCGCCCCGACGAGGACGCGTCAGAGCGCAAGTTGGAGATCGAGCTGCGCAACGGCCCCGCGCTGCCCTCGAAGCTGATCGACAAGGTGCGCGGCCAATGGGTCGAGATCAACCCGATGAACGAGCGCCTCGTGCGCCAGGACATCGGCGCCAGGCATGATGCCGAGCGGGATCGGAAAAACCAGGTCGTCCTGGGGATGATCTTCGACGAGGCGGCCGAGGGTCGGCTCTACACCGCCACGCAGTTCGCGGAAGCGTTCGAGAACCAGCACGATCTCGGCGGGCGCTACAGCATCCGTGAGCGGCTGTCGGTGCTCGCCACCAAGGGCCTGATCAAGTTCCGCCGGAGTTTCACGGAGCACGGGTACGCCGGGACGCAATCGCATTTCGGATATCTCGTGATCAGGGACATGCGCATCGGCCGCGACCCCGTGATCGACACGGACACCGGAGAGGTCCTTGCCGAGGGCGTCGCGGTGCTGCCGACCCACTACAAATGCCCCCATTCCGGCCGCGCGCGCGAGGTCGAGAACCCCTCCGTCTGGGTCTATCCGGAGGAGGCCCATGACTGACTTCCTCATCATGAGCGCGGCCTTCCTCATTCTCATCCCTTTCTCATGGCCCAATGAAATCAACGGGTTGGGCATGAGGATGAGAAAGGCCTTCCTCATCGACCCGCCTCATCCTCTGAGCCATAAAAAATCAATGGGAACAGGGACTTGCAGCCAGAAGATGAGACGAGTGGGCAAGCCCCCATACTACGTATGGGGAGGCCAACCGGCAGGTTTGGCCTCTCCTCCCATACGTCGAGGGTATCCGCGCGCGGGCACCGACGCTCCCTGCACATTCCGATCCGACGACGGCGGCCCCGTACCGCCAAGCACCAGGCCACCGTCGTCTTCCACCCGAGCAGCCAACCAGAAGAGGAGACCACCCATGGCTGACCTGACTCTCGCCACCTCCAGCCGCGAGGCAATCCCCGATCTGCGGCCCGTCGTCCGCGCCAACCGGGTGATCCTTGCCCTCGACCTCGGCACCACGACGGGATGGGCGCTGCACGGCATCGACGGGCTGATCACCTCCGGCACGGCGTCCTTCCGCCCCGGCCGGTTCGACGGCGGCGGCATGCGGTATCTCCGCTTCACCAACTGGCTAACCGAAATCGACCGGCTGTCGGGCCCCGTCGCCGCCATCTGGTTCGAGGAGGTCCGCCGTCATGCCGCGACCGATGCCGCCCATGTCTATGGCGGGCTGATGGCCACGCTGACGGCATGGGCCGAACTGCGCGGCATTCCCTACGAGGGCGTGCCGGTCGGCACCATCAAACGCCACGCCACCGGCAAGGGGAACGCCAACAAGGACGCCATGATGGCGGCCGCCCGCGCGCGGGGGTTCTCGCCCGCAGATGACAACGAGGCCGACGCCATCGCGATCCTGCTCTGAGCGCTGGAGACCCGAGGAGGTGTGCAATGAGCGGCATGCGGATCACGCCGAAGGGCTACGGCGGTCACCGCCGCAACCCCGACGAGGTCAAGCGCGACGGCTGGAAGGAACAGGGCCTGCTG
>JADQCD010000194.1 GCA_016278285.1 Actibacterium sp.
GCGCGTTGGCCAGTGCCCGGCAGACGGCCACGCGCTGTTGTTCTCCGCCCGACAGGGCGGCGGGGCGGTGATCGGCGCGCTCGGCCACGCCGACGCGCCGCAGCAGTTCCAGCGCGCGTTCGCCGGCTTGCGCGCGGGGCATCCCGTTGGCCAGCATCGGCAGCACGATGTTTTCCAGCGCCGAGAACTCGGGCAGCAGGTGATGGAACTGATAGACAAAACCGACGGCATCGCGCCGCATCGCGGTGCGGCGGCGGTCGGACAGGCGCGTCATGTCCTGCCCGGCGATGGTGACCGACCCGGCATCGGCCACATCCAGCAGCCCGGCAATGTGCAGAAGCGTGGATTTTCCCGCCCCCGACGGCGCGACCAGCGCCACCATCTCGCCCGGCGCGACGCTGAGCGTGGCACCGCGCAGCACCTGCACCCGGGTCGGCCGGCCCTTGTTGTAGGTCTTCTCGATGCCGTCGAGAGCCAGAACCGGATCATTCATAGCGCAGCGCCTCCACCGGATTCAGGCGCGCGGCCCGGCGGGCCGGGAAGATGGTGACGACAAAGGACAGGCCCAGCGACAGCCCCACCGCCGAGATCACGTCGCCCGGCTGAAGTTTCGCGGGAAGATGGTAAATGCCGCGGATCGAAGGATCCCACACCCCGCCGCCGCCCAGGTAATTTACCGCCGAGAAGATCGGGTCGATATAGATCGCGAAGAGGCACCCCAGGATCACCCCGAACCCCGTGCCGATCAGGCCCACCGAGGCGCCGCAGATGAAGAATACCCTGAGGATCGAGCCTTCGGTCAGACCCATCGTGCGCAGGATTCCGATGTCGCGGCCCTTGTTCTTCACCAGCATGATCAGCCCCGAAATGATGTTCATCGCCGCGATAAGTACCAGGATCGAAAGGATCACGAACATCACGTTGTCCTCGACGTCCAGCGCGCGCAGGAAGGAACTGGCGGAATCGCGCCATGTCCACAACAGGGCGTTTGGCCCGGCGGCGTCCAGAATGGCAGGGGCCCAGTCGTCGATCCGCTCCGGCTCGGTGACCATGACCTCGATCTCGTCGGCCACGCCCTCTCGGTTGAAAAAGCTCTGCGCCTCGGCGAACGGCATGTAAACGCGGGTTCGGTCGATGTCATAGCGCCCGGCCTTGAAGATATAGGTGACCTCGTAGGCATTGACCCGCGGGCTGGTGCCGAAGGCGGTCTTGACCCCGTCAGGTGAAATCAGCTTGACCCGGTCGCCCACCGTGATGCCGAGGGTCCGGGCAACGCCGATGCCGATGGCGATGCCCGCGTCGAAGCGGTCGATATCGCCCCGGCTTTCCTCGGGGGTGGCGATGCGCGGGATCGTCTTGAGGTCCGCCTCGGCGATGCCATAAACCTCGACGCCGGCATTGCGGCCGTTGGCGCTGGCCATGACCTGGCCCTTGATGAGCGGTGCGGCGCGGGTGACGCCGGGGATCGCATTGATGCGCCCGGCCATCGCGGCATATTCGTCGATCACACGGCTGGTTCCGCCGGCCCCGGTCGCAACGGGCGCGGAATAGACGGTGACATGCGCGTTGGCGCCCAGGATCGTGTCCACGAACTCGGCCCGGAACCCCGCCCGGACGGCCAGCGTGGCGATCAGCGCGAACACCGCCAGCGTGATCCCGATCAACGAAATCCAGGTCATCACGCTGACCCCGCCCTCGGCCCGGCGGGCGCGCAGGTAGCGCCAGGCGATCATCCATTCGAATCCGGCGAAAGGGGGGGTGCGATTGGCCACGTCTGCTCCTGGATATTGCCGTGCGGACACTGCGTTCTACCCGGTGCGGGGTCAAGCCGATTGAATCTGGCGCGGGCCGCGCGGTTTTCGACGAAACCTCATGCAGACGGCGTGGATTTTCTGCTATTGGTTGCCTGACGGCCCCATGACGGAAGGCGCGCCATGCCCGCCAGCATTCTGATCTGCCTCTACCTTGCCGTGGCGCTTTTGCCGACCGGTCTGGCCTGGGTGCAGGGACTGCCGCCGCGCTCTTTCGCGGACGAGCTTGCCTCGGGCGCCGGGTTGGTGGCGCTGTCGGTTCTTCTGGCCGAGTTCCTGCTGCTGGGACGGGTCCGCCTGGTCACGCGGCGCGTGGGCAGCGACGTGGTGATGCGGGTGCATCAACTGCTGGCACGCGGCGCACTGGCCCTGGCCTTCCTGCACCCCCTGCTTTACCAGACCCGACGTTATTCGTCGTTCGACTGGGACGAGAGCCGGCGGTTGACCGTGGCTTTCGACTTTCACAGCCTCTGGCCAGGAATTGCCGCGCTCCTTTTGTTGGGGGCGGTCGTGGCGATGGCGATCAACCGCACCTCGCTCGGATACCGCTATGAAATCTGGCGGCTGCTGCACGGGGTCGGCGCGGCGGCGGTGGCGGGGTTCGGCGTGCTGCACGCGCTGCGCGCCGGTCGCTACAGCGCCGATCCGGTGCTGGGCTGGGTGTGGCTGGCGATGCTGGTTGTGGCGGCTGGCGCGCTGGCGCGGGTCTATCTGCTGACGCCGCTGGCGCAACTGCGCCGTCCCTGGCGGGTCCGGTCGGTCGTCCCCGTGGCCCGCGGCACATGGGAGCTGTCGCTGACCCCGGCCCGGAAAGGCCCGCTGCGTTACGAGGCGGGGCAGTTCGCCTGGTTGAACATCGGGCACAGCCCGTTCACCCTGAACGAGAATCCCTTCTCGCTCAGTTCGGCGCCGTCGAATGACGGGCATGTCAGCTTCATTATCAAGGAGCTGGGCGATTTCACCGACCGGATCGGCATGGTCAAACCGGGCACCCGCGCCTATCTCGATGGGCCGCATGGGCACCTGGCCATCGCCGGCCGGAAAGAGCCGGGAATCGCCCTGATCGCCGGCGGCGTCGGGATCGCGCCGTTGATCGGCATCCTGCGGGAGCTGTCCTTGAGCGATGATCCGCGCCCGACGGTTCTGCTTTATGGCAACCGCAAAGAGGATCAGATCGCCCGCCGTGATGAACTGGCAACAATTTCGCAAGAGCACGGCACCGAGATCGTTCATGTGCTGTCCGAACCCGCGCCCGGCTGGGACGGGGAAACCGGCATGATCACCGAGGATCTGCTGCGTCGGCACTTCGACAGCCCCGCGCGGCGCAAGTGGCTCTTTGTCCTGTGCGGGCCGCCGCCGATGCTGGAGGCGGTCGAGGACGCGCTCATCGCCCTTGGCGTGCCGGCGACGCAGATCCTGTCTGAAAGGTTCAGCTATGACTGAAGGGTTCAGGCGGCTGTCCGGTCGCCAGCGCATCCGGCTGGCGGTGCTGCTGATCGCCGGCGTTCTGCTGGTCGCGATTCTGGCCTTCGCGCTGCGCGGGACGATCTAGGCCGCTCGGGCCGCCGGTCATTTGTCTTTCAGATTGCGCGGTCTCCCAAAGCGCGGCCCCCCAGCGGAAGGCGGCGCGTCAACCGCGCTTCAGATCCAGGTGTGAAAGGCGCGTTGCGGCATCGGCTGGCGGATCGCGGCGTGATGCGGGGCGTAAATGTCAGCGACTTTCGCGACCGCATCCTCGGGGCTCAGCTCTTCGCTATCTCCGGTACGGCGGCTGGTCAGCTCGACTGTTCCGTTCTTCAGCCCGCGCGGACCGACCGTGATTCGCCAGGGCAGGCCGATCAGGTCCATCGTGGCGAACTTGGCACCGGCCCGTTCCTGGGTGTCTTCATAAAGTGGCTCAAGCCCCTGCGCAGCCAGGCCGGCATAGATCGCCTCGCATGCACTGTCGGTGGCCTCATCCCCCTGCTTGAGGTTGACGATACCGCAATGAAAAGGGGTCACGCCCTCAGGCCAGATTATGCCCCTGTCGTCGTGGCTGGCCTCGATGATCGCGCCCACCAGGCGCGACACGCCGATGCCGTGACTGCCCATGTGCACGGGCACGCGGTTGCCATCCTGGTCGGTGACGGTCGCGCCCATCGGTTCGGAATATTTCGTGCCGAAATAGAAGATCTGACCAACCTCGATTCCGCGCGCGCTGCGGCGGCGGTCTTCGGGCACCTGATCGCGGAACGCCGCCTCGTCATGCGTGTCGTCGGTGCGCGCATAGCGCGAGGTGAACTCTTCCAGCACCGCCTGACACTGGGCGCGGTCGTCGTAATCGATCTCGCGCGCGCCGAATTTAAGTTCGGTGATCTCGCTGTCATAGAAAACTTCGGATTCGCCGGTCTCTGCCAGGACCAGGAATTCATGCGTATCGTCGCCACCGATCGGGCCGCTTTCGGCCCGCATCGGGATCGCCTGAAGGCCCATCCGTTCG
>JADQCD010000149.1 GCA_016278285.1 Actibacterium sp.
CCCCGCCCGCCGCCTCGCAGGAACATCGCTTTCCCTGCGACCAGTGCGGCGCGGATCTCCGGTTCGACGCCGCCGCCGGCAAGATGATCTGCGACCATTGCGGCAATGAACGGCCGATCGAGGGGCTGACAGACCGCGCCCCGGACATCCGCGAGCTGGATTTCCGCGCCGCGCTCGAGGCGCGAATCCCCGAGGCCGAGATGGAAGGCAGGCGCATCCTGTCCTGCCCGAATTGCGGCGCGCAGGTCGACTTCGACAGCGCCCAGCATGCCGCCGAATGCCCGTTCTGCGCCACCCCGGTCGTCACCGACACCGGCGTTCAGCGCCATATCAAACCGCGCGGCGTGCTGCCTTTTGCGCTGGCAGAGCGCGATGCGCACAAGGCGATGAACGACTGGCTGGGCCGGCTGTGGTTCGCGCCGAACGGGTTGCAGCAATATGCCCGCAAGGGCCGGCGGATGCAGGGCATCTATGTGCCCTACTGGACCTTCGACGCCGATACGAGGACGGCCTATACCGGGGCACGCGGCACCGTCTATTACGTCTCGCGCACCGTCACGCGCAACGGCAAGACGCAAACGATTCAGGAACAACGCATCCGCTGGACCCCGAAATCGGGCCGCGTGGCGCGGTTCTTCGACGACGTTCTGGTTCTGGCCTCACGCTCGCTGCCCAAGCGGTTCACCGACGCGCTGGAGCCATGGGACCTGGCCGCGCTGCAACCCTATGCACCCGAATACCTGGCCGGGTTCCGCGCCGAGGGCTACACCGTGCAGCTGACCGACGGCTACACCGAGGCGCGCGACAAGATGCAAAGGGTGATCGAACGCGACGTGCGCTTCGATATCGGCGGTGACCGGCAGCGCATCCAATCCATGGACACCGACGTGTCCGACGTGACCTTCAAGCATATCCTGCTGCCGGTCTGGCTGGCCGCCTACCGCTATCGCGGCAAGAGCTATCGCTTCGTGGTCAATGCCCGCACCGGCAAGGTGCAGGGTGAACGTCCCTGGTCGGCCTGGAAGATTGCCATCGCCGTGATCCTGGGGGCCATCGCCGCCGGCGTCCTCGGATATTTCATCGCGCAGAGCCAATAGGATATCAGGCCCATCGGACCCCGGCGGGCGCTTCGGCCCCGGACCCGCACGCGGTGGTTACGCGGCGGGCCGGACACCGCTGGAAATGCTGACGCTACAGCCCCGCGCGGCTATGCCGGTCAGCCCTTGTTGATCGGGATACGCGACGATTTCCTGGTCTCTCCCGGTTCTTTCTTGGGCAGGGTGATCGTCAGCACGCCGTCATGCAGATCCGCTTTCACCTTGTCCTCGGCGACATCGGGCGGCAGCCGGAAGCTGCGAGAGAACGAGCCGTATTCGCGTTCGGTGAAATACCAGGTCTCGCCCTTTTCCTCGCGGCTGGCCTTCTTCTCGCCCTTGACCGTGGCGACACCGTCATCGACCGACAGCTCGATATCCGTTTCGGCCACGCCAGGCAGTTCCATGGTGATCTTGTAGGCGTTGTCATCCACCGATGCGTCCGAAGCCGGCGCAAACCAGTCGGCCATTCGGGCGCTCATGCTGCGCAGCGGCTCATAGAGCGACGGCCAAAAGCCACTCGTATGGGTTTTCTCGACCATGGTCAGACCTCCTGATTGTGGTTTGGTCTTACCCCTCGACATTGCCAGACCCCGATCCGGACCGCGTTGATTTGCGTCAAGCGATTGAACCCTCACCAGCTGGTCGCTATTGCTGAGACACGTTCGAAAGGAATATGCCCGTGATCCTGTGCTGCGGCGAAGCCTTGATCGACATGCTACCGCGCCGGACCGTGATGCGCGAGCCGGCCTTCGCGCCCTATCCCGGCGGCGCGGTTTTCAACACAGCCGTTGCGCTGGGGCGGCTGGGCGTGCCGACGGGTTTCCTTTCCGGGATCAGTTCGGACATGTTCGGTCGGATGCTGACCGCTGCGCTGGCCGATGCCGGGGTCGATTCCGGCCTTGCGGTGATCGCGGACCGGCCCACGACCCTGGCCTTCGTGCAGCTAGAGAACGGGCAGGCACGCTATGCCTTTTATGACGAGAACACCGCCGGCCGGATGCTGACAGTCGGCGATCTGCCCGACCTGCCCGACAACGTGGACGCCGCGTTTTTCGGGGGCATATCGCTGATGGTCGAACCCTGCGGCACCGCCTACGAACAGCTCATGGCGCGCGAATCCGCAGCGCGGGTCACGATGATCGACCCGAATATCCGCCCTTCCCTCATTTTCGACGAGGACAGCTATCGCGCCCGGCTGGAACGCCTGACGGCGACGGCGGACATCGTGAAACTGTCGGACGAGGATCTGAACTGGCTGCAAGGCGAAGGCGACGTTACCGCGCTGGCCCGAGGCATCCTCGCGAAGGGGCCGAGCCTGGTGCTCATCACCCAGGGTGCGGCAGGCGCGCGCGCCTTCAGCGCCGGCGAAGAGGTCTTCGTGCCCGCCGAGCCGGTCGAGGTCATTGACACTGTCGGCGCCGGCGACACGTTCAACGCGGGCATACTGGCCGCGCTGCATGGCGAGGGCAGATTGTCCAAGGCTGCGCTGGCGGGTATCGACGCGGCGACGATGGAAACCGCGCTTCGGCTTGGCATCCGTGCCGCGACCGTCACCGTGTCGCGCGCAGGTGCCAACCCGCCTTGGGCAAGGGAGCTGACATGAGGGCACTGATCCAGCGTGTGACCGAAGCCTCGGTCACGGTCGACGGCGAGGTGGTCGGCCGGATCGGGCCGGGGCTGCTGATCCTGATCTGCGCGATGCAGGGCGACACCGAAGGCGAAGCCGACCGGCTGGCCGCCAGGATTGCCAAGCTGCGGATCTTCAGGGACGAGGCCGGCAAGATGAACCGCAGCCTGCGCGATGCCGGCGGGGCGACGCTGGTGGTCAGCCAGTTCACGCTGGCCGCCGACACGTCGCGCGGCAACCGGCCGGGATTTTCCGCGGCCGCCCCGCCGGCCGAAGGCGAACGGCTGTACGAATATTTCGCCAATCGCATGCGCAACGCCGAAGGCATCAATACCGAGACGGGCCGCTTCGGTGCCGAAATGGCGGTTTCTTTGGTGAATGACGGTCCCGTAACATTGTGGTTGGACACGGATCCACCCCGGAACTAAGCCGGTTGCTGCGACTGGCCAAGCCTGCGCAGGGGGCCGCCGGCGCGGCCCCCTGAAAATGTCATGCAGCCGGAAGCGCGATGGCCCGGGCCGCCGCTCCGTCGCGCGCGCCGTAATGGCCCAGCACCCTGGCGGCCAATTCAGCCCCCATCCGGCCGGCTTCCTCGATGCCACGCCCCATGCTCAGGCCCCCCAAAAAGCCGCTGGCATAGGCGTCCCCGGCACCCGTGCTGTCCAGCACCTGCGCCACCGGCGCGGCCGGCACGCGGTAGCGCCCGTTTTCGTCGGCCACGAGCGAACCCTTCTCGCTCTCGGTCACTGCAGCCACGGCAACCTCGCCGATCGCCCATTCCAGTGCCTGTTCGGTATCGTCCTGTCCGGCCAGAGCGCCGATCTCCAGGTGGTTGCCGATCAGGATGTCCACATGCCGCCGTATGAAGCCCA
The DNA here is from genome assembly GCA_016278285.1 of Actibacterium sp. Lineage (GTDB taxonomy): Bacteria > Pseudomonadota > Alphaproteobacteria > Rhodobacterales > Rhodobacteraceae > JADQCB01. The sequence goes on from JADQCD010000149.1 coordinate 3,597, forward strand.
GCATGACCTCGCGGTTACGATCGACACAGCCGGGATCGGATGGCGTCAAGGCAATGCGGGCGCCGTTGGCCCTGGCCTTCTGCGCGGCGCATTCGATCACCGCGGCGCCATGCGGCGCATCCCAGACATAGCCTTCGATGAACAGGATGTCGCCGTCCTCGGGCAGGCTGGCCTCGATGTCCGACGGCGCCAGCGTGACGGCGGCCCCCAGATAGGTGCTCATCGTGCGCTGCCCGTCCGGCGTCACCAGGACGACGCAGCGCCCTGTCCCTGTGCCCTGGTCCGCAGCGTCGGGCACCGGCGCGGTGATGCCCATGCCGCCCATCTCGTCGCGGAAGGTTCGGCCGAGATCATCGCCCGCGACCTTGCCCAGATAGGTGCCGCGCAGCCCCAGATCGGCCAGATGCGCGATCGAATTGGCCACCGAGCCGCCGGACTGGCGCACGCCCGGCCCGACTTCCTCGAACAATGCGTGGGCGGCATCCGCATCCACCAGATGCATTCCACCCGAGGTCAGGCCGTGGCGGTCGATCACGTCGGGATCGACCGCGGCGACGACATCGACAAGCGCGTTGCCGACGCCGATGATATGCGGTTTCTTCTCGCTCATGCCGGACCTCAATACCTGTAATGTTCTGGCTTGAAGGGGCCTTCGGGTTTGACGCCGATATA
>JADQCD010000154.1 GCA_016278285.1 Actibacterium sp.
ACCTATATCAAGGCAGCCAGAGATGTTTTCTAAAAGCAGGATCAATGAGCCCGGTCCCAAGGCCGGAGAAGCGGAGAAGCCCAGCATGCCCGAACCCGCGACGACACCGGCCCCGGCGGGGGACAAGTCCACCTCGGCCAAGCCCAAGCCGCCGGCATCGGTCCTGTCCTCCGACCTGACGATCACCGGAAATGTGCGGACCTCGGGCGACGTGCAGGTCGAAGGCACCGTCGAGGGAGATATTCGTGCGCATTTGCTGACCGTCGGCGAAAGCGCCACGATCAAGGGTGAGATCGTCGCCGACGACGTCGTCGTCAACGGGCGCGTCGTGGGCCGCGTGCGTGGCCTGAAGGTGCGCTTGACCTCGACCGCGCGGGTCGAAGGCGACATCATCCACAAGACCATCGCGATCGAAAGCGGCGCGCATTTCGAGGGTTCGGTCCAGCGCCAGGAAGACCCGCTGAGCAAGGACGGCAACGCGCAGAACAAGCCCGCGGGCCAACAGCAGTCAGCCGCCACGCCGACCACCAAGACAGGCGAAGCCCAAAAGGGCTGATCCGCGCTTCGACAGGGTTTTCAAAGGCATCGCCCCGACGGCGGTGCCTTTTTCATTCGTGCGCTTCGTCATCCGCGGCGCTGGCCTTCGGGGCAAAGCGATTGCCTTTCCGTCTTCACGCCCCCGATGAATGCAGGGAGCCTACATCGCCAGCGATCCTGTTTTCGATTCCCCGCAGGCGAGAAGGGACACGCCGATTGCCACTTTCGCTTGCCCGCCGAAGCGCGTAAACCCTGCCGGGATGAGTACCGAGCCCCCACCCGGCGAACGCATCGCCAAGCATCTGGCCCGCGCCGGGGTCGCTTCCCGGCGCGAGGCCGAGCGAATGATCGAGACCGGGCGGGTCACGGTAAACGGCCGCAAGATCGACAGCCCGGCGCTCAACGTCACCGGCAGCGACAGGATCACCGTGGACGGCAAGGCCCTGGCCGCGCCAGAGCCGCCGCGGCTGTGGCTCTATCACAAGCCCCCTGGCCTGGTGACTACCGAGAAGGACGAAAAGGGGCGGGATACCGTGTTCGCGGCACTGCCCGAAGACATGCCGCGCGTGATGTCGGTCGGCCGGCTGGACATCAGTTCCGAGGGCCTGCTCTTGCTGACCAATGACGGCGGCATAAAACGGCGGCTGGAACTCCCCTCGACCGGTTGGCTGCGCCGCTATCGTGTCCGGGTAAAGGGCGCCCCCGACGACAAGGTTCTGGAACCGCTGCGCAAGGGCATCATCCTGGAGGGCGAGAGATTCCAGCCGATGGAAATTCGCCTCGACCGGCAGCAGGGCGCAAATGCCTGGCTGACCGTCGGTATCCGCGAGGGCCGCAACCGCGAGGTGCGCCGCGCCATGGAGGCGGTGGGCCTGACCGTCAACCGGCTCATTCGCATCAGCTACGGCCCGTTTCAACTGGGCGACCTGAAACCGGGGGCGGTGGAAGAGGTGCGCCCGCGCGTTCTGCGCGATCAGCTGGGTCTGGACAAGACTTTCGAACAGACGCGCAAGCCCGGCCCCCGTGTCAGGCGCAAACACGGCGAACGTCGCCCCTTCTGACAAGCTGCGGTCCGTCGGACTTGGTCCAGGCCGATCAACGGCCGGCGATTACCGGGTGATCATCGACTCAGACCGCCATGCAGGGTCGGCACGTCCAGCGCAGCAAACCCGTAATGGCGCAGCCACCGCAGGTCGGAATCGAAAAACGCGCGCAGGTCCGGGATGCCGTATTTCAGCATCGCCAGCCGATCTATCCCGATCCCGAAGGCGAAGCCCTGCCATTCGGCCGGGTCGATGCCGCCGGCTTCCAGCACCTTCGGATGCACCATGCCGCTGCCCAGGATTTCCATCCAGTCGTCGCCCTCACCGAGCTTCAGGCTGCCGTCCGCCCATGAGCAGCGGATATCGACCTCGGCCGACGGTTCGGTGAAGGGAAAGTGCGAAGCACGGAAACGAAGTTCCACCTCGTCAACTTCGAAGAAGGCCCGGCAGAATTCCTCCAGGACCCATTTCAGGTTGGCCATGCTGATATCGCGCCCCACGGCCAGACCCTCGACCTGGTGGAACATCGGCGTATGGGTCTGGTCCATGTCCATGCGATAGACCCGGCCCGGCGCGATGATCCGGATCGGCGCGCCCTGTGCCTGCATCGCGGATCTGCACCGGGCTGGTATGGGTGCGCAGCACATGCGGCGGGCGGGTGTCGCCCGGCGCCCGCGACATGAAGAACGTATCATGTTCCTGCCGGGCGGGATGCTCGGGCGGGATGTTCAGTGCATCGAAATTGAACCAGTCGGATTCGATCTGCGGGCCTTCGGCGACCGCGAAGCCCATATCGGCGAAGATGGCGGTGATCTCTTCGGTGACCTGGCTGACCGGGTGAATCGAGCCTTGCCGGCGCGGACGGGCGGGAAGGGTCACGTCCAGCCACTCATTGCGCAACCGCTCTTCCAGCGCCGCGTCGGCGAGTGCGGCCTTGCGCGCGGCCAGGGCGCTGTTGATCTCAGCCTTCAGGGCGTTGAGCCTGGGCCCGGCGACCTGCCTCTCCTCGGGGCTCATCTTGCCCAGTTCGCGCATCTTCAGGCTGATTTCGCCCTTCTTGCCGACGGCCTGCACGCGCAGATCCTCCAGCGCGGCCTCGTCTTCGGCATCGGCGATCTTCGCCAGATATTTTTCCTTAAGATCGTCCATGACGGTCCCCTGATGCTTGGTCACGTCCTGCTAGCCGCGCAGCCCGGCGAATGCAAGCCGGGGCGGCCGGCGTGACCGGCAAAGGCATCGCCGCAAACGGAAAAAGCCGCCTCGCGGGCGACACTTTGCATTTCGTGGTGCAGGCGAGCGATGCCTTGGCTCGAAGCGCGATGGCCGCTTCGAGCCCAGTCTGACGAATGCTGCGATGTGAACGACTGACTGCTTCCCCTGGGTGGTAAAAAGCGTGACAAATCAAGCGCGGTTCGGCCAAAGGTTTGTAGCGCAAGATTTTCTGGCGGTTTCAGCGGTTGGAAACAGTGAGGCTAAAACGCCCGTTCCTGGCGCGCTGGTTGAGCCAATAGGTTTTGTCAAAGCTCAGTCGTCCCTATCAAGGGTCCCTAATTTTCGCGCATATCTCTAACTGCGATCAGAAGATCTATCGCGTTTTGATGGATCACCTGTCTCAGGTGTGGAAACCTTTGGCATGATAAGGGGCACTACCGCGAGAATAATCAGGACGACGGTTGCGGACAACACAGCAGTGGCTTCCAGTCCAAGTCCGGCAATGACACCGATACCGGCCGTCGCCCAGATACTCGCAGCCGTGGTAAGGCCCTCGACCTGGTGCTGCGCGGTGTGAACCATAATGGCGCCGGCGCCGAGGAAGCCGATGCCTTGCACGATGCCTTGCAGCACGCGGGACATATCCTCGATCGGTATGCCACTCTGGAGCGGACCGATGACGAACAGCGCCGCACCAACGGCGACCAGCATGTGAGTCCGCACTCCGGCGCTTCTGCCTTTGCGTTCACGTTCGTATCCGAGGATTCCACCAAGTATTGCCGCCAGCACAAGGCGCAGCGTGATGCGAGTCGTGGTCGACAAATCGGGAACATCTGAGAATTCGCTGACGATTGTCGCCCAGATTTCCTCTACCATGGTAGCCTCCCTGTGGTGATTGCCTAGCTATAATCAAGGCCGGACACCCCCCGACAACGCGACCACGTCTTGACCTGCCCCTGTAAAGACGGAGCCGGCGCCTTATTCAAGCCATAATCGGCATCTCGAAATTGCAGCGTGGACGGACACTTCAACTATACAGGTGTCAAAACTCATGTTTCTGTCACCGGCGACAACGGTCGTTTAGGGCACGTGCAGCATGTCATTTGCCGAAAGCGGCCATTGGTGCAAACGCAGCGAACTGGTGCTTCGTCCCGCTCAGCCAACCTCCGGGGCAGACTGCTCCCGAAGATTTCTTCGGGAGCTACTGTTACACATGGCGTCGTGCCCGCAAAGGCATCGCCGCAAACGGAAAAAGGCCGCCCTGCGGGGCGGCCTTTGAAAATTCACTATCGTGCCTTCGATCAGGCGGGAAGCGCGGCTTTCGCCTTTTCCACGATGGCGCCGAACGCCTCGGGCTCATTCACGGCCAGGTCGGCCAGCACCTTCCGGTCCACCTCGATACCGGCATTGCTCAGCCCGTTGATGAAGCGGCTGTAGGTCAGCGCCTCGTCATGG
>JADQCD010000278.1 GCA_016278285.1 Actibacterium sp.
GCTGCTGGGGGCCGCGAAATACCTGGCCGAGACGCGCAATTTCGACGGCACCGCCGTGATGATCTTCCAGCCGGCCGAAGAAGGCGGCGGCGGCGGCAAGGAAATGGTCGATGATGGCATGATGGAACGGTTCGGCATCCAGGAGGTTTACGGGATGCACAATTGGCCCGGCCAGCCCGTGGGCAGCTTCGCGATACGTCCGGGTCCGTTCTTCGCCGCCACCGACGTGTTCGAAATCACGGTCACCGGCCGGGGCGGCCACGCCGCCAAACCGCACGAGACGATCGACCCCACCGTGGTTGCCAGCCATATCGTGCTGGCGCTGCAATCCATCGCAAGCCGCAACGTCGACCCTGTCGAGCAGGTCGTGGTTTCCGTGACCAGTTTCGAGACCTCGTCGACCGCGTTCAACGTGATCCCGCAAAAGGTGACGATGAAAGGCACGGTGCGCACCCTGGACGCGGATGTGCACGATCTGACCGAGTCGCGGCTGATCAAGCTGGCCGAAGCGACGGCCGAAGCCTATGGCGCAACCGCCGTGGTCGATTATCAGCGCAATTATCCGGTGATGGTCAATTCCGAGACCCAGACCGGTTTTGCCGCCGAGGTGGCCCGTTCCGTCGCCGGAGAGTGCAAGGATGCGCCGCTGGTCATGGGCGGCGAGGATTTCGCCTTCATGCTGAATGCCAAGCCCGGCGCCTATATTCTTGTGGGGAACGGCAACACGGCGGCGGTGCACCACCCGGAATACAATTTCAACGACGAGGCGATTCCGGCCGGCTGTTCCTGGTGGGCCGAAATCGTCGAACGCCGCATGCCGACGGCTTGACGGTATCGGGATAGCGAATGCCGAAAGAGGTGCCGGCGCTGCGCGCCGGCATGCCTCCGGCGGGAGTATTTCGGGCATGATGAAGACCGGGCCGGTCCGGAGCCGCCCATGTCATCGGTCGCCCTTGAGCGGCCGAGGGCGGCGTCCCGAACTGCCACCGCGGCGCTGCGCGAGCCGCGGCCGACGGTCGGGCAGCGCTTCCATGATCGCGGTGCGCTGGTCGGGTGTCATCCGGGCCCATTGCGCGATCTCGTCGATGGTGCGCAGGCAGCCGGTGCAGATCCGCGCCTCGGGGTGTATCATGCAGACCCGGATGCACGGCGACGCGATTTCGTCGCGGTTCCAGATGTTGTCATTCTTCAACTGCTCGACCTCAGGTTGCGCAATCTGTCCAGCGCCCCTTGCAGGATATACGAAGCGGCGACATGGTCGATCACCTCGGAACGACGTTTTCGCGACGTATCCGCCTCAAGCAGTGCGCGTTCGGCGGCCACGGTGGACAGGCGCTCATCCCAGAAGCCGATGGGAAGTTCGGTCAGGCGGCTGATATTGTGGGCGAAGGCGCGGGTGGACTGGCATCGCGGGCCTTCGGTGCCATCCATGTTGCGCGGCAGGCCGAGGATCAGGCCGCCGATCTCGCGCGCGGTGGCGATTTCCAGGATGCGTTCTGCATCCAGAGTGAATTTCCTTCGTCGGATCGTCTCGAGCGGTGTGGCCACGGACAGCAATCTGTCCGATGCCGCGACGCCGATGGTCTTGTCACCCAGATCAAGCCCCAACAGTGCCCGCTGCGGGGCGATGGCGGCTGCGAAACCCTCGATCCCGTCGTGAACGCTCACTCGGCCACCCCGGCCGTTCGAGCCGCCTGGCGCAACTGCCCCAGCGCCTCGGCCTGACCGGCGAAGACCCGCTGCGCTTCGGTCCATATCGCGCGGGCGCGCTCGGCTTCGCCTAGGGTGCCGAGCGCACCGATCAGGCGCGCCCATTCCGCGGCGGTGCCGCCCTCGGTCGCCAGCCGGTCGTTCAGCCGCTCCACCATGCCGCGGATCATCTGCTGCCGCTCTTGCGGGGTCATATCCGCAGCCGCCTCGATGTCGGCCGTCGATGGCCCGGGCGTGCCGCCGCCAGGGGCGGGCGGGAGCTGGAAGTCAACCCCTGCGCGCATCGCCAATTCGGGCAGGCCGGCGCGGATCGCGTCAACCCAGGGCGCATCGGGGGGGCTGTCGGCCAGCAGCCCGCGCCACAGGCGGAACGCGATGTCGGGGCGTCCCGTCTGTGCGTAGAGAAGCCCGGTATAATAACGGGCGACCGGTTCGGTCCGATCCTTGCGCAGCGCCGTGCCGAATGCGGCTTCGGCCTCGGGCGAGATATAGCCTCCGGCGGCCAGAACCAGCATCTCGCCCAGGTCAGAGAATTCCCTGGCGGTGGCGTTCTCACCCTTCAACTCGATCAGTTTCGATTGTGCCTCATAGGCGGCCGTGTAATTGCCGATGGCCGCTTCATTGCGCGCCAGAAGCGCCAGGCCACGCGGATCATCGGGTCGTTGTTTCAGCACTGCGCGCAACTGTTTCACCAACTCAAGGTGGCGGGGATCGGCCTGTTGCATCTGGCCATCGGGCGGAAGCTGCGCCTCGGCTTCGGCCTGTCGCGGGCGGGACTGGCGCGCCGCTTCGGCGGCGGCCTTGCGCTTGGCCAGCGGCAGGTCCGGGTATCCGGGGGCGCCCACCTGCGAATAAAGGCCCCATGCGCCGCCCACGATCACCAGAAGCGACAGCAGCCCGGCCGCCCAGGTCAGCGTGCGCGGGGCCCGGCGGGTCCCACCCGACTGTTGCAGGACCCGGTCGGCCTCCAGCAGGCGGCGCGATACCTCGGTGCGCGTGCGCTCTGCATCCTCGGGGGTCAGCGTGCCGCGGGCAAGATCCTTGTCAACCTCCTTCAACTGGTCGCGATAGACCTGCACATCATAGGCCGCTGCCGGGGCACCGCCCAGCCGGCCGCGCAGCAGCGTCACGATGATCACGAGCGCCACGATCGCGGCTGCGAATAGGGCAGTCAGCCAGAACGTCATGCGTCCTCCGGAATAAGGCGTTTTGCACGATGTATTATCTTATGCCCCGATGCAAAAGGGGCAATCCGGCGCAGGGCGCCGGGGCCTGCCTGCCGATGTCGTGTTCCTTGCATGATTTGCCGCTGGCGGTCATGGAGGCCGGCCGGCCTCGTTCCATTACGGATGGGAACCGTCGCCCGGGGTCAAAGGGGATTCGTCGCATGGGGCAAAAACGCTATTCCGTCTTCGCCGTCGCGCGCGAGGCCGCCCGGCATCACACTGGGTGGGAGCGTGCCTGGACCAGTCCCGAACCGAAGAAGAAATATGACGTGATCATCGTCGGCGCCGGCGGTCACGGCCTGGCCACGGCCTATTACCTTGGCAAGAATTTCGGCATCACGAATGTGGCGGTGCTGGAAAAGGGCTGGCTGGGAGGTGGCAATACCGGGCGCAATACCACGATCATCCGCTCGAACTACCTCCAGGATCCGTCCGCGGCGATCTACGAAAAGGCCCGCAGCCTCTATGAAACGCTCAGCCAGGAGTTGAACATGAACATCATGTTCAGCCCCCGCGGGGTCATCATGCTGGCCCAGACAGAGCACGAAAAGCGTGGCTATCAACGCACCGCGCACGCCAATGCCCTGCAAGGTGTCACGACCGAGTTCATCCCGCCCGCCCGCGTCAAGGAACTGGTGCCGATTATCAATATCGACGGGCCGCGCTATCCCGTCCTGGGCGGACTATGGCAGGCCCGCGGCGGCACTGCGCGGCACGATGCGGTGGCGTGGGGCTATGCCCGCGCCTGCTCGGCCATGGGGATCGACATCGTCCAGAAATGCGAGGTCACCGGCATTCGCCGCGAAAACGGCAAGGTGGTCGGCGTGGACACCAGCAAGGGTGCGATCAATTGCGACAAGCTGGGAATCGTCGTCGCGGGGCATTCCGGCGTGCTGGCGCAGATGGCGGGCTTTCGCCTGCCGATCGAATCCGTCGCCCTTCAGGCGCTGGTCAGCGAGCCGATCAAGCCCTGCATGGACGTGGTGGTGATGGCCAATACAGTGCACGGCTACATGAGCCAGTCGGACAAGGGCGAGATGGTGATAGGCGGCGGTGCCGACGGCTATAACAACTACACGCAGCGCGGATCGTTTCACCATATCGAGGAAACCGTCCGCGCCCTGGTCGAAACCTTTCCGATCGTCAGCCGGCTCAAGATGCTGCGCCAGTGGGGCGGCATCGTTGACATGACCGGCGACCGCTCGCCGATCATCTCGAAAACGCCGCTGGAGGGGTGTTTCATCAATTGCGGCTGGGGCACCGGCGGGTTCAAGGCGATCCCCGGCGGCGGCTGGGCCACGGCCGAGA
>JADQCD010000126.1 GCA_016278285.1 Actibacterium sp.
CAGCGACAGCATGATCGTCTGGTTCAGCCCGGCCATGATCTGCGGCAGGGCATAAGGCAGTTCCACTTTCCACAATGTCTGCGATGGCGTGGCACCGAAGGCGCGGGCGGCCTCCAGCAGCGGCATTGGCGTGGACGCGACACCAAGCTGCGTCAGCCGGATCGGCGCCGGCATCACGAAGATCACGGTGGCCATCAGCCCGGGCACCATGCCGATGCCGAAGAACACGATCGCGGGGATCAGGTAGACGAAGGTCGGCAGTGTCTGCATCAGATCCAGCACCGGCCGCAGCACGGCGTAAAGCCGGGGCCGGTGTGCGGCGGCGATTCCGATCGGAACCCCCACCGCCATGCAGACCACGCAGGCGCTCAGCACCAGGGTCAGGCTTTCGGTGGTTGCCTCCCAGTAACCCTGGTTGACGATGAACAGGAATCCGAGAACGACCATCAGCGGGGTTTTCCAGCCCCGCTGAATCACCCAGGTCAGGGCGGCGAAAATGGCGATCACGATCAACGGGTGCGGGCCTTGAAGCAGCCACAATATCCCGTCGATCAGATGCTCCAGCCCCGTTGCCAGCCCGTCGAAGAACCAGGCGGCATTGGCCTGGAGCCAGTCGAACACGGCCTTGGCCGTCTGCCCGACCGGAATCTTGGCATCGGTCAACCAGTTCATCTGTCAGCCCCGCTGGAACGAAGGAAAAAGGGGGCCGCCAGCGCGGCCCCCGCGTTCGGGCTCACAGCCCGAGAGAGGATTTGACCGCGGCCATCGCATCGCCGCCGTCCTGCGTGGTCACGCCCTCCAGCCAGGCGTCCAGAACGCCGGGATTGTCTTTCAGCCATGCCTCGGCCGCGGCTTCCGGCGCCATGCCGTCATCCAGGATCGCGCCCATGATCTCGTTTTCCATGGCAAGCGAGAATTCCAGGTTTTTCAGAAGCGCGCCGACATTCGGGCATTCCTCGACATACCCGGCGCGGGTGTTGGTATAGACGGTGGCACCGCCCAGGTTGGGGCCGAAGTAATCGTCGCCTCCCGTCAGATAGGTCAGATCGTAGTTGGCGTTCATCGGGTGCGGTTCCCAGCCGAGGAACACGATCGGATCGCCGCTGCGGTCGGCGCGGGCGACCTGTGCCAGCATCCCCTGTTCCGAACTTTCGACGACCTCGAACCCGGACAGGCCGAAGGCATCCTTTTCGATCATCGTGCGGATCAGGCGATTGCCGTCGTTGCCCGGCTCGATCCCGTAGATTTCATGGTCCAGCGCCTCACCGTGCTCGGCGATGTCCGCGAAATCCTTGATGCCCAGCTCGGCGCCCGCCGCATTGGTTGCCAGCGTGTATTTCGCGCCGTCCAGGTTGGCGCGCACCGTGTCGACCGTGCCGGCCTCGCGATAGGGGGCGATGTCGCCTTCCATGGTCGGCATCCAGTTGCCCAGGAACACGTCGATATCGCCCTTCGCCATGGACGCATAGGTCACCGGGACCGACAAGACCTTGACGTCGGTTTCATACCCGAGGGCATCCAGAATGGTGGTCGTCACCGCGGTTGTGGCGGTGATATCGGTCCAGCCGACGTCGGAAAAACGGACTTCGGTGCAATTGGCCTGCGCCATGCCGCCGGTGAAGGCTGCAAGCAGCAGTCCGGTTGCGGTTGCTTTGATCGACATCTGAAGCTCCTGTTGTGTGGCGTTTTGTTGATTGACGAGTCAATTAAAAACACTCATCCTCTGTGTTGCAAGTAGAAACCCTAAAGCGCAGGCATTCAATGCCCAAGATCGGAATGGAAGAACCGCGCCGCCGCGCCTTGATCGACGCCACTATCCGCGAAGTGGGGGCGCGCGGCGGGATGGACGTGACCGTGGGCCAGATCGCCCGCCGCGCCGGCATGTCCACTGCGTTGGCGCATCACTATTTCGGTAACAAGGAAAGGATCCTTCTGGCCGCCATGCGGCATATCCTGTCGACTTTCGGCGACCTCGTGCGGGCAGAGTTGTCGCGCGCACAGACACCGATGCAGCGGTTGAACGCGATTCTGGAGGCCAGCCTGGATCCTCGGCATTTCGACGCAGAAACCGTGGCGGCCTGGCTTGCCTTCTATGTCCAGGCCCAGCAGTCTCGCCAAGCGCGGCGGCTGTTACGGGTCTATGCGTTGCGGCTGCATTCGAACCTTCTGCATGAATTGAGGCGGCTGACGGATCCAGCCCATGCCGCGCGGATGGCACAGGCGCTTTCGGCGCTGATCGACGGGTTCTACATCCGCCACGCCCTTCAGGACCATGCCCCGAACCGCGATGATATAATCGATATCCTGCGCGACTATATCCGATGCCAACTGACGGAGACCGATCAGCCGTGACCCAGCCTACAGCCAGCCATTTCGTGAACGGCGCCTACCTGGAAGACGGGCGGGGCACCGCCATCGACTCGATCTTCCCGGCCACTGGGGCGCCGGTGGCCCGCGTGTATTCCGCCACCCCGGAAGTGGTTGAGGCGGCCGTGGCCGCCGCCCACGCGGCACAGCCGGCGTGGGCCGCCCTTACCGGCACCGAACGCGGCCGCATCCTGCGCCGCGCCGCTGACATCATCCGACAGCGCAACCGTGAACTCAGCGTGCTGGAAACCATGGATACCGGCAAACCCTTGCAGGAAACGCTGGTGGCCGATGCGACCTCGGGCGCGGACGCGCTGGAATATTTCGGCGGAATCGCTGCCAGCCTGGGCGGTGAGCATCTGCAACTGGGCGAGGATTTCGTCTATACCAGGCGTGAGCCGCTGGGCGTCTGCGTCGGCATCGGCGCCTGGAACTATCCCACCCAGATCGCCTGCTGGAAGGCGGCGCCGGCGCTGGCCTGCGGCAATACCATGGTGTTCAAACCATCCGAGACGACACCGCTCTGCGCACTGAAGCTGGCCGAGATCCTGCACGAGGCAGGCGCGCCACCGGGCGTGTTCAACGTGGTGCAGGGCAGGGGTGAGGTCGGTGCCGCGCTGATCGGCGACGACCGCGTGGCCAAGGTCTCGCTCACCGGGTCGGTGCCGACCGGACGAAAGGTCTATGGCGCGGCAGCCGAGGGGCTGAAACACGCGACGCTTGAGCTGGGTGGCAAATCCCCGATGATCGTTTTTGACGACGCCGATCTTGAGGATGCCGTCAGCGGCGCAATCCTGGGCAATTTCTATTCCACGGGCCAGATCTGTTCGAACGGCACGCGCGTCTTCGTGCAGAAGGGCATCAAGGAGGCATTCCTGGCCCGCCTGACCGAGCGTCTTAACAGCGCGAAGATCGGCGATCCGCTGGATGAGACGGTCAGTTTCGGCCCGATGGTTTCCGAGGCGCAAATGAACATCGTCCTGGATTTCATCGCCAAGGGCAGGGACGAAGGCGCGCGGCTGGTTGCGGGCGGAACGCGGCTGGACCGGCCGGGATATTTCCTGGCGCCCACGGTATTCGCCGATGTCACCGATGACATGACCATCGCCCGCGAAGAGATCTTCGGGCCGGTCCTGTCGGTGCTGGATTTCGAAGAGGAGGCCGAGGCCGTCGCCCGCGCCAACGCCACCCCCTATGGCCTGTCTGCCGGCGTGTTTACCAATGATCTGCGGCGCGGCCACCGGGTGATCGGGGCGTTGCGGGCGGGCACCTGCTGGATCAACACCTATAACCTGACCCCGGTCGAGGCACCGTTCGGCGGTGTCAAGCAATCGGGAATCGGGCGCGAGAACGGCAAGGCCGCGATCGAACATTATTCACAACTGAAGACGGTCTATGTGGGCATGGGCCCGGTGGACGCGCCTTACTGACAGGGACGCCTCATGCAAGCGGATTTCGTGATTGTCGGCGCAGGGTCGGCGGGCTGCGCAATGGCCTATCGCCTGGCCGAAAGCGGCGCTTCGGTGATCGTGGTCGAACATGGCGGCAGCGACGCAGGACCGTTCATCCGGATGCCCGGCGCCCTGTCCTACCCCATGAACATGGCGCGTTACGACTGGGGCTTTCGCACCGAGCCCGAGCCGCATCTCGGCGGGCGGCGGCTGGCCTGCCCGCGGGGCAAGGTGATCGGCGGATCGAGCTCGATCAACGGCATGGTCTATGTGCGCGGCCATGCCTGCGACTATGAGCATTGGGCCGCCCAGGGCGCGGATGGTTGGGGTTTTGCCGATGTGCTGCCCTATTTCAAGCGTATGGAAAACTGGCATTCCGGCGGTCACGGCGGAGATCCCG
>JADQCD010000209.1 GCA_016278285.1 Actibacterium sp.
TTCCTATCTGCGCAGGAATGCGTCCCGGTAGCCCGCCACTCTTGCGGCCGCGAGGGCGGCCTGAATACTGTCGCCGGGCCCGAGCGGCCCGACCTGAACCCGCTGAAGCACGCCGTCCTCGGACGCCATCACGGACACGTCGACCGGCAGCCCGGCGCCGCGCAACCGTGCGACCGCCCGCCGCACGTTGGACTCGTCACCGAAGACGCCGACCTGGATAAAGCTTTGACCCGCTGCGCCGCCGGATGCGGGCATTGCCTTGGTGGACATCGCCCTGGCAGGAGCCGGTGCACGAGGCCGCCGGGCGCCTTCCGCGGCCACCAATTGGCGCGGAACCGTATCGGTCCAGACCCGGCGCATCGCCGCCTCGCCCGCTGGGGTGCCTTGCGCGCGATTTGGATTCAGTCGCCCATCCGACCAGGCGGCCTGATACCCATTGGGGATCGAGACCCTGGCCGGCGCGGGCGGGGCGGCCTGCGTAACCGTCAGCGACAACGGTTCCGGCGACGGTTTCGTCCCGACCGGTGGCGGCTTCGGCCCGCATCGTATGTCAATGGCGTTGCCGATATCCATGTAACGCGCCGACAGAAGCTGCCCACCACCGCAGGCATTCGCGGCCAATGCCGCCTGCCAGGCATCGCGCGGGTCGCGTTCAGGGGCCGCCGCCTCGACCGTTGCCCGGGGCGGTTCGGGCCGAGCCGCTTGCGCCTGGGCGGGCCGCCTTGCCGGGGACGACGGCACGGGAGTCGGGCCGCAGCGAACGGCGACCGCAGCACCGTCCCGGACATAGCGGGCAGACAGGATTTCGGCGGCGCCACAGGCATCCTGTGCGGCGGCCGCAGCGATCGCAGGGCGTTGTGCCGGCCGGGCAGGCATATCGCCCCGCGCATCCTGCACCACCCTTTGCCGGGCGATCTCGCGCTTCGGAACAGGGGCCTGCGGTGCCGGCTCGGCCTCCGCGACCGGTTCCGGTGCAGGCGGCTCCGGCGCGGCGGCGAATGTCGGCTTGAACCCGCACAGCACCTCGCGGTCGCGCGATACGCGCGGAATCCACTGCACCTGGCCGCCGAATCCGGCGCGGACATAAACGCAGCCGCGGCTGTCGATATACTGGCGGTCGGTGTAGCCCGGCGGCGGGGTTTCAGCCGGGCCATCGTCGCTGTTCAAGGTCTGAGCTTGTGTGATGCCTGCCTGAAGGGCAACCGCAAGGGTTACAGCCGACAGCAGATTATACGCTCGCATTTCAATCCCCACAAAATCTTGGGGAATGATGCCGAATCATCCACAATGAGTAAAGCGAAATCTACCTTATTTTGTACCGAACATCCGGTCGCCCGCATCCCCTAGGCCCGGAACAATATATCCATGGTCATTCAGCTTTTCATCCACAGCTGCTGTGACAACGGGCACGTCGGGATGGGCTTCTCGCATCCGGTCCACCCCGTCCGGCGCCGCCAGCAGGCACAGGAAGCGGATGTTGGTGGCGCCGGCCTTTTTCAGCAGGTCGATCGCCGCAACCGAGGAATTGCCAGTGGCCAGCATGGGATCCACGACAATCACAACACGGTCGTTCAGCCCTTCGGGCACCTTGAAGTAATATTGCACCGGTTGAAGCGTCTCTTCATCGCGATAGAGGCCGACGAACCCCACGCGCGCCGACGGGATCAGGTCAAGGATACCTTCCAGCAACCCGTTGCCCGCCCGCAGGATCGAGATAAGCGCCAGCTTCTTGCCCGCCAGTATCGGCGATTCCATTTCTTGCAGCGGTGTTTCAATTGTGGTGGTGGCCACCTTCAGGTCGCGCGTCACCTCATAGGCCAGTAGATGCGAGATTTCGCGCAGTAGCCGACGGAATCCGGCGCTTGCGGTATTCTTGTCGCGCATGAGCGTCAGCTTGTGCTGCACGAGCGGGTGTCGAACGACGGTCAGGTGGTCAGGCATCGGCTTGCTCCAGGCGGGTGTTCAGTTTCTTCCGGGTGGTTTCGTCGCAGAATGCGGCCTCGGCGGCAATTGCGTTGATCCGGCGGAACACCGCATGGTCCCAGTCGAAGGCCCGCGCAAGCAGGTCATATTCGCGGGTCATCGTTGTATGAAAGAACGGCGGATCGTCGGTCGAGACGGTGACCTTCACGCCGCGCCCCAGCAGTTCCGCGATGGGGTGTTGCCCCCATCCCGGGAAAAGCCCCAGCGCGATGTTCGAGCCGGGGCAGACCTCCAGCACGATGCCGCTTTCTGCCAGTTCCTCGACCAGCGACGGGTCTTCGGCGGCGCGCACGCCGTGACCGATCCGTTCTACCCGCAGATCGCGCAGCGTTGCACGCACCGAATCCGGCCCGCCCCATTCCCCGGCATGAGCGGTCAGGCGCAGACCTGCTTCGCGCGCCATGTCGAAGGAATATACGAAATCGCCGGGCCGGCCGACAGTTTCATCGCCCCCCATTCCGAATCCGGTCAGCCAGTCGCCAGCGGTCTCGGCCGCGCAAAGTGCGCTTTGTTTCGCCTTGTCCGGCCCGAAATGGCGGATGCAGGTGACGATGCCGCGCATCACGATGCCATGGGTCCGCTCGGCGATGTCGGCGGCTTCGCGGATCGCTGCCAGATACTCGCGCCAGGCCGCGACATCTCGGTCGCCACAGAAATCCGGGCTCAGGAAGCTTTCGGTATAGATCACGCCATTCGCCGCGCTTTGCTCCAGCACGGCCAGCGTCAGCCGGTGATAGTCCTCAGGCGTATTCAGGACCGACGTCGCGGCCTCATAGACCTTCAGGAACTGCGCGAAATCGTGGAAGGCATAGCCGCCATCGGGCCTGAAAATCCCGGCGATGTCCATGTGTTTCCGCTTTGCCAGATCGCGGATGAAAGCGGGCGGCGCCGCGCCCTCCAGGTGCAGGTGCAGCTCGATCTTGGGCAACTGTGCCGGCGTCATCCCGCGCCCCCGCGAAGATCCAGATGCGCCGCCAATATATCGGCCACATCGGTAAAGCCGATCAGGCCCAATTCGCGCAGGCCCGCGCCATGGCCCAACACCGGCACACGTTCGCGGGTGTGATCGGAGCCCGCCCAGGTCGGGTCATTGCCGTGGTCGGCGGCAAGCACGATCAAATCGCCGTCGCGCGCGCGGTCGAAAAGGGCCGGAAGCCGGGCGTCGAACCATTCCAGCGCGCGAGCATAGCCGGCGACATCACGGCGATGGCCGTAATGGCTGTCGAATTCGACGAAATTGGCGAAGGTCAGGCAGCCCTCTTCGGCGTCCTCGATCAAATCCGCCATGTGGTTCATCAACTCGGCATCGGTTCCCTTTCGCACGTCATCAATGCCGTTCATCGAAAATATGTCGCCGATCTTGCCGACGGCATGCACCCGGCGTCCCGCCGCCTGCGCCCAGTCGCACAGGGTCGGGCTGGGCGGCGCGATGGCATAGTCACGGCGATTGCCGGTCCGGGTGAACCCCGCCTGCGGATCGCCGACGAAGGGACGGGCGATGACCCGGCCCACCTTCATCGCGTGCAACCCGGGCGCCAGATCCGCGCACAGGTCCATCAACCGTTGCAGCCCGAAGGTCTGTTCATGGGCCGCGACCTGGAACACGCTGTCGGCGGAGGTATAGCAGATGGGCTTGCCGCTGCGCATGTGCTCGGCGCCCAGATCTTGCAGTATGGCGGTTCCCGAAGCGTGGCAATTTCCCAGGATGCCATCCGTGCCCGCCAGACGGCAGACCTCGGCCACAAGACCGTCGGGAAAGGCCGGGATCGTGCGTGGGAAATAGTGCCATTTCCACGGCACCGGCACCCCGGCCAGTTCCCAATGCCCCGAAGGCGTGTCCTTGCCGGGCGAAACTTCGGTGGCCGCGCCCCAAAGGCCCCGCGGCACCGCGCCCAGGCCAGGCGCATCCATGCCCGAGGCCAGCCGGATCGCCGCGCCCAGGCCCAACCCGTCAAGGGCAGGCAGGTGCAATGGCCCGCTGCGCCCCTCTTCGGCCCGGCCATCGGCGCAGGCTAGGGCGATATGCCCCAGCGTGTTGGCACCGGTATCGGGGGTGCCCGCGTTGTCGAACGCCCCGGCATCGGGCGCGCCGCCGCAGCCGGCGGAGTCCATCACGATCAGGAAGGCGCGTGGCATCAGCGCAACCGCCGGTGCACCAGCGGCGGCACCGCGGGCGCCGTGGGACCGATCCGATAGGCCGCGC
>JADQCD010000007.1 GCA_016278285.1 Actibacterium sp.
CGACACCTCTCTCCAATATCACTCTAGACACTGGACCACCTCCTTTCTGCTGTTGCCGTCATTTGTAGCGTGACACAGATTTTGTGTTTGTCAAAAGTTTTTACGCAACCTGTGGCACAAGTTTCGCGACAATGATGCGGAACGGCACAAGTGCCACCAGGGCAAGCGACAGTTTCACCAGCCAGTCGGCCACCGCCAGCGACACCCAAAGCGGCACGACTGGCCCCGCGCCCAGCAACGGCAACACCTCATTCGCCCAGGATACGTCGTTGCCCGGTTCCAGAAAGCTCAGCGCGGCGGAAAATGCGATCGTGAAGAATATCGCCGTATCGATCGACGACCCGACCAGGGTCGAAACCAGCGGCGCCCGCCACCATCGCCCCGCGCGCAGCCGGTCGAAGATCGCGACATCCAGCATCTGCGCAGCCAGGAACGCCAGGCCCGATCCCATGGCGATGCGCAGCGTCACCAGCGGGCCGAATTCACCCACGATCCTTGTGCCGACGAACGAGCAGGCGACGCCAACCACGAAACCGGCAAAGACCACCTTGCGCGCCGGGCCGGGCCCGTAGACGCGGTTCATCACATCGGTGACAAGAAATGCCAGCGGATAGGTGAAGGCACCCCAGGTCAGCCATTGGCCGAACAGGAACTGCACCAGGATGTTCGAGGCCACCACGATGGCGGCCATTGCGAGGATACCGGGAAGGATGCGGGTCATGATGTTGATCCGTTTTTACAAGGTTGCGGAGACTTGGCCCGCCACGCGCGGCGAACGCACCCCCTTACCGGCTGAATGGCGCCGGATCAAGTCATTCCGGAACCATGAATTCCACGAACTCGGTGCGCTGAAACGAACGGAAATTGTCGTCCGAGATCATCGTCATCCGGATCTCCCCCACCGGATCGCGCCAGACCGAGATGCCTTCCAGGTTGTCGAAGCGGCCGGGTCCGGTGGTCAGAAGAACCTCTTCGCCGATCGCGCCGCGTGGCCCGAGGGTAAAGCGGCGCACGCGGCTGGCAAAGCCGAAGGGGCCGTAAAATCTTCGCTCCAGCAGATAGAAACGCCCTTCGGGGCCGAAATCCGCCCCCACCGCCAGAAACCCGCCGCGTCGCGGCAGCGCGAAGGCCCGTGTCCACGCCCCGTCGGCATAGCGATAGACCGAAAGCGGCCAGTCGTCGCGCGGGGCGCGTTCGCGCAGGGTGTAAAGCGCGCCACCGGCGTCGATCGCCAGCGCCTCAAGCGATCCGTTGGCGGGCATCCCTGCGAAATCGGGATGCCGCGGCAGGCGCGCCGCCTTGCCGCCGATGCGCGCGTAACTCCAGACACGGTGATCCCCTTCGAAAGAAACGAACAGCCGACCGTCGTTGCGAACGGCCAGCCCCTCGGCATCACGGGCCTTTTTCACCAGGGGCCGGCCGTCAAGGCCGCGCAGCGGGACATGCCGCAGGCCCGACACGCCGGTGATCGTGCCTTCGCGCCGCTCAATCCGGCCGGTCAGAAATTGCCCATGGTCGGACAGCGCGGTGAAACGGCGGCCATCGTCGGACAGTTCCAGCCCCGACAGGCCGCCGAACCAGTCGCCCCTGACCGACCAGGCCAGCCGCCCCGAAAATTCCGCGGGTCCGGGGGCTGGCAGAGCGAAGGACAGGCCGGCAAGCGCGGCGAACGCCGCGATCAACGAGAGGCCAAGACTTGCGCGCATTGCCGCGGCAGATCCTCCATCGTGTAGTCGCGTGCTCCGCGCTTTTTCGGCTTGGGCCCGGCCGGTTCACTCGGTTCGGGCGGGTTCAGGTAATCGGTGATCCACCACTTCAACGTCGCGTCGCAGCCGTTGCCGCCTTTGGACAATTCGGCCACCGTGGGCTGCTGGGTCTTGCAGGCGCGCGATCCGGGCGGGCATTTCAGGCGAACGTGGAAATGCGTGTTGTGGCCATATAGCGGGCGGATCTTTTGCAACCAGGACGTATCGGCGGGCTTGGCCGTCTTGCACATGACCACCTTGACGGGCGCTGTGACGAAGATCCGGTCCACCGCGGGGTCAGATGCCGCGGCCTTCAGGATGTTGTAATGCGCGCGGGTGAAATTGCGGTTGACCGAGGTCCGGTCGGCACTGCGCACGTTGATCGAACTGATCCGCTCCCGCTCGGCGCGGGTCAGGTTCAGCCGTTTGGGCGGCAACATCCAGATATCGGCATCCAGCCCGATCTGGTGCGAGGCATGGCCACTTGTCATCGGCCCCCCGCGCGGCTGGCTGATGTCGCCGACATAAAGCCCGGCCCAGCCCTGTCGCTGCGCCTGGCGCGACAAACGTTCAATGAAATCCACCATCGCCGGATGTGCCCAGTTGCGGTTCCGGCTCAGCCGCATGGCCTGCCAGCCGGGGCCGGTTTCGGGCAATTCGACAAGACCGGCGGCGCAGCCCCTGGCATAGGTTCCGATCGCCGCAGGCGGCTGGGCCGAGGCGACCCGTTTCGCACCGAAAAGCCGGTTTGCCTTCTGCTGCGCCGCCGCCGGGCTGGCCAGCACAAACGTCAGGACGAGAAGGGAGAGGAGGCTGCGGCCCATGTGTCTGCTCTTTCGCCGTCGGGTTTGACCCACAGTAACAGGAACAGGCCCACCAGAAAAAGGAAGATCAGCGGGGTGATGCCCAATTGCTGGCTGCCGGTCCACTGCGTCGCCACGCCGATTGACAGCGGCGCCATGAACGAGGTCGCCTTGCCGGCCAGCGCATACAGTCCGAACGCCTCTGTCATCCGCTTTCGATGGGCCTGGCGGACCATCATCGTGCGGCTGGCCGATTGCAGCGCGCCCCCCGCGGCACCGATCAGCCCGCCGATGAGATAGAACGCGATGTCGGGCAGGGACGATCCGGGCATGACGGTCAGGCCGAAGACGGCATCGCGCGAGACGAACAGAACGCTGACCGCCACGCCGGTCAGGATCAGCACGTTGGCCACGATGACCGTTTTCGGGCCGAATCGCGTGTCGGCAAGACCGCCGATCCAGGCAAAGACCGCGCCGGTAATCGCCGCCACGATCCCGAAGATGCCCACGTCCACGACGCTCCAGCCCAGCACGCCGGCGGCGTAGATGCCACCGAAGGCATACATGCCGTTAAGCGCATCGCGATAGAACATCGACGATCCGAGAAAGGCGAACAGGCTGCGGTTGGCAGGCAGGTGGCGCAACGTCTGGTGCAACTCGGGCAGCGCCGACGCCACGGCCTGCCGGATCGACAGGGCGCCGGGCTGGCGCGGCTCGCGCACCCAAAGGAAAAAGGGTATCATGAACAGGACGAACCATGCCGCCGTGAACGGCCCCACCGCCCGCGTCCCTTCCCGCGCCGCCGCATCCAGACCCAGCAGCGGATCGCGGCCAATCAGCGTCTTGCCCGTCTCCGCGTTCTCGGCGAACAGCAGCAGCATCACCGCCAGCGCCAGCACCCCGCCGACATAGCCCAATGCCCAGCCGGTGCCGGAAATGCGACCGATCCGTTGACGCGGGCCGAGCCCCGGCAGCATCGCGTTGGTGAAGATCGTGGCGAATTCCATCCCGATCAGCCCGGTCGCGAAAAAGAGCAGCGTCAACAAGAGGTCGAAGTCGTCGGGCGCCGCGAACCACAGGCCGGACGCGCCGACGACATAGAGAGTCGCGAAAAGCCAGATGAACCGCATCCGCCCGCCCGCCCGGTCGGCGATCGCGCCAAGCACCGGCGCCAACAGCGCGATGATCAGCCCGGCAACCCCGACGCCATATCCCCAGGCGGCCTGTGCGGTGCTTCCGTCACCGAGCATTTCCTTGACATAGGGCGCGAAGATGAAGGTCAGCAACAGAGTGTTGTAGGGCTGGCTGGCCCAGTCGAAGAAATACCAGCCGAGGATGCGCCGCCGCGCCGTAACCTGCACCATGCCCTCGTCCCTGTCCCCGCTTGCCGACGATATGATCGGGAAAGCCGCCGGGGCGCAAGGGGCAGGACGTATCGCGTTCGAGTTGGCCGGGACGCCGCGCTAGACGGTTGCCACCGGCGCGCGGCGGTCTTACTTCTCGTGGCGAAAACAATAGTCAGGAAAGATCCGCGCCCATGCTTTCAATCCTCCAGATTCTTCTGCTGATCCTCGATATCATCTGGTTCGTCGTGATCGTCCAGATCATCATGAGCTGGCTGATAAATTTCCAGG
>JADQCD010000123.1 GCA_016278285.1 Actibacterium sp.
AAGGGGGATATGCCGCGCCGCCAACGCCTGAGGAAGAGAGCTTCGTCGCGCCCAAGCCGCGGGCGCCGGGCACTCCGTCTCCCGAGGCACTGGCCCGGCTTCAAGCCGCGGTCGGAAAGGCTCCGAAACAGTCCCCCGCCGCAGCCCAGCCCGAGCAAGGCGCGCGCGCCTCCGGCGCCGGCGCCGGCGCCGGCGCCGGTGACAAGACGCGCTTCGGGATTGGATCGCTGATAAACCGCATGTCAGGCCACGGCCAGGAGGCGCCTTCGCGCGCCACCCAGCAACCAATGCGCCAGCAGCCGCCTGTCCAAAGTTATCAGGAAGAAGACGAATACGACGCTGAACAGGAACGGATCGAGATTCCTGCCTTCCTGCGACGTCAGGCGAATTGACGGAACACTCCGGAGCGACTGACAGGGGCCGGATTTCCGGCCCCTTTTTTATTGGATAACAAAGGCTTGTCTTCTGGGGCACGGGCATTGGCAAGATGCGGCCGATGGATTCGAAGACGTGTTACACTCTGTTGCAAAGATTGAGTTGAGCTTGACCCGTCCACGGCGTAGCCACGGGGTGCCGGCTGGAATTGGCCGGCGCGCAAAATCGGGTGAGCTTTGCAGACGACGCTGAAATCTCGTATCGGCTTTACCGGCATCGGCCTTCATACCGGTCGGCAGGTCCGCATGGCAATCCGGCCCGCCGCGGCCGAATATGGCATCTGGTTTCGCCGCACCGATATTGTTGGCGCCGATCCGCTGGTCGCCGCGCATTGGGATTCGGTCCTGCCGACGAAACTATGCACCAAGCTGGTGAACGAAGCCGGGGTTTCCGTCTCGACCGTTGAGCACGTCATGGCGGCGCTGGCCGGCTGCGGTGTGCATAATGCGATGATCGACATTGACGGTCCGGAGGTTCCGATCCTCGATGGCTCGGCCGCGGCTTTCGTCCAGGCGATACTGGAATCGGGGCTTCAATCGCTCGACGCGCCTGAACGTGCCATCGAGATACTGGAGCCGATCGAGGTGCAGAACGGTGCCGCGCGAGCCCGGCTCGACCCGGCCGAGAGCCTTGAGATCGCTTTCCACATTGACTTTCAGGATGCGGCGATCGGACGGCAGGACAAGCTGCTGGACATGGCCAACGGTGCCTTCGTGCGGGAATTGTGCGACAGTCGAACTTTTTGTCGCCAGGCGGATGTGGACGCTATGCGCGCCTCCGGTCTGGCGATGGGGGGATCGCTTGACAATGCGGTTGTGGTCGATGGTGACCGCGTTCTCAGCCCCGGCGGGATGCGCCATGCCGATGAACCGGTTCGCCACAAGATGCTGGATGCGCTGGGGGACCTGGCGCTTGCCGGGGCCCCGATTCTGGGCCGTTACACCGGAACCCGCGCGGGGCACGCGTTGACCAATCTCCTGCTGCGCACGATGTTCGCCCGCCCCGGTTCATTTCGCATGATAACCTGCGATGCCCGCACCGCGCGGCGCCTGCCGGGTGTCGGGATCCGCGCCGGCGATCTGCGTCTCGTCGCCTGATCGGTAAAATCCGTTCCAAAGACATTTTGCACCGGATTTTTCTGTGCTACGACACGGGGGCGCGGCGCCCTTTGGCGCGTCGAAAACATGGAAAACGACAGGGGTAGGCGGTTCATGGGCACAAGCAGGTCGCACAAGGCTCTTGTCGCAGCGGTGATGTCGCTGGGCCTGATGGCGTCCTGTGGGGGGGGCGGTTTCCTCGGCCAACCCAAGGATCCACCGCTGGAAAGCCTGACCGCCGAGCAGATCTATAGACAGGCGGAATTCGAACTGGAATCGAGCCGGGACCCGGAAAAGGCGGCCGAGCTGTTCGGCGAGGTTGAGCGCCTTTATCCGTATTCCGAATGGGCCAGGCGCGCGCTGATCATGCAGGCCTATGCATTCCACAAGGACAAGAAATACGAAGAGGCCCGCGCCGCGGCGCAGCGCTACATCGATTTCTATCCGGCCGATGAGGATGCAGCCTATGCGCAGTATCTTCTGGCGCTGACTTATTATGACCAGATCGACCTGGTGGGCCGCGATCAGGGGCTGACCTATCAGGCGCTTCAAGCGTTGCGCACGGTGATCGAACGCTATCCCGAGAGCGAATACGCCCAATCGGCGATCCTGAAATTCGACCTGGCCTTCAACCACCTTGCCGCCAAGGAGATGGAGATCGGTCGCTATTACCTCAAGCGTGGGAACTATGCGGCCGCGATCAACCGTTTCCGGGTGGTGGTCGAGGATTATCGCACCACGACGTTGACGGCCGAGGCGCTATACCGTCTGATCGAAAGCTACCTGTCGCTTGGCCTGACCGACGAGGCGCAGACAGCGGGCGCCATTCTGGGCTATAACTTCCAGTCTACCGAATGGTATCAGGATGCATATGACCTGCTGCGCGGCCAGGGCCTGAAACCCGAGCAGCGCGGCACCGGTTGGCTTAGCACGGTCTATCGCCAGATGATCAAGGGCGAGTGGCTCTGATCATGGAAGGCTAGGGCATGTTGCGCAGTCTCGACATCCGGGACCTGCTTATCATCGACCGGCTTGAGCTTGCCTTTCAGCCGGGTCTCAACGTGCTGACGGGCGAGACCGGGGCCGGAAAGTCGATCCTGCTTGACGCGCTTGGATTCGTTCTTGGCTGGCGCGGCCGGGCGGAACTGGTGCGCGCCGGCGCCGCCCAGGGCGAGGTGGTGGCCGCGTTCGACCTGGCAAGGGATCACCCGGCCCGGGCCGTTCTGGACGAGGCAGGACTGCCTGCGGGCGATGAGTTGATCCTGCGCCGGGTGAATACCGCAGAGGGGCGCAAGACGGCGTGGGTGAACGACCGGCGCGCAAGCGGCGACGTGCTGCGCGCCCTGTCCGACACGCTGGTGGAACTGCATGGCCAGCAGGACGACCGCGGCTTGCTGAACCCGCGCGCCCACCGGGCTTTGCTGGACAGCTTCGCGGATGCCGGCGACGAGCTTGCCGCGACCCGTGCGGCCTGGCGTGACCTGGCCCGCGCGCGCAAGGTGCTTGAAGACGCCGAGGCAGAGCTGGACGCCATGCGCAAGGAAGAGGAATATTTGCGCCATGCAGTAGACGATCTGGACCGGCTGGACCCGCAACCGGGCGAAGAGGCCGAACTCGATACCCAGCGTCGGATGATGCAGGCAGCCGACCGTATTCGCGAGGATATAGCCCGCGCCCATTCCGCAATCGGCAATGATGGCGCCGAGGGGATGATGGGCGATGCCGTGCGCTGGCTTGAGGACGCGACGACCTCGGCCGATGGCGGCGCGCTGGATGAGGCGATCGAGGCCCTGACGCGCGCCCTGGCCGAATTGGGCGAGGCGCAGCAGGCCGTCGAACGCTTTCTGGAAGGGCTGTCCTTCGACCCGGTCGAACAGGACCGGGTCGAGGAGCGTCTGTTCGAGATTCGGGCCCAGGCGCGCAAGCACGGGGTGTTGCCGGACGACCTGGCCGGTTTCGCCCGGGATCTGCGAGATCGGCTGGCGGCCCTGGACGCGGGGGCGGGAAATCTGGAAGTGCTCCGCGCTGGCCTGCGCAAGGCGCAAGGGGCGTATGACGAAACGGCCGGGGCGCTGTCGGAAAGGCGCCATGCCGCTGCCGCCGGGCTCGACCGTGCGATGACCGCCGAATTGGCCCCGCTCAAGATGGAGCGCGCGGTCTTTGCCACCGAAATCGCGCCGGGCGAACCTGGGCCCGAAGGGCGTGACGCGATCACCTTCACCGTCGCGACCAACCCCGGCGCGCCGGCCGGGCCGCTCAACAAGATTGCTTCGGGCGGAGAACTTTCGCGCTTTCTGCTGGCGCTGAAGGTGTGCCTGACAGGCGGCGACACCGGTTTGACGATGATTTTCGACGAGATCGATCGTGGCGTCGGTGGCGCCACCGCCGATGCGGTAGGCCGACGCCTTGCCAAGCTGGCCGAGGGCGGGCAGGTCCTGGTGGTCACGCATTCGCCCCAGGTCGCCGCGAAGGGCGCGCATCACTGGCGGGTCGAAAAGAAGGTGACGGGGGACGAGACGCTGTCCACCGTCACACCGGTCGCTGCGGCGGACCGGATCGACGAACTGGCGAGGATGCTGGCGGGCGACACGATTACCGACGAGGCCCGTGCCGCCGCCCGCGCACTGCTGTCGGCTTGAATGGCTGGGGC
>JADQCD010000066.1 GCA_016278285.1 Actibacterium sp.
CCACCGCGCAGGAATACGAGGCGCTTTCGAACCGCTACAGCCAGGGCAGCGGCAGCGTGTTGTCGATCAGCCCCGAGGGTCTGTGGCTGCGCCAGGGCGACGTCAGCGGGCAGATGGTGATCCGCGCGGCGCATACCAATACGGACGGCACGGTGTTGCAAGACGTGACCTTTCTGGCCTTCGGGCCCGACGCGGCGCCGCTTTACCGGGTCGAGGCCGCGCGGGCCGCGTTGACCGCCGGGGCCTGGCAACTCAGCGATGCCAAGCGCTGGCCGCTGGACGATCCGTCCGCCATCGCCGAACGGCAGGCGCAGCGTTTCGAAACACTGACAGTGCCGTCCGACCTGACGCGCGAACGCATCCGCGACAGTTTCGGCAGCCCGTCGGACGTGCCGATCTGGCAGTTGCCCGATTTCATCGCCGAGCTGGAACGCGCCGGGTTTTCGACCCGGCAGCACCGGGTATGGTTCCAGATGGAGCTGGCGCTGCCGGCCTTTTACGTCGCGATGATGCTGATCGCGGCGGGGTTCACCATGCGCCACACACGTTTCGCGCGCACCGGACCGATGGTGATGCTGGCGCTTGGGCTGGGCCTGGCGCTGTTCTTCTTGCGCAACTTTGTCCAGCTGATGGGCGAAAGCGGGCAGATCCCGGTCGCGCTGGCTGCCTGGTCACCGCCGGCCATCGGAATTTTCTTGTCCCTCGGTCTTCTTCTGCACCTGGAGGATGGGTGATGCGGCTGTTGGCGTCTGTGCTTTTCCTGATCCTGCTGCCGCTCGGCGCCGCCGCGCAGCAGGCCCCGGCGACGCTGATCGCCGACCAGGTCTCTGTCGAGGGGAACAGCCGCCTCCGCGCCTCGGGCAATGTCGAGGTGTTCTTCGATGAAACCACACTTCGCGCCGCCTCCATCGTCTATGACCGTCGCGCCGACCAGCTGACGATCGAAGGACCGCTGACGGTGCTGCGGCCCGATGGCAGTTTCCTGCTGGCCGACAGCGCGGCGCTTTCATCCGACCTGAGAACCGGTATCCTCAGATCCGCACGCCTGGTGCTCAACCGGCAACTTCAACTGGCCGCCGCCGAGATCCGCCGGATCGACGGGCGCTATTCGGTGCTGGGAAAGACCGTCGCCTCGTCCTGCCAGATCTGTCCGGGCAGCCCGGTGCCGCTGTGGCGAATCCGGGCCCGGCGGATCATCCATGACGAACTGGAACGTCAGCTCTATTTCGACAACGCCCGGCTCGAGGTGATGGGCGTTCCGGTTTTCTACCTGCCCCGCCTGCGGCTGCCCGACCCGACGCTGAAGCGCGCCAACGGCTTTCTCACCCCGAGCCTGCGGGTGAACGACAAGCTGGGGACCGGCCTCAAGCTTCCCTATTTCGTGACGCTTGGCCGGCACGCCGACCTGACGGTGACCCCCTATGTCACCACCGGCGGCAGCCGGACGGTCGAGCTGCGCTTTCGGCGGGCGTTCCGGAGCGGCCGGATCACGATGAACGGCGCGCTGACCCGCGACGACCTGCGTCCCGGCGAAGACCGTCGCTACCTGTTTGCCGACGGGCGCTTCGATCTGCCGCGCGGCTTCGATCTGACATTCGGAATCAAGGCGGTCAGCGATCCGGCCTATCTGCTGGATTACGCCTATTCCGATGCCGACCGCCTGCCCAGCACTGTCGATATCAGCCGCACCCGCCGTGACGAATACATCCATGCCGGCCTGCGCCATGTCAATTCTCTGCGGGCCTCGGAAAACAATGCCACGCTGCCCAACACCATCGGCAGCGCCAGTTGGCAGCGCCGCTTCGAGATGCCGGTGCTTGGCGGCACCGCCGAGACGCGGCTGGAACTGTTCGGCTTCCGCCGTGCCTCGGGCGCCGACGTGATCGGGCGCGATGCCACCCGCGCGTCGGCCCGGCTGGACTGGCGTCGCGACTGGACCACGCCGCAGGGCGTGCTGCTTGCGGCCCAGGGCCGTGTTGCGCTGGATTATTATGCCGTGGGCGACGACAGCACTGCCACCACGCCCGAGACGCGCGCCACGCCATTCGGCGCTGTCGAGATGCGCTGGCCGCTGCGGCGAGCGGGTGCCAATGGCGCGACCCATGTGCTGGAACCCGTCGCACAACTGGTCTGGAGCCCTGTCGACGATACCGACATCGCCAATGAAGACAGTCTCAGTGTCGATTTCGACGAGGGCAACCTGTTCGCGCTTGACCGCTTCCCCGGCGCCGACCGGTATGAGCAGGGCCTGCGCGCCAACCTGGGCCTGGGCTGGACCCGCCACGACCCGGCGGGCTGGTCGCTGGGGGTGACGGTCGGACGCGTCCTGCGCGAAAAGAATCTCAACCAGTTCGCGACCGGAACGGGCCTGGGCGGTTACAATTCCGACTGGCTGGCCGCCATGCAACTGACCACGGCGGGCAACCTGCGGGTGACCAACCGCGCCGTGTTCGACGACAGCTTCAACTTCACCCGCGACGAACTGCGCATGGATTGGCGCACCGAAAGACTGGGCCTGGCCTCCAGCTTCATCTGGCAACAGGCGAATCCGCTGGAAAACCGGCCCACCGACAGCGCGGAATGGCTGATGGACACATCCTATCGCTTCCGCCCGAACTGGACCGGCAAGGCCAACTGGCGTTATGATTTTGTCACCGGGTCAGCCGCCGAGGCCGGACTCGGACTGGTCTATCGGAACGAGTGCGTCGAGATGAATGTTTCCCTCTCGCGTCGCTTCACTTCCTCGACTAGTGTAACCCCGACAACGAATTTCGGCCTGACCATCGCGCTGACCGGATTCGGCACGACGCCCGGCGAAAGCGCGTACCGACGCAACTGCGCCCGATGAGTCCAAGCAACACGGAAGCAAGGATGACCCGACTGACACGCCTTTTCAGAACGCTTTTTCTGTGCCTGATGGCGCTGACCGCCCCGCTTGCCGCCGCATCGGCGCAGCAAGGCGGACCTTTCGCGCCGCGCCTGATCGTCAACGGCCAGGCGATCACCAATTGGGAATATGAACAGAGAGTGCGATTCCTGCAACTTCTCAACAGTCCCGGCGATATCGAGCAGGAGGCAATCACCGGTCTGATCGAGGATCGCCTGCGGATGAATGCGGCCAGGGACGCGGGCGTCCAGCTGACCGAAGAACAGGTCCGGGAAGGCATGACCGAATTCGCCAGCCGCGCCAACCTGACCGCCGAGGAATTCGTCGCCGAACTGGAACGCGGCGGCGTCGCGGCCCAGAGCTTTCGCGATTTCGTCACCGCCGGCCTTGCCTGGCGCGAGGTGGTGCGCAATCGATTTGGCCCGCGCGCCCAGATCACCGAGGCCGAGATCGACCGAGCGCTGGCGCTCAGCTCCCGGCCCGGTTCGGCCCGAGTCCTGTTGTCCGAGATCATCCTGCGCGCCGACACGCCCGAGTTCCGCGCCCAGGCCCGCGCGCTTGCCGCGCGGTTGACGCGCGAGATCGAGACCCCGGCGCAATTCGCCGCAGCCGCTCGACAATATTCGGTCTCGGGTTCCGCCGGGCGCGGCGGACGGATCGACTGGCTGGACCTGTCGAACCTGCCTCCCCAGATCGCCTCTGCCGTGCTCTCACTGGGCCCCGGCGAAGTCAGCGACCCGATCCCGGTGCCAAACGCCATCGCCCTGTTCCAGTTGCGCGCGATCGAGGAAACCGACCCGAAAACGCCCGAAACCCTGTCGGTCCAGTATGCCCGGTTCTTCCTGCCCGGGGCCAGCACCGCCGAGGCCGCCGATGTTGCCGCCCGGGTCGACAGTTGCGATGACCTCTACGGCGTGGCCAAGGGCCTGCCCGAAGAGCGGTTGCGCTTTGACACCCTGCCCCTTCCCCAGGTGCCGGCTGATCTGGCGCTGGAACTGGCAAAGCTGGATGAGCGCGAGACCGCGACACTGATGCGGGGGGATAGCGCGGTGTTGCTGATGCTGTGCGGCCGAACCGCCGTTCTGCCCGAGGACGCGGATCGCCAGGCGATCCGCCTGCAACTGTTCAACCAGCGGCTCGCCTCCTACGCCAACAGCTGGCTGGAAGAGCTGAAGGCCGACGCGATCATACGCAAGCCATGAGCTGCCCGCCGATTGCCCTGACCTCGGGGAGCCGGCCGGCATCGGCCCCGAGATCACCGTGAAGGCCTGGGAAGCGCTCGGCGCGCGGTTGC